>NZ_JASE01000005.1:2526768-2842614 GCF_000622325.1 Sulfitobacter geojensis
CCTGAGCCGGATGGAACTGGATCACGTCTATCCATCGCTGGGAAACCGGTCATCTCCGAAAGAATGGGATGAACTGGGCAAGCCGGAACTGGTCGCCAATGCGACACTGCGCAAAGAGGCGATATTGGCGCAACGCCCGCGGGCACGGTTTGACCCGGCCATCGATCAGGCGATCCGCGAGCGGTTCAAAATTCACTTGCCTGTCTGAAAAAGAAGGGGCTCTGCCCCGCCGCGCAAGCGCGACTCCCCGCAGGATTTAAGGCCAAAAAGAGGAGGATCCGAGGGAAGCGTTGCGCCGCCGCTGCGCCGGTTGCGTTTGACGTTGTGTGGAAAGAAGAAAGGGAGAGACGGAGCTCTCCCTCGTTTCGCCGTTCACGTGGGTGTTTTCGTAGAAAACGCACACTCCTCTGACAGAACATTTGGTCTTCTCAAAGGTGGAGTCAGCTCTTATCCTTGTAAAAAGAAGAAAGGGAGAACCGAAGTCCTCCCTGAGTTTCGCCGTTCAAGCTCAATTTGTTAACCGCTCGGTGTTTGTTTTGCCTGCGGCCTGAACGTCGTCCAGAGCGAACGCATCCGCTCCGTGTAATGCGTCCCGGCTGGGCCGGGGCGTGGAATGGGTGGCAGCGTATTGCAAAGCAATGCGCGAGACCCCACCCCGTCCCTTATGGAGCGCCTTTCAGCGCTCCAATTTCATCAGCTACACCCGGACGTCCCGCCGCAGGTGTTGCACTTCATGCAGGTGCCGTTGCGCACCAGCGTGTAGTTGCCGCATTCGGCGCAAGCTTCGCCTTCATAGCCTTGCATCTTGGCTTTGGTGCGGGCGTCCAGCGACACAGCACCTGAGGAAACCGTGCCCGAGGCGACGGAGGTGCTGGTCGACATGGCGACTGCAACCGCGCCTTTGGCGATTTCCGGTGCCAACGTGACCCCGTCCACACCCCCTTGCAACAAAACAAGCTCCTGTGGGGGGCGGTTACGCAGGTAGCCCGTGGAGCTGATCTGCTTGAGAACCTCGAGAGAGCGCGACGCGGCAGTCTCTGAGATTTCGGACAGGTTGCCAACGTGCTCTTCTTCTTCGCCCTTGCCCAGATCGTCGAATGTGGCCCCTTCGGGTTTCACATGTGCCAGATCGGTGCGGTCGAGGTAGGAAACCGCCAACTCGCGGAAGATATAGTCGAGGATCGAGGTTGCGTTCTTGATGCTGTCGTTACCTTGCACCATGCCTGCCGGCTCGAACTTGGTGAAGGTGAAGGCATCGACGAATTCCTCAAGCGGCACGCCGTACTGAAGGCCAACAGACACCGCGATGGCGAAGTTGTTCATCATGGCGCGGAAACCCGCCCCTTCCTTGTGCATGTCGATGAAGATTTCACCGAGCTTGCCGTCTTCGTATTCACCGGTGCGCAGGTACACCTTGTGACCGCCAACATTTGCCTTTTGCGTATAGCCCTTGCGGCGCTGAGGCATCTTTTCGCGGCTGCGGTTGATGACTTCCTTGATCACAATCTTTTCGACGATCTTTTCGGCCAGCACCGTTGCTTTTTCCTGCATGGAGCCGGATTCGAGCACTTCTGCTGCTTCATCATCGTCTTCGACCAGAGAGGCCGCCAATGGCTGGCTTAGTTTGGAGCCGTCACGGTAAAGCGCGTTGGCCTTGATGCCCAGTGACCATGAAAGCTCGTATGCTTTCTGGCAGTCTTCGATGGTTGCGTCGTTCGGCATGTTGATCGTCTTGGAGATCGCGCCGGAGATGAAGCTTTGCGCCGCCGCCATCATGTAGATGTGGCTGTTGACCGACAGGTAACGCTTGCCCTTCTTGCCGCAGGGGTTCGCACAATCGAAGATGCTGTAGTGCTCTTCTTTCAGGTGCGGTGCCCCTTCGAGGGTCATGGTGCCGCAAACGTGGTCGTTGGCCGCGTCAATGTCTGCCTTGGAGAAGCCCAGAGACTTCAGCAGATCGAATGTCGGATCGTTCAGCTTTTCGGCCGGGATGCCCAGAACTCCGGTGCAGAATTCCTCACCCAGCGTCCACTGGTTGAACACAAAGCGGATGTCGAACGCCTGCGCCAGTGCGGCGTCTACCTTGGCCAGCTCGTTCGGACCAAAACCGTGGCCCATCAGCGTGGTGTGGTTGATGCCCGGTGCGTTGCCGATGGTGCCGTGGCCCACCGCGTAGCCGACGATCTCTTCGATCTGGGCGGAGCCGTAACCGAGCTTTTCCAGTGCTGCCGGAACGGATTGGTTGATGATCTTAAAGTAACCACCGCCCGCAAGTTTCTTGAACTTCACCAGTGCGAAGTCGGGTTCGATGCCTGTGGTGTCACAGTCCATAACCAGACCGATCGTACCCGTCGGCGCGATGACAGATGTCTGGGCGTTGCGGTAACCATGTACCTCACCCAGCTTCAGCGCCTCGTCCCAGCAGGACATGGCCACGTCAACCAGACCCGGCTGCGGGCAGTTATCGTGATCCAGCGCCACAGGCTTGATCGCCAGCTCTTCATAGCCGTTTTCGTTGCCGTAAGCCGCGT
The DNA here is from genome assembly GCF_000622325.1 of Sulfitobacter geojensis. Taxonomy (NCBI): domain Bacteria; kingdom Pseudomonadati; phylum Pseudomonadota; class Alphaproteobacteria; order Rhodobacterales; family Roseobacteraceae; genus Sulfitobacter; species Sulfitobacter geojensis. Next base: position 2,529,300 of record NZ_JASE01000005.1, read on the forward strand.
TGCGGTGGTTGCGCATGACACGCAGCATGTGATCGGCGTTCTTTTTGTAGCCCGGGAAAGCGCCCAGCTCGCCGGCGATTTCAGCGGATGTGGCATAGGCAACGCCTGTCATGATCGCTGTCAGCGCCCCGCAAAGTGCGCGGCCCTCGTCGCTGTCATAAGAGTAGCCCATGTTCATCAGCAGACCGCCGATATTTGCATAACCCAGACCCAAGGTGCGGAAGTCGTACGAACGCTGTGCGATTTCCTTGGACGGGAACTGCGCCATCATCACGGAGATTTCCAGCGTTACGGTCCAAAGGCGGCTGGCGTGCATGTAGTCTTCGACGTTGAACGTGCCGTCCTCAAGGAAGGTCAGCAGGTTCATGGACGCGAGGTTACAAGCCGTGTCGTCAAGGAACATATATTCGGAACAAGGGTTTGAGCCACGGATCGCGCCATCTTCGGGGCATGTGTGCCAGTCGTTGACGGTGTCGTGGTACTGGATGCCCGGATCGGCACAGGCCCATGCGGCGTGGCCGACCTGCGCCCACAGATCACGGGCACGGATTGTTTTGCTGACGCGACCTGTCACACGGTCGATCAGTTCCCAGTCAGCATCTTTTTCAACAGCCGTGAGGAAGCCGTTTGTCACGCGGATGGAGTTGTTGGAGTTCTGGCCGGAGACGGAGTTATAAGCCTCTGAATCCCAATCCGTGTCATATGTCGGGAATTCGATGCTGGTGTGGCCCTGCTTGGCATAATCCAGCACGCGCTTTACGTAAGTTTCGGGGATCGCGACCTTTTTTGCCTCGCGCACCGCCGCTTTCAACTGATCGTTCTTGGCAGGATCATAAGCGTCTGCCTCTGCACCGTCCCAGCCTTTGATGGCTTCAAATATCAGGTTGAGCTTTTGCTCGTGCATCTTTGAGCCGGCAACGATGGACGCCACTTTCTGCTCTTCCAGCACCTTCCAGTTAATGAAATCTTCGATATCGGGGTGGTCCGCATCGACGATGACCATCTTGGCCGCGCGGCGGGTGGTACCGCCGGATTTGATCGCGCCCGCTGCACGGTCACCGATTTTCAGGAAACCCATCAGACCGGAGGATTTACCGCCGCCTGACAGGCTTTCGCCCGCTGCACGCAGGGAGGAAAAGTTGGTGCCGGTGCCGGAACCGTATTTGAACAGACGCGCTTCACGCACCCACAGGTCCATGATGCCGCCGTCGCCGACCAGATCGTCACCTACCGACTGGATGAAACAGGCGTGCGGCTGTGGATGCTCATAGGAAGATTTGGAACGGGTCAGTTTTTCGGTTTTGTAATCAACGTAATAGTGGCCCTGTGCCGGACCGTCGATGCCGTAAGCCCAGTGCAGACCGGTATTGAACCACTGCGGCGAATTCGGCGCGGCGCGCTGGCTGGCCAGCATGTGGCGCATTTCGTCATAATAGGCCTGCGCGTCGGCTTCGGTGGAGAAATAGCCACCTTTCCACCCCCAATAGGCCCAAGCGCCGGCCAGACGGTCAAACACCTGCTTGGATGACGTTTCGCCGCCCATCGTCGCGCCCTCGGCAGGCACCGAACGCCACAAGAACGCAGGCACGCCTTTTTCTTTCACTTTGGTGACGGCAGAGGGCACGCCGGCTTTACGAAAATACTTCTGCGCAATCACATCGCTGGCAACCTGGCTCCAGCTCGCGGGTACTTCGACGTCATCAAGCTTGAATACAATAGAACCGTCCGGATTGCGGATTTCCGATACGGTCGTAATGAAATCAAGCTCTGCGTATGCGTCTGTGCCTGCCTTGGTGAATTTACGTTCGATTTTCATAATCGCTGCCTCTGTCTTAACAATTTATACCAAGAGCTGTGCCCGTCAGAGCATGCCCCCAAATCCCGTTCACCGCCGGTTCAGGCACGAATTTTATGCGCCAGGCCACTCTATGCGGCCCGGGACATGCAGAATTGTGACGCGTTTTGCTGTCGTTTCCCTGCGCTCGTGTCTCGATGCGCCTCTTCAGCGTTAACCACCATATGTTGTGGCGTCATCTCCGACCTCCACAACCTGACGTATCGACCCCTGTTCGGTCAACGCGTTTATTTTCAATTTTCGGTTTTGTTTCAGTTGACCGGCGGAGCGAAATTTGCGCCACACACAATGCGCCGATTCACTTGGTTAATATCCACAATCGACGGGCAAGAGTTTTACGCGCGGCACGTTTGAAAAACCCTAAAGCAACAACAGGTTTAGCGCGGTTCGCTCACGTCATGCATGAAGTTATCCACACAACAGCGGGGGATAAATCAACGGCGTTCGGACCCGAAAATTATTTTGGCCGCCGGTTGGGGAATTCATAAATTTGCAACATAACAGGCCGCCCTTGCCTACGAATCGGGCCAGAGCGCACAAAATTCACACTACCCAAAGCGGGGGCACGACCCGCGAACCACCATATGATGTGTTAACCGCATGTTAAGGGGACATATGACCGATGCGCTTTAACGGCGGGACAGACCAGCGCGGCCCACCGCACAGGGTCCCCCGGACCCGCACGATATTTCCCCGAAGGGAAATCACTTATTCAAAGGCTGGTGAAAGTGGTCGGAGCGAGAGGATTCGAACCTCCGACCCCCTGTACCCAAAACAGGTGCGCTACCAGGCTGCGCCACGCTCCGACTGCGGCTTCTTTAGCCAAGGTTCAGACGAATGAAAAGCCCTGATCTGCCCTAAATCACATTGCGTGCAGGAAAACTTAGCACGGCCAGGCGGGCGCATAGGATTGATGTGCCGGATGGCGTACTAAACTACCCACTTTAATGCCAAGTCGCGCCGCCAAGCCGCCGTTGATCTCGAGCACTGTCAGAATGTTATCGCCGCCCGGTATCGGCGTTTCATCCAGCGGGATGGCATTGTGATGAATGTGTTTCACCACGCCCTGCGCATCAATAAACAGCATGTCCAAAGGAATCAGCGTGTTGCGCATCCAGAAACTTGTGCTGCGGGGACGTTCATTAACGAAATACATGCCGGCACCCATCGGCATCGAAGTACGATGCATAAGCCCCTGCGCCTGCTCTGCCGGATCATCGGCAACCTCGACAGAGAATCGCGCGCTGCCCCAGTCGCCCTTCAGCAATACAGAATCGCTGCGACATTCTTCGGCCGCGACCATCCCTCCAACAAGGGACAGCCCCAACCCTAAAATTACTGCTGCGGATCTGCGGAGTTTAGAACCGTTTCCCACGCCTGTACCTCACCGGCCATATGGCCCCGTTTGCCCTGAATGACCCTGACGGCCAATGCTTCGCCCGGTTGCAAATCAGACAGACCGGACTGGCGCAATATCTCGATGTGCACAAATACGTCATCCGGTTTGCCAAATACATTGGCAAAGCCGAACCCTTTGGCCTTGTCGAACCATTTGACCCGTGCCGGTTCAATCGGGGCCGCCATCAGGGCGTCATTGTCCAGCCCCACGATATCGGAAAGCACGGCGTTCTGCTGGATGTCACTGGGGTGAATCGCCGTGATCTCGGTCGCCTGCACGCCGCGATCGGTCTTTTGCACCAACAGCTCGATGCCAGTGCCATCCGCAATGGAGCTTTGCCCGAAGTTTCGCAGCACATTCACATGCAGCAAAATATCCGGCCCGCCCGTCTCAGCCACGACAAAGCCAAAACCCTTGACCGGATCAAACCACTTTACAATGCCCGAAACAGCATCCGGCTCCGCCAACGCGGCCGGTCTGCTGTCTTCGCTTGCCATAATCTCTGCTTTCACACTGCACCTATTAAATTCGTCGCTTTATAAACTTGTGCCCCCTCGCCCTTAAACGGTCAGGCAGCGGTATTCACATCTAAAATGAGTAGCCGTTCTAAGGATTTAGTCGTTCAATCTCCCATGCGTCATCGGGTGTGGTTCTGCGCCACTGGAAGCGGTCATGCAACCTGTGATCCCCATCCGCCCAAAATTCGATCTCCACCGGCGCAAGCCTGAAGCCGCCCCAAAATGGCGGTCTGGCCGGATTGATCCCTTTGGTCGCGGTCACTTTCGCAACCTCGGCGATCAGCGCCGCGCGGCTTTTCAAAGGCCGCGATTGTTGTGACGCCCAAGCCCCCAGACGGCTTTGCAGCCCGCGCGACGCATAATAAGCATCCGCTTTTGGCCCGTCTTCGCGACTGATGATGCCGCGCACCCGAATTTGACGGCGCAGCGATTTCCAGTGCAAGACAAACGCCGCCTTGCCCGCGTGATCCAGTTCCTGCGCCTTCTGGCTTTCGTAATTTGTATAAAAAACAAAGGCGTCCTGTTCGACGTCTTTCAACAATACCATGCGCACATTGGGCATGCCATTGGCATCAACGGTCGACAGGGCAATGGCATTGGGATCGTTAGGTTCCGATGTCTCCGCCTCGGCCAGCCAGGACCGGACAATCTCGAACGGGTCTTCGCCCGCGAATTTACCACTTCTACCAGACATACTGCACTCTTGCCCTATTGCCCGCAGGAGGTCCTGCAGAAATTCCAAAGGTATCGTTGAACGTTACAGGAATTGCGATGTCACAACAACCGAAAGCTATTTTACCCGTTTGAAACGGGTGCCCTTCACCGGCACTTGAGTAAAGCAAGAACCGCATATGTCCAGCTCTCTTGATGGCATGCGCGCAATGGCCTAAACGAATGGGTAGAAATGTTAATAGAATTGGGCACGGCATGGCGAACGATCTGATGCAAGGCAAGCGGGGGCTGATCATGGGCCTTGCAAACGACAAATCCATTGCATGGGGCGTCGCAAAGCAACTTGCCGATGCCGGCGCGGAACTGGCGTTTTCCTTTCAGGGTGATGCGCTGAAAAAACGCGTCGTGCCCTTGGCCGCCCAGCTGGGCAGCGATATCGTCCTGCCCTGTGATGTGGGCGACGAAGCCTCGATTGATGCGCTATTCGATAGTTTGAAAGAGCGCTGGGACAACATTGACTTTGTCGTACACGCCATTGGTTTCTCGGATAAAAACGAACTTCGCGGCCGTTACGTCGACACCAGCCGCAGCAATTTCGCCATGTCGATGGACATCTCTGTCTATTCCTTCACCGCCGTGATGCAACGGGCCGAGAAAATGATGAACGCCGGCGGCTCTGCTGTCACGCTCACCTATTATGGTGCCGAAAAAGTCATGCCGCATTATAATGTCATGGGCGTTGCCAAGGCCGCACTCGAGGCCTCGGTCAAATACCTTGCCGAAGATCTGGGCAAGGACGGCATCCGCGTCAACGCCATTTCGGCAGGTCCGATCAAGACGCTCGCCGCCTCCGGCATTGGCGATTTCCGCTACATTATGAAGTGGAACGAATACAACTCGCCCCTGCGCCGGAACGTGACCATCGAAGAGGTCGGTAAATCCGCGCTTTACCTGTTGTCCGATCTGGGCAGCGGCACAACGGGCGAAAACCTGCATGTGGATGCCGGCTATCATGTGGTTGGCATGAAAGCGGTCGACGCGCCCGATATGGCCAAGGAATGACACTGACCCTTGCAGATCTTGCGGCCTTCAATGCCGTGCTGATCGTTTCCATTCTCAGCCCCGGTGCCGCTTTTCTGATGGCCGTGCGCAGTACCGTGTCAAACGGGCGCGCGGCAGGTATTGCAACGGGCCTTGGCCTCGGGGTGATGGCCAGCCTTTGGACATTGGCGGCCCTTCTGGGCATGGATGCACTGTTTGCCTTGTTCCCATGGGCCTTTGCCGTGCTGAAAACCGGTGGTGCCGCTTATCTGATCTACCTCGCGGTTATGACATGGCGCGGCGCGGCCAAGCCTGTCGGTACAGCGACCAAACCGCAGGGACGCGCCTTTCTTGACGGGCTGCTTGTGAACCTCGGCAATCCCAAATCGGTGCTCTTTGCCGCCGCTGTACTGGTGGTGATCTTTCCGCCAGACCTCTCCGCCGCGCAAATCGCCCTGATCACCGCGAACCATCTTACGCTCGAAATCCTGTTCTACACCGCTTGCGCCTTCATTCTCAGCGCGCCTGCTGCCCGCGCGCGCTATGTGCGCACGAAACCCCTACTTGATCGCATCGCCGCCCTGCTTCTTGGCGGGCTTGGCCTCAAACTTCTGCTGCAAAGGTAATCCCATGTCCGACACGCGCCTGCCCCACGAAAAAGGCTTCCACATCTCATGGGACCAAATCCACCGCGACAGCCGCGCCCTAGCGTGGCGCCTTGACGGCAAAGGCCCTGACGCAGGCGCATGGAAAGCCGTGGTTGCGATTACGCGCGGTGGCATGGCCCCCGCAATGATCGTGGCCCGCGAACTCGACATCCGCACCGTTGATACCATCTCGGTGGTCTCCTACCATTCGGGCGGCGGCAAGGCAGATGACCGACGCGAAGCCAAAGTCCTGAAATCTCCCGATCCCGAAATCATGGGCGATGGCACCGGCATCCTGATCGTCGACGATCTGGTCGACAGCGGCAAAACCCTCGAACTGGTGCGCAAACTCTACCCGAAGGCCCATTTCGCGACAGTTTATGCCAAACCCGAAGGCGAACCACAGGTCGACACCTTTATCACCGGCGTCAGTCAGGACACGTGGATCTTTTTCCCCTGGGACATGGCCCTACAGTATGTCGAACCCTACAGAGGCAAAGACTAATCCATCTGCCCCCTCTTTTTGGCCTTATATACTGTCCGCACTCTCGACCGGAAACCGCCCGATGATCATATCCCGTACCGCCGCCACATTCCCGCCCCCCGTCATGGAAGCCCGCCGCTGGCTTGACGGCATCACGCATCCAGACGACCGCCCGCTGATAAACGTGTCCCAAGCCGCCCCTGTTGACCCCCCCCCGCAAGAATTGCGGCAGGCGATGGCGGATGCGGCGCTGAACAATGACGACGCACACCTTTACGGGCCGGTTCTGGGCCTGCCCGAACTGCGCAGCGAACTCGCCCGCCAGACCGCCAGCCATTACGCGGGCAAGATCTCTGCCGCGCAGACCTGCATCACCGCGGGCTGCAATCAGGCCTTTGCCGCGGCCATTGCAACTCTTTGTACCGATGGCGACGAAGTCATTCTGCCCACCCCTTGGTACTTCAACCATAAGATGTGGCTCGATATGTCAGGTGTGCGCAGCGTCGCCCTGCCCGCCGGTGCCGATATGCTGCCCGACCCCGCGCAGGCGGCCGCGCTGATCACCGACAAAACCCGCGCCATTGCGCTTGTCACACCGAATAATCCCACCGGCGTGGAATATCCCGCCGATCTGTTGCAAGCCTTCTTTGATCTGGCCCGCCAACACGGCATCGCACTGATCGTTGACGAAACCTACCGCGATTTCGACAGCCGCTCCGGTCCACCGCATGCCCTGTTTCAAGACCCCGACTGGCAAGACACGCTGATCCACCTCTATTCTTTCTCCAAGGCGTATCGCCTGACGGGACACCGCGTCGGTGCGATGATCGCCAGTGAAGAGCGCCTGTCCGAAGTCGAAAAATTCCTCGACACCGTCGCCATTTGCCCCGGTCAGATGGGCCAGCATGCCGCGCTCTGGGGCATGCAAAACTTGAAACAATGGCTGGCCGGCGAACGCGAGGAAATCCTCGCGCGTCGCGCCGCAATCACCGAAAATCTGCCCAAGCTCACCGCAAAAGGATGGCGGCTTCTCGGCCTTGGTGGCTATTTTGCATATATGCACCACCCTTTCGCCCAGTCCTCGGCCCAACTTGCGCCGGCATTGGTGAAATCAGCTTCGGTCCTCTGTCTGCCCGGCACCATGTTCTATCCCGAAGGTACGCGCGACGGGGACACTCAATTGCGCATCGCCTTTGCCAACCTCGACGCGGCCGGCATCAGCGTTCTGTTCGACCGGCTCGCAGCACTGCAAGCCCCGTAGCAGGTGGGTCAACGCCCCCTTGCCCCCCACGCACACAGCGCTTAGACATCTGATCTAAAGCGGAAATAAGGACGACCCCCCAATGGCACAACGCAGCGGCATCGGCAAAATCGCCATGTGGATCCTTTTGGGTCTGTTGTTTATCGGCTTGGGCGGCTTTGGCGCGGCCAACCTCAGCGGGAATATACGCAGCATCGGCACGGTGGGCAGCAAATCCATCCCCGTCGACAGCTATGCCCGCCAGTTGCAAAACGAAATGCAGGCCATTTCCCAGCAAACCGGTCAGCCCCTGCCCTTCGCCCGCGCACAGGAAATCGGTCTTGACCGCGCCGTGCTGCAACGTCTTGTGCGCAACCGCGCGCTGGATCACGAAAACAGCGAACTGGGCCTTTCCATCGGCGATGAAGCCCTGCGTGAAGAAATCCTTCAAATCAGCTCTTTTCAGGGCGTGAACGGCGAATTCGACCGCGAAGGGTACCGTTTTGCCCTGCAACAGGGCGGTGTGTCCGAAGCCGAATTCGAAACCTCCCTACGCGAGGAAGCCGCGCGCACCCTGCTGCAAGGCGCGGTTCTGGGCGGTGTCAAAATGCCTGCCGCCTACGCCGAGACCCTTGTGAACTATGTCGGCGAACAGCGCGATTTCACATGGAGCCTTTTGGACGAAGACAGCCTAGATGCCCCGCTGCCCGTCCCGACGGATGCAGAGCTGCGCAGCTATTACGAAGAGAACACTGATAAATTCATGCTGCCTGACACCAAGATGATCACCTATGCCCTGCTGACGCCGGATGCGATGATCGACGAGGTCGAAGTGCCCGAAGAAGAACTGCGCGCCGAATACGATGCACGCGCAGATGTCTATAACCAACCGGAACGCCGCCTGATCGAACGTTTGGTCTTTGCAGATCAGGAAAGCGCCGATCAGGCCGCGGCAGCCCTTGAAGTGGGCGGCACGCAGTTTCGCAATCTGGTCGAAGAACGCGGGCTGACACTGGCCGATATCGACCTTGGCGATGTCAGCCGCCTTGAGCTGGACGCTGCAGGCGAAGCCGTCTTTAACGCCGCCGTCGGCGAGATCGTCGGCCCCGAGGCCAGCCCGCTTGGCCCTGCCCTGTTTCGCGTGAACGGTATTTTGCCCGCGCAGGCCACCAGTTTTGAAGACGCCCGCGCGGAGCTGCAGCAAGAACTGGCGCTGGCGCGCGCGGTGCGTGCGGTAGAAGTGCGTGCGCAAGACATCGACGACCAGCTTGCCGGTGGTGCCACGCTTGAGCAGCTGGCAGATGAAACCAAGATGGAGCTGGGCAGCATTGCATGGCACCCCGAGGCCAGCGACGATATCGCCGCCTACACCGATTTCCGCGAAGCAGCGCGGGAGCTTAACAGCGGCGATTTCCCAAAAATCCAGCAACTCGAGGATGGCAGCATCTTTGCCATGCGACTTGATGAAGAGCTGCCCGCGCGGGTCAACCCGTTCGAGGATGCGCTGCAAGACGTCCGTGCCGCTCTGCGGGCAGACCGGATCGTGACAGCGCTCAGCACGCAGGCCGAAGCGCTTGTGCCCACCCTCGGCGGCGCGGTCGGCTTTGAAGCGGCAGGCCTTGACGCGCTGATCGAGACCGGCCAGCGGCGCAACGCGTTCATCACCAACACGCCTAACGGCTTTATGAGTACTGTTTTCGAGATGGAAATCGGCGAAATCCGGGTCCTGCCCGGTGACGAATCTGTGGTGATTGTCCGTCTGGATGCCATCAATCCAGCCGCCGACGAAGCCGAGAACATCGCGCTTCTCAGCCAGCTTCGCGCGCAGATGGATCAGGCGTTGGCCCAGGACCTGTTCACGATTTATGCAGATGACGTGGTGCGCCGCGCCGAACCCCAAGTGGACCAGCGCGCCTTGCAAGCTGTCCACGTTAACTTTCCGTAACCGCCATGGCTTTGACCCCCGGTTTTGACGCCTTCGCGGCGGGCCACGCTGCAGGCCGCAACCAGATTGTCTATACCCGTCTGGCGGCTGATCTGGACACGCCGGTTTCCCTGATGATCAAGCTGACGGGTGCTGCCGAAAACGCCTTTGTGCTGGAATCAGTGACCGGTGGCGAAGTGCGCGGACGCTATTCCATCATCGGCATGAAACCCGATCTGATCTGGCGCTGTCGCGGTGAAACATCGGCCATCAACCGCGCCGCGCGGTATGACGCGGATGCCTTTGAGGATGCAGCAGGCAATCCGCTGGACGTGCTGCGCGACCTGATCGCCGAATCCAAAATCGACCTGCCCGAAGATCTGCCGCAAGCGGCCGCAGGCCTGTTCGGCTATCTTGGGTATGACATGATCCGGTTGGTGGAGCATCTGCCGGACGTGAACCCCGATCCACTGGGCCTGCCTGATGCCATGATGCTGCGCCCCTCAGTGATTGCCGTTCTGGATGGTGTCAAAGGTGAGGTCACGATTGTATCGCCTGCTTGGGTGTCGGATGGCCAATCCGCCCGCGCCGCTTATGCACAAGCCGCAGAACGTGTGATGGATGCGGTGCGCGATCTGGAACGTGCCATGCCCGGTGCCAGCCGCAATCTGGGCGAAGCTGTGGAAGCTGGCGAACCCGTGAGCAACTTTACCCGTGAAGGATACAAATCCGCTGTCGAAAAAGCGCGCGAGTATATCGTTGCCGGTGACATTTTTCAGGTGGTGCCAAGCCAACGCTGGGCGCAGGGTTTCGCTCATCCGCCTTTCTCGCTGTATCGCAGTTTACGGCGGACGAACCCCTCGCCCTTTATGTTCTATTTCAACTTCGGCGGCTTTCATGTGGTCGGGGCCAGCCCCGAAATCCTTGTGCGCGTGTTTGGCAACGAAGTAACCATTCGCCCCATCGCCGGCACCCGCCCGCGCGGTGCCACACCGGAAGAAGACCGCGATCTGGAAGCGGACCTGCTGGCGGATGAAAAAGAACTGGCCGAACATCTGATGCTGCTCGATCTGGGTCGCAACGACGTGGGGCGCGTTGCCAAGATCGGCACCGTACGCCCGACCGAAGAATTCATCGTCGAACGCTATTCCCACGTGATGCACATCGTTTCCAACGTAGTGGGCGAATTGAAAGACGGCTGTGATGCGCTGGATGCGTTTTTCGCGGGCATGCCGGCGGGGACAGTATCTGGTGCCCCTAAAGTGCGCGCGATGGAAATCATCGACGAGTTGGAACCGGAAAAGCGCGGCGTCTATGGCGGCGGTGTCGGCTATTTCAGCGCCGGTGGCGACATGGACATGTGCATTGCCCTGCGCACCGCTGTGATCAAGGACGAAACCCTTTATATTCAGGCCGGTGGCGGTGTAGTCTATGACAGTGACGCCGAAGCTGAATTTATGGAAACCATCCATAAATCCGGCGCGATCCGGCGCGCGGCGGCCGATGCAACCCGCTTTGACGGCACAGGACGGAACTAGGCCGGATGCCGAACGCCCCTTTCGAGATTGCCGGCGTTACGATTGACGCGGGCACCGCGCAGACTGTCACCTTGCCTGTGTCGATCCTGCCTGATCACACGCCAGTAGGTCTGCATGTGCAGGTTCACCACGGTAAACGCGCAGGGCCCACCATCTGCGTCACCGCCGCGGTCCACGGGGACGAGGTCATCGGCGTAGAAATCGTGCGCCGCCTGCTGCGCGCCCCGCAACTGGCGGCGCTGCGGGGCACGCTGCTCGCCGTGCCGGTGGTCAATTCTTTCGGGTTCCTGTCACGCTCGCGGTACCTGCCCGACCGGCGCGACCTGAACCGCTGTTTTCCGGGCCATCCATCGGGGTCACTGGGATCCCGTCTGGCACATATATTCCTGAACGAGGTCGTGCAGCGCTGTGATTTCGGCATCGATCTACATTCCGCCGCGATCCACCGCACCAACCTGCCACAGGTGCGCATTTCGCCAAACGATCCCTTTACCCACCAGATGGCAATTGATTTTGGCGCCCCTGTGGTTCTGACCTCGCCGCTGCGCGACGGGTCTTTGCGGGCGGTGGCGGCAAAACACGGCACGCCAATCCTGCTTTATGAAGCTGGTGAAGGCCTGCGTTTTGACGAGATGGCCGTGCGGGCCGGTGTTGCGGGGATTCTGCGGGTCATGCGCGCCAAGGGCATGTTGCCGGCAAAGGGCATCGCGAAAGCCAAAGTGGCGCCCTATATCTGTGGTGCCTCGACTTGGTTGCGCGCCCCTGCCGGTGGTTTGCTGCGCACTTTCCGCGCCGAAGGTGAAACCGTGGCCAAAGGCGATGTGCTGGCGACCGTGTCAGACCCTTTCGGCACCGTGGAAACCGATCTGGTCGCGCCCAGCCCGGGCATCCTGATTGGCCGCGCCATCCTGCCGGTGGTGAACGAAGGCGATGCGGTGTTCCATCTGGCGCAACTCAGCCCGAAAGCATCCGAGGACACCGTGGACGATCTGTCCACGCAGCTGGAAACCGATCCGCTGTTCGACGAAGACGAGATCATCTGATCGGGGCGATCGGGGCTGTCGCCCCTATCTGTCCTCGCGGGTCAATACAGCCGAAATCGGGGCCAAAGCCACCTTGCCCGCGCGGTCCTGCAAACCCCAGAGCAACAGCGCCGAAATCGTGTCCGGGCGCAGACGTCCTAGCATGACCACCGCGCCTTCCTGTCCGGCTTTGAACGCCGCCTGATCCAGAAAACGCCGGATAACCGTGGCCGTTTGTCCCGCACTGTCAAAATCGCGAAACACCGGATCAGCAGGCACGCCATCTTTGCGCGCCAGCTTGGGCATTGTGTTCAACCCTTTGTCCTGCGTCACCAACCCGTGCCCCGATTGCGCAAGGATCGCTGTGACCTGATCCGCCACTTCGCGGGTGGACTGCACCCCCTCACGCGTCCCCTCAAGCACCCCGACAACTTCACGCATTTGCGACAGGGTCACGCCCAACGTGGTTTCCACATCAGAGGCCAGCGCCCCCTGTGGCAGATCGACCATCGCCAGAACCTCGAATCCTTCTTCACGGTACAGGGCGACCCGTTCGGCCGCATCCGGCAAGGCGCTGTCGACCGCAAAGCTTAATGTGTAGGGAAAGCTGCGCAAAGCAGCGATGCCCGGTGCGCCCGAGGTCGGATTGCTGCCGTCATCAATCAATATGATGCTCATCAGCGGCTTGTTTTCGGCGTTTGCAAAGGGCTGTGCGTATTGCGTAATCGGGCGCAGATCGCCCCCCGACGGGCCGTCGGTAATGATCGTGACCTTTTCAATCTTGTCGATCGCCGTTCCAGCGCCGGAGTTGCCCAGACGATTAACGACGACACCGTTGTCGCGGTCGGTCAGGGAAATCGCCGGAGTTCCGATTTGCGGACGTGCCGATGGTGCCAACATCGCAACCTGCGAGGTGTCAGCCTCGTTTTCTTCGGTGTCGCGCCCTTCCGGCACAACTGCGGCGGGCGGATCGACGGGTGCAATCTCGGTCTGCACGATTTCAGGCGTGGCTTCGGCCTCCGGGGCTTCAGTTTCAGGTGCTGCGGCCTCTTCGGTTACATCCGTTTCATCGGCACCCTCTACAGGCGTCTCCGCTTCGGACACATCCGCACCAGCCACATCGACATCCGCTTGATCGGTGGCCTCTTGCGCCCCGCTTTGGCCCGCGTCCTCTTGCGAGTCAGGGTTCATTGCCTTGGCCAGCGCATCCGCCACGATCTCATCTGCCATTTCTTCCGAAACGGGGGCGATTTCCGTGACCTTTGGCACCGGCCGCGCCGCAGGCGTTGTGTCGATGGCAACAGCGTCCGACCCTTCCGGCATCATCGGGGCCAGAGCTTGCGGATTGGGTAAAACCGGATCTTCCTGTGACAGGTCAACGCCACCGGCCTGCGCAATATCGGCAGGTGCTGCGAGTTCGGTGGCATCGCCGGTCACAGGTGCCTTGGCCGCAGGTGCGCTCGTCACACTAAGATCAGTCAACGAATCTGCTTCAGGCGCTGTTGTGCGGGGCGCGCTTTGCCCGCCTATCGGTTTGTCCTGCGTCACAGCGGTGGGCGTGCTTACACCTTGTTCACGCGCGATGGCGGCAACTGCTTCGGGTGTTACACCGGCATCGGGCGCAGTGTCACTGATCTGTGGCGACGCCGTCTGCACCGGCACGTTCAGTGGTGCAATCACCGATGCCACACCTGCCGCACCAAGGCTGACAACCCCGCCCAAAAGCGCACCACCCAGAAATCCCTGTGCCATTTACTTACTCCTGCTCCGCCGGTCTACGGCTTACCGGTCCGAATTAGCCTGCACACGCTCTTGACGGCGCGGGACAAGCCTGAACATCTATGCACCGTATATACTCCGATGGGCCGGTATATCTCTAGCCCAAAGGACCACTCCAAACGCAAAGAATTGCCCATTGTTGCTGCTCATCGATAACTACGACAGCTTTACGTATAACCTTGTACACTATCTGGGGTCTTTGGGCGCGGATGTGCAAGTGCACCGTAATGATAAGCTAAGCACCGCCGATGCGCTGGCGATGCGCCCTGCCGGTATCCTGCTGTCCCCCGGCCCCTGTGACCCTGATCAGGCCGGCATTTGTCTTGAACTGACCAAAGCCGCTGCTGAAAACCGCATTCCGCTGATGGGCGTTTGTCTGGGACATCAGACATTGGGTCAGGCCTTTGGCGGCAAGGTCGTGCGCGCGGATGACATTGTGCACGGCAAGATGGGCCGGATGCACCACGATGGCACCGGATTGTTTGCGGGGCTGCCCACCCCCTTTGAGGCGACGCGCTATCATTCGCTGGTGGTCGATCCCGACACCCTGCCCGACGCGCTGCGCGTCACGGCGGAACTTGAGGACGGCACCATCATGGGGCTGCAACACCGCGAACTGCCGATGCACGGCGTGCAGTTCCACCCCGAATCGATCCGCTCCGAGCATGGCCACGCGCTGTTGCAAAACTTTCTGAATACGATGCAGGTACCCGCATGAGTGAAGCGCTAAAGCCGCTGATTGACGCCGCCGCCAATGGTCCATTGACCCGCGCGCAGGCGGCAGAAGCGTTCGAAATCCTGTTTGACGGCGAAGCAACACCCAGCCAGATCGGCGGTTTCCTGATGGCGCTGCGCACGCGCGGCGAAACCGTGGATGAATACGCCGCCGCCGCATCGGTGATGCGGGCCAAATGCCACGCGGTAAAAGCCCCCGAAGGCGCAATGGACATTGTCGGCACCGGCGGTGACGGCAAGGGCACATTGAACATCTCTACCGCGACAGCCTTTGTCGTGGCGGGCGCAGGCGTGGTCGTGGCCAAACACGGCAACCGCAACCTCAGCTCGAAATCCGGCGCGGCCGATGCGCTGACACAGATGGGCCTGAACGTCATGGTCAACGCCGCGGTGGTTGAACGCGAACTGGCCGAGGCCGGTATCGGGTTCATGATGGCCCCGATGCATCACCCCGCGATTGCCCATGTGATGCCCACCCGTTCGGAGCTGGGCACGCGGACGATTTTCAACATTCTGGGGCCGCTGACCAATCCGGCATCCGTTAAACGCCAGCTGACCGGTGCCTATCGCCGTGATCTGATCCGCCCTATGGCCGAGACCCTGCAAGCGCTCGGGTCCGAAAAAGCATGGTTGGTGCATGGCTCGGATGGCACCGATGAATTGACCATCACCGGTGTCAGCTGGGTGTCCGGCCTGGCCGATGGCGCGGTCACCGATTTCGAAGTCCACCCCGAAGATGCCGGCCTGCCCGTGCATCCGTTCGAGGATATCATCGGCGGCACGCCCGAAGAAAACGCGCGTGATTTCAAGGCGCTGCTGGACGGCAAGGTATCAGCCTACCGCGATGCGGTCCTGTTGAACGCCGCCGCTGCCCTTGTTGTGGCGGATGCCGCTGCCGATCTGAAAGCGGGCGTTGAAATGGCGAAAACCAGCATCGATTCCGGTGCAGCGAAGGAAAAGATTTCTCGCGTCGCAGCCGTTTCCCACCAGAAATGACTTCCTTCGATCTGTCGCGTCTGGGCGGTTGGGCGACGCTGCCTTTTTTCCACGACAGGCTGGCAAAGATCGAAGCCGCACTGGCACAGGAAACCCGCCCGATCTTTCCGCCTACTGACCGTGTGTTTCATGCGCTCGAACGCACCCAGCCAAAGGACACCCGCGTGGTGATCATCGGCCAGGACCCGTATCACACGGCGGGCAAAGCGGACGGGCTGGCCTTTTCGATCCCGCAGGATTTTGGCGGGCGGCTGGACAGTCTGGGCAATATTTTCAAAGAAATCGAAAGCGATCTGGGGGTGCAGCGCACCCGAACCGATCTGGGCGACCTTGCCGATCAGGGGGTGTTGTTGCTGAACACGGCGCTGACAGTGCCGCAGGGGGCGGCCAAGGGGCACGCGAAACTCGGCTGGGGCGATCTGGTTCAAGACGTGCTTTCCCATCTTGCGCAGGCCCCGCGCGCCTATCTGCTGTGGGGAGGACCAGCGCAAAAGGCCGCGAAACAGGTCGATGCCAGCCGGAATCTCAAGATAGAAACCGCCCACCCCTCGCCGCTGTCGGTTTATCGCGGCTTTTTCGGCTCCCGCCCCTTTAGTCGGACCAATGCATGGTTGCAGACACAGGGTCTGGACGCCATAAACTGGGGCAACCCGGAGGAACGATGACCGATACCATCCTAGACAAGATCAAAGCCTACAAGCTTGAAGAAGTGGCCGCAGACAAGGCCGCAAAACCGCTGGCCGAAGTGGAGGCCGACGCCCATGCCGCTAGCCCCGTGCGCCCCTTTGCCGATGCGCTGCACGCTGCGACCCGCGAGGGCTACGGCCTGATCGCAGAGATCAAAAAGGCAAGCCCGTCCAAGGGATTGATCCGCGAAGATTTCGACCCCGCCAGTCTGGCGCAGGCCTATGCAACGGGCGGGGCAACCTGCCTGTCGGTTTTAACGGACACGCCCAGCTTTCAGGGCGCAAAGGACTATCTTGTTGCGGCCCGCGCGGCCTGCGACCTGCCGGTGCTGCGCAAGGATTTCATGTATGACACCTATCAGGTGGCCGAGGCGCGCGCGCTGGGGGCGGATTGCATTCTGATCATCATGGCGTCGGTGTCCGATGCACAGGCGGCCGAACTTGAGGACAGCGCGACCCAATGGGGCATGGACGCCCTGATCGAGGTGCATGACGCCGAAGAACTGGAACGCGCCACCCGTCTGAAAAGCGTGATGATCGGGGTCAATAACCGCAATCTCAAGACTTTCGAAACCTCACTCGACGGGACCCGCACCCTGTCCAAACTGGTACCGGCGGATCGCATGATCGTGAGCGAATCCGGCCTGAACACCCCGCAGGACCTTGCCGATATGGCACAATACGGCGCGCGCAGTTTTCTGATCGGCGAAAGCCTGATGCGGCAGGAAGATGTGGCCACGGCCACCCGTAACCTGCTGGCCAACCCGCTGACTTCCGGGGGCATGTGATGGCGCTCACGCATTTCGATGCCAAGGGCGATGCGCATATGGTCGATGTGTCGGAAAAGGCTGTGACGTCGCGCATTGCGGTGGCTGAAAACCACATCAAGATGAACCGCGAAACCTTTGATATCATTACCGAAGGACGCGCCAAAAAGGGTGATGTGCTGGGCGTTGCACGGCTGGCCGGTATCATGGCTGCCAAACGGACATCCGATTTGATCCCGCTTTGTCACCCCCTGCCCATTACCAAGGTCAGTGTTGATCTAGAACCGGACGCCAGCCTGCCCGGCATCCGTATCACGGCCACTGTAAAGACCACCGGCCAAACCGGCGTCGAGATGGAGGCATTGACCGCCGCCTCTGTCACCGCCCTCACCGTCTATGACATGTCCAAAGCCGTTGACAAAACCATGGAGATCAGCGGCTTGCGCGTCGTTCTGAAGGACGGCGGCAAATCGGGCCGTTTCGAGGCCACATGATTTCCGTTGAAGAGGCCCGCGCCGCGGTGCTGGCGCTCGCCAGCCCGCTTGCGGTTGAATACGTGCCCCTGCGCCATGCCGCCGGTCGCGTGTTGGCGCAAGATGTTGTCGCCACGCGCACGCAGCCACCCTTCGCCGCCTCTTCTATGGACGGTTACGCCCTGCGCCGCGACGAAGTCGAACCCGACGCCCTGTTCAAGGTTATCGGTGAAGCAGCTGCAGGCCACCGGTTTGACGGCATCGTAAAAGCCGGTCAGGCGGTGCGCATCTTTACCGGTGCTCCCGTGCCCGAGGGCGCGGATTTCGTGGTCATTCAGGAAGACGTGACCCGTCGCGGTGATCTGATCACGCTTGGCCATAATATTGGAGACAAGGACAACATCCGCCCTGCCGGTGGCGATTTCAAACTTGGTCAGACTGTGAGCGCGCCCCAGTTATTGCGCCCTGCCGATATCGCGCTGCTGGCTGCGATGAACATCGCTAGCGTGCCGGTTACCCGCAAACCGGTTGTTGCGATCCTAGCGACAGGGGACGAATTGGTACAGCCCGGGGAAACTCCGCAAGCGGATCAAATCGTCGCCTCCAACAGTTTCGGTCTGGCGGCCATGCTGGACGATTTGGGCGCTGAAACCCGCGTCTTGCCGATTGCGCGCGACACCGCAGGATCGCTCAAACAGGCGTTCACACTGGCGCAAGGGGCCGACCTGATCGTCACGATCGGGGGGGCCTCGGTCGGCGATCATGATCTGGTCGCCCCTGTTGCCGCCGAGCTGGGCATGGAGCAAAGTTTTTACAAAGTCGCCATGCGCCCCGGCAAGCCGTTGATGGCGGGCCGGTTGGGTAAGATGGCAATGATCGGCCTGCCCGGCAATCCGGTGTCAGCCATGGTATGCGGTGCGGTATTTGTGGTCCCGCTGCTGCGCAAAATGCTGGGGCTTGACGCGGACATAGCCCCGTTGCTGAGTGGCCCGCTGGCCGTCGACATGCCCGCCAATGGCCCGCGTGCCCATTACATGCGGGCACGGTTGATTGACGGCAAATTGCACCCCGACACGCGACAGGACAGTTCCCTGCTCAGCGTTCTGGCGGTGGCGGATGTATTGTTGGTGCGTCCGGTAAATGATCCGGCCCGAACGGCGGGCGAAATGGTCAGCTATACCCCGCTTTAGGCCGCTTTGAACAACAAGCGTTGACACAAAACAGGAACATCCCTAGAACAAATGAAAACCATTTGTCAAACAGGGGCGACCGATGCTGACCAAAAAACAACTCGATCTTTTGGCCTTTATTCACAAGCGGGTGCAACGTGACGGCGTGCCGCCCAGTTTTGACGAGATGAAACTGGCGCTGGATCTGCGGTCTAAATCCGGCATCCACCGCTTGATCACAGCCCTTGAAGAACGCGGTTTCATCCGCCGCTTGGCCCACCGTGCGCGCGCCATCGAAGTTGTGAAGCTCCCCGAAAGCCTTGGCGGGGCGCCCAACCCCGGTTTCACCCCGCGCGTTATTGAGGGCGACCGCCCCGATACCGCGCCGCCAACCGGTGCCCTTCCGGTAGCAGTAGCCGAAGCGATGACCGTACCGGTCATGGGGCAGATCGCCGCCGGCGTGCCCATCGAGGCCATCAACCACATGACCCACTCGGTAACTGTGCCCTCCGGCATGCTGGCCGGATCGGGCGAGCATTACGCGCTGGAAGTCAAAGGTGATTCGATGATCGACGCCGGCATCAACGACGGTGACGTTGTGGTGATCCGCGAGACATCCACAGCAGATGACGGTGATATTGTGGTCGCCTTGGTCGAAGATCACGAAGCCACGCTTAAAACCTTTCGCCGCAAAGGCGCGTCGATCGCGTTGGAAGCCGCCAATCCGGCTTATGAAACACGTGTATTCCCGTCGCATCTGGTCAAGGTTCAGGGCCGTTTGGTCGGGCTGATCCGCACGTATTGATCTTGCGGGGCCGCTTTGGGCCAGTTGGTCCAAAGCCGCTCACCGGCGATGTCACGCGCGGTTGTGATCTGCCACCCCTGCCCTGATCTGTGCATTGCTACCGCCCCTGTCGTTTTTAAACGGTCCGGATCAAAAACCATGCAGGGCTGACCTGACAGGCTGTCCGCCGTGCTTGAGGCAACGATGATTTGCCCCGCGGTGCAGCCCTTAAACCCCGCCAGCGCCCGTTTACCGGACAGATGCACAATATCGCCATCCTGCCAAAGCTTTGCCGCTGCCTCTTGCGAGGCACCAGTCCCGTCGTTCTCCAACCAGTTTCGCGCGACAAAACCTGCGCCTTTGGGCTTGCTCAGGGCGCGGCCCTCCGGCGTCATTATGCCCACCAAGGTGCCGGTGTCGGCGATCAACAGTTCAGGCCGCGCCGCCCCCTGCCATAGGGCGAACCCCAGCGCCATGACTGGCAGCCCGCCCCACCGCAAACGCCCCTGCCACAGGATAAGGAACAGAAACCCCAAGGAGATCAGCGGTAAAACCCATGCGCCCGGACTGACGACATGGCCGCGGGCGTTTTCCAGTGCTGCAACCGCATGTGCGACGCCAAGGATCCAGTCCAACCCCAGACCCATCACCCAAAGCGCGATCCAGTCCAACCCCAAGGGGGCCAGCACCAACGCCACCACCGCCGCCGGTATGACCAACAGCCCCATCAACGGCACCGAGGCCAGATTTGCGATCAACCCGTAATGCGCAATCGCGTTGAAATGCGCCGCCGCAATCGGGGCCGTTGCAAAACCTGCAACCGCAGAGGAAACCACCGTGGCGAACACGGGTTTGGCCCACCGCGGCAACCAGTTGCGATCGATGTCACGCAGCCAGCCAAACACCGCGACCAAGGCCGTCGTGGCAGCAAATGACATCTGGAACCCCGGCCCCATCAAGGCTTCGGGGCGCAGCACAAGAATGATAATCGCGGCCACCGCCACAGCACGCAGCGAAAACGCCCGCCGCCCGATGGTCAAAGCAGCCAAGGCCACCGCAACCATGATGAAGGCGCGTTGTGTCGCGAC
Source organism: Sulfitobacter geojensis (assembly GCF_000622325.1). Classification (NCBI taxonomy): domain Bacteria; kingdom Pseudomonadati; phylum Pseudomonadota; class Alphaproteobacteria; order Rhodobacterales; family Roseobacteraceae; genus Sulfitobacter; species Sulfitobacter geojensis. Next base: position 2,550,117 of record NZ_JASE01000005.1, read on the forward strand.
ATTGCCGCCCGACAATGCCAGATACCCTGCCGCAGCGACCAACGCGCCGACGGCGGCGATCGCCTTGGTCGGCCAGCGCAGGGCAATGGCCGGATGCGACGCAAGTGCAAGACGCAAACCAGCTAGAACGAAAGCCGTCAATAACCCCATATGCAATCCTGAAATCGCCAGCAGATGGGCAAGGTTACTGACGCGCAAGGCGTGTAATGCATCCTGACCGATGGCGCTGCGGTCCCCTGTGGTGATGGCTGCTGCGAACCCGCCGGTATCCCCCAACAGACGCTTTTGAATATGGGCCGATGCCGCCATGCGGATGCGAAAAACCGTCAACCCTGCGTGCCCGTCACGGGCCGCTGCCGCCCCCATCAGGGGCACGCGGGAATACCCCACAGCCCCCAGTCGCGCAAACCACGCGTGGCGTTGAAAATCGAATCCTCCCGGTTCGACCGGCCCTGAAGGCGGAGACAGATGTGCGGTGGTCATCACCCGCAGCCCCGGTTCCGGTGTGATCCCTGCCGGCCCTTTGCCATGCAGGGAAATCCGCACGCGCTGCGGCGTTCGGTCGGGCGGCACCCGATCCAGTCGCACCTGATCCAGCGTCAGCCGCAATGCGTCCGACTGGCTGCGGTCCATCGCCACAATGCGCCCTTCAACCGCCCCGTAATAGCGCCACCCCAACACCGGCCCTGCCACAGCATGGGCACGCACACCGGCCAGAATGAACCCGATCAAACACAGGCTGATGCCAACGGCAAAAGGCGAAACAGCTTCGGGCAACTGACGCGCGATCAATAATAGCGCCAAGCCAGCCAGCGCCAGCCAGACGAAAACCGGCCATGCAGGTTCCCACGTAAGCGTGAAATAACAACCGATGCCGACGGCAAGACAGACCGGCACCCAGCCCAGCATATTGCCACGCTGCGCGAGTAGGACCGCTTCACCAGTGATCCATACCTTCTGAATGACGCGCAGGATGCGGCCCATGCTTGCTCCCGTTCACCGCACTGGATAGACAGGCCACAACACTAGCGGGGCGATGGTTAGCGAAACGTAAACGTGACCTTGTTCCGATTAAATCCTGTTAAGAAAGAGCCGCTATGTCCTCGCCCGCCTCTGGCCAAGTTGTCACCCGTTTCGCCCCTTCCCCTACCGGTTTCCTGCACATCGGCGGGGCGCGCACCGCTTTGTTCAACTGGCTGTACGCCCGTGGTCGGGGCGGGAAGTTCCTGTTGCGCATCGAAGACACAGACCGCGCCCGCTCCACCCCCGAAGCGACAGCCGCCATCCTGCAAGGCATGGCATGGCTGGGATTGGATCATGACGGCGAGATCGTCAGCCAGTTCGACAATGCCGGGCGTCACGCCGAAGTCGCGCTTGAGCTTCTGGCACAAGGCAAAGCCTATAAGTGTTTTGCAACGCAGGAAGAAATCAGTGCCTATCGTGACGCCGCCAAAGCCGAGGGCAAGAGCACGCTTTATCATTCGCCGTGGCGCGATGCGGATGCCTCTACCCATCCCGACGCGCCCTACGTGGTGCGTATCAAGGCCCCTCAGGATGGCACCACCGTGATCCGCGACGAAGTTCAGGGCGATGTGACGATCCAGAACAACACGCTGGATGACATGGTTCTGTTACGCTCGGATGGCACACCGGTCTATATGTTGGCCGTCGTGGTCGACGACCATGACATGGGCGTGACCCATGTGGTGCGTGGGGATGACCACCTGAACAATGCGGCGCGACAGATGATGATATACGATGCGATGGGATGGGACGTGCCGGTTTGGGCGCATATCCCGCTGATCCACGGTGACGATGGCAAAAAGCTGTCAAAGCGACACGGTGCCTTGGGCGCGCAGGAATATCAGGTGATGGGATATCCGGCGGCCGGCATGCGCAATTATCTGGCCCGTCTGGGATGGAGCCACGGGGACGACGAATTTTTCACCGACGCGCAGGCGCTGGAATGGTTCGATCTGAACGGCATCCGCAAAAGCCCGGCCCAGTTTGATCTGAAAAAGCTTGAAAATATCTGCGGTCAACATATCGCGGTGACAAGTGACGCTGCGTTGCGGCAAGAATGTGAAGCCTTTTTACAGGCCGCAAACCTGCCTGCCCTGACGGCACAACAAAGTGACGGGCTGCAAAGCGCCCTCTATTGCCTCAAAGAACGGGCCAAAACTTTGCCGGAACTCCTTGAAAAGGCGCATTTTGTCCTGACATCCCGCCCGATCGTGTCGGATGAAAAGGCGGCAAAGAATCTCGACAATGTATCCCGTGGTATGCTGAACGAATTGACGCCGCAGTTGCAAAATGCTAGCTGGGACAAAGAAACGCTGGAAGAGGTGATGAACGGCTTTGCGGCCGCGAAAGACACCAAATTCGGAAAACTCGCGGGGCCCCTTAGGGCGGCACTTGCAGGGCGCGCAGTAACCCCATCTGTTTATGACATGATGCTTGTGTTGGGGCGCGATGAAACCCTCGCCCGCCTGAGCGACGCGGCTGGTTGAGAAGCGGTTAACCACTTCTCAACATCGCACAAGATAACAGATGGTACGGCCCCGATATGACGGGCCGAGCCCCAGACAGCAGGTAGAATGCCTTGCTGCCAACCGGACGAAAGGGACCGCATGACCGAGAGCACCAAATCCGCAACGCTGACCATTGATGGCAAGAGCTACGATCTTCCCATTTTCTCGCCGACCGCCGGCCCCGATGTGATCGACATCCGCAAGCTTTATGCCCAGGCCGATGTCTTTACCTATGACCCCGGCTTTACGTCGACATCAGCCTGCGACAGCACGATCACCTTTATTGATGGCGAAGAAGGGGTGCTGTTGCACCGTGGCTATCCGATTGATCAGCTGGCCAGCAAATCGCACTACCTCGAAGTGTGCTATCTGCTGCTTTACGGTGAGCTGCCCTCCCCCACGAAACTGGAAGAGTTCGAAAGCCTTGTGACCAACCACACCATGTTGCACGAGCAGATGATGAACTTCTTCCGCGGTTTCCGCCGCGATGCGCATCCGATGGCGATTATGGTGGGTGTTGTGGGCGCGATGTCTGCATTCTATCACGATTCGACCGACATCACCGATGCCCACCAGCGCGAGGTCGCAACGATCCGTCTGATCGCCAAGATGCCAACGATTGCCGCGATGGCGTATAAATACACCATCGGCCAGCCGTTCGAATATCCGCGCAACGATCTGGACTATGCGTCAAACTTCCTGCGCATGTGTTTCGCCGTCCCTGCCGAAGATTATGTCGTTAACCCGATCCTAAGCCGCGCGATGGACCGCATCTTTACCCTGCATGCGGATCACGAGCAGAACGCCTCCACTTCGACCGTGCGTCTCGCGTCCTCTTCGGGTGCGAACCCCTTCGCGTGTATCGCAGCCGGTATTGCCTGCCTTTGGGGTCCGGCGCATGGCGGTGCGAACCAGGCTTGCCTTGAAATGCTCAAGGAAATCGGCACACCGGACCGCATTCCTGAATTCATCGCCCGTGCGAAAGACAAGAACGATCCGTTCCGCCTGATGGGCTTTGGACACCGTGTTTACAAGAACCACGATCCGCGTGCGACAGTAATGAAGGAAAGTGCCGACGAGGTACTGGAGCTTCTGGGTGTTGAAAACAACCCTGTTTTGCAGGTCGCCAAAGAGCTGGAAAAAGCAGCACTTGCCGATCCGTATTTCGCAGAGAAGAAACTGTTCCCGAACGTCGACTTCTATTCAGGCGTTATTCTGGAAGCCATGGGTTTCCCGACCTCGATGTTCACACCGATCTTTGCGCTGTCGCGCACCGTGGGCTGGATTTCGCAGTGGAAAGAAATGATTGCCGATCCACAGAACAAAATCGGCCGTCCGCGCCAGTTGTATCTGGGCGAAACGGCCCGCGACTATGTGGACATCGAAAACCGCTGATCGCCTGCCCGCTAGGGCGCCCTATTAATACTGAAAACGCCCCGCCCTGTGCGGGGCGTTTTCACATCCCGCGTTGTTGATGCGCTGGCAACAAATGCAATCGCGCTTTCGAAAATGTGGCAAGGCTGCCCTATTTCACGCCGAATCAATTTTATGAAAACCGCGCGATATGTGCTGAAATAAACGGAAAACCGTGAAATTGTTTCAGGTGCGATTGCCCGTATCGAAACGGAGCTGGCGGAAATGAGGCACAATGAAGGCATTGTTTCGCGCCGCCTTACAATCACTGCCACAACATTGACGCATTCCGTCCAAACCCGTTAGCTTGCCTTTAACAGATCAAAGGAAGCCTCATGTTTGTTGCGTTTACCGTTATTTTATCCAGCCTGATCATCGCGAATGTCGGGTTTCGCGCCTACGCAGAGCACAGTGCGGCGCAGGTACAAGCACGGATCAAACGCAGCATTGATCGGGGCCACCGCACATGAACCGTGACCGCGACGACGGGACCTTGCGCTGGGAACGTGCGGCCGGATTGATGCCAGATGCACAGGCCAGTCAGGCCGCACCACAGGGGGCGTTCGTGCCCGATATTATGCACGACTGCGATCAGGTCGCCGTGGTCTATAACAAGGGCGAAACCCCGCCAGAGATCACAATTCGACAGGTTTCAGGTTCGGTGCATACAGTATTGGCAGACGGGGTTGCAGTGGCGGTAATCGCGCGTGCGACCGGTCCGGCGGTTTCACCCGAAGATGTTCTGCTGGTCGAACGGTCCGTTTAACCGAGAACAAAAGGCCCCGACCCGAAGGTCGAGGCCCCTCTCCTTCAGCGCCCTTCGAACTGCGCGGGGCGTTTTTCGGTGAAGGCCAGAACGCCTTCCTGAAAATCTCTGGATTTGCCGCATGTGCCCTGCGATTGGGCCTCTAGCGTCAGCTGCTCTTCAAGCGTGTTATCCCATGAGCCGCGGATCACATTCTTGACCTGTGCATAGGCCGTGGTCGGGCCAGACGCCAGATGCGCCGCTTTACCGCGCCAGTTGGCGTCAAAATCCGCATCCGCCACCGCTTCCCAGATCATGCCCCAGTCATCCGCCTGACGCGCGCTGATCTTATCGGCAAACAAGGCAGCGCCCATCGCTTTGGCTGTGCCCATGGTGCGCGGCAGAACATAGGTGCCGCCGGCATCAGGGATCAGGCCAATACGGGTAAACGCCTGCAGAAAATACGCCGATTCCGTCGCGATCACCACATCCGCTGCCAGTGCAAGGCTGGCACCGGCCCCCGCAGCAGGGCCATTCACAGCCGCGATGGTTGGGATGGGGCAGTTTACAATGGCCCGCAGCATTGGCGCATATTCATCGCGCAAGGACCGTTCCATATCGACCGAGGTTCCGGCCGTGCGGTTGCCAAGATCCTGCCCCGAACAAAACGCGTTTCCTGCACCGGTCAACACCAACACCCGCGCATCCTTGCCCGCCTGCGTGGCCGCATGGGTGATTTCAGCCCGCATCTGTGTCGTCAAAGCATTCATCTTGTCGGCGCGTGACAGGGTAAGTGTCGCGATGTCATTCTCAACGGAATAGGTGATGGTCTGGTAGTCCATAATCAAAGCGTCCTTCATTGGGCAATTTGACATAGTGATACCAAAGCAAGTCAAAGGGGCCAGTAAAACCGGACGTCATCTCCGGATTTCCGCGTTAGCGCCCTAGAATATCGTCCAGCCGCGCCTGTTCCGCTTCGCTGAGGGGGTGTTCGTTGCGCGCCCGCGCAGGCGAGCGCCCCCGCAGGTAGGCAAAGCCGACACCCCCTGCCAGCAGCAGCATCAACGGCCCTGCCCCCCACAACAACCAGTTGGCACCGGTTACAGGTGGATTCAACAACACAAACTCCCCGTAGCGCGCCACGATATAGTCCACCGCCGCCGCGTCGCTGTCTCCTGCAACCAGACGTTCGCGCACCAGCAGACGCAAATCGCGCGCCAGTGTTGCGTTGCTTTCGTCGATGCTTTCGTTCTGGCACACCAGACAGCGCAGCCCCTTGGACAATTCACGCGCGCGCTGTTCCAGCGCCGGATCGTCCAGAATTTCGTCCGGTTCGACCGCCCAAAGCGGTGTGGCAATCAACATCAGGATCAGAGCAAAATGTTTCATTCCGCGGGCACCGGTGTTTGTGGTTTCCGGTTGGTCGCCCCTGCCGCCACTCGGAACCGCCTGTCGCTCAGGCTTAACAAGCCGCCAAGCGCCATCAGCGCGGCACCGATCCAGATCCAGTTGGTCAGCGGTTTGATATATGTCCGCACCGTCCAGCCACCGTTGTTCTGTTGATCCCCAATCACAACATAGACGTCGCGGATCAGGTCGTAATCAATCCCAGCTTCCGTTGTCGGCATCTGCGCTACGGGATAAAAGCGCTTTTCCGGGCGCAATTCGGCAATAAAATCATCCCCTTGTGACAAGCGCAACACACCCATCGTCGACAGATAGTTCGGACCGCGAATTTCCTGCACATCGGTCAGGGTCAATTCGTATTTGCCCACGCTCCACGGTTCGTTCAGCTGCACCGCGCGAATATCATCCTGCGTCCAGGCGGTCAGACCGGCGACGCCAGCCATAGTGATGCCCAGCCCCGCATGGGCCGTCGCCTTGCCCCAATCCGCACGCGGCAGCCGCGCCAGACGCCGCAGGCGGTTCGTTCCCCGCCCCGTGCGCTGTAGCAATTCGACAATAACGCTCATCACCAACCATGCGCCCAAAAACAGCCCCACAGGGCCGATCATGCTGCGACCGGTTTGCATTGCATAGGTCAATCCGCCCACCGCAAGCGCCAGCAAGAACACATAGCGCAGCGGTTTAATCGCCTTGGCAAGCGTGGCGCGTTTCCACGGCATCACCGACCCGACCGGCAGGATCAGCCCTAACGCAACCATGAACGGTGTGAAGGCCGCGTTGAAAAACGGCGGTCCCACGCTGAGCTTGCGGTCAAAAAACATCTCGGCAACCAGTGGCCACATAGTGCCGACAAAGACTACAAAACAGGCCACTGCCAGCAAAAGGTTGTTCACCACCAGCGCGGATTCACGGCTTGCCAGGGCAAAGACGCCCTTGGCCTCCATCGCGCCAGCGCGCAGGGTGAACAACACCAATGCACCCCCCATGAAAAAGCCCATGATCATCAAAATCCAGATCCCGCGCTCGGGGTCATTCGCAAAGGCATGAACAGATGTCAGCAATCCCGAGCGCACGATAAATGTCCCGATCAGGGAAAAGCCGAACGCAAGGATCGCCAGCAGGATCGTCCAGCTTTTCAACGCTTCGCGCTTTTCGACGACGATGGCGGAATGTAGCAAGGCGGCTGCCAGAAGCCACGGCATGAAGGAAGCGTTTTCGACTGGGTCCCAGAACCAGAAACCGCCCCAGCCAAGCTCGTAATACGCCCACCACGACCCGAGCGCGATACCGATGGTCAGGAAGACCCAAGCGGCCAAGGTCCACGGACGCACCCAACGGCCCCACGCCGCATCGACGCGCCCCTCCATCAGGGCCGCAACCGCAAAGCTGAACGTCATGCTTAGTCCGACATAGCCAAGATATAGAAACGGTGGGTGGAACGCCAAACCGGGGTCTTGCAACAGCGGGTTCAGATCCTGCCCGTCAAAGGGCGGTGTTTCCAGCCGCAAAAACGGGTTGGACGTGAACAGGATGAACCCGAAAAACGCCACCGCAATGGCGCCCTGCACGCTTAGCACCCGCGCTTTCAATGTGGGTGGCAAGTTGCCGCCGAACCACGCGGCCATTGCGCCAAACAGGGTGACAATCAGCACCCACAGCAGCATCGAGCCCTCGTGATTGCCCCATGTCCCGCTGATTTTATAAAGCATCGGCTTGGCCGAATGGCTGTTCGCCCAGACCAGTTTGAGCGAAAAGTCGGACACGATAAAGGCCCACATCAATGCCCCGAAGGACAAGGCCGTCAGCGCAAATTGCGCCCCCGCTGCGGGTTCTGCAACGGCCATCCACCCTGCCCAGCGTTTATGTGCGCCGATCAGGGGCACCACGGTTTGCACGATGGCCACAAGAGCGGCGAGGATCAGGGCGAAATGTCCGAGTTCTGTAATCATGCGCCGAATATAGGCGGCATTCGCGCCCGCTGCTACGTCAATTCAACGTGCGCAGGCGCCAAAGCGTCGCAGTCAGCGGCGTGATTGCCGCCATGCATCAAGGGCAGCGTTGCCTGTCGGCTCTGTGGTGCGGGCCAAAAGGGCCGCATCCGGTGCGGTGTCGGCCACCGCAACGCTGTCGGAGCGCAAAGCGCGAATTTCGCCGATATTGCGCAAAACCTCCGGCACACGGGACACAGTGCTGACAATTTCGCGCTGGAAATCCTGTGCTTTGACCTGATGTCGGGCCCCAAAGTAGAACGACACAATCACCCCCAACAGCCACCACAGCGGTTCCGGCACCAGTGCAATCCCCTGCATCCTTTCGGCAAACCACAAGGGTTCGACCATCGCCGACACGAAAAGGCCCAACGTCCCGAGGGCCAGCGCCGGCCGTGGCAGGCGGTTCAACCCGTCCATGAAGCGATCAAACCCGCCGCGCCGTGGCATCAGAAACTCTGCGCCATATTGCGTCATCGCCTGCCCCTGAACACCGGCGCTGCGTTGCGCCCCTGCTTCGGCGTTTTCGCGAAACACCTCGACCGTATCGCGCACCACATTGCTTTGCCCGCCGAAAACAACCGTCAAAACCCGTTCGATCAATCCCATGCCGATACCCTTTCCTGAAATTCTGCGGTGCTGAGGTGATAGGCCGGCGCGATGAACTCTTCGGCCCGTTTGATCCATCCGCCTTTGCCGCCTGCCCGCGTGCGCGCATATTTCCGGCTTGCCGCCCGTCGATCCGCCAGCCGGAAATAATAATTGCGCCGCGCGATCCCGTAGGCATCGACCAAATGATCCGGTGCCGCCGCCATGGCCTGACGCGCCGCCCCAAGCGTTTGCGGCCCCAGTACCCCGTCAGCCGTCACATTGATCCCCATGGCGCGCAACAGCTGCTGCAGGATGCGGATCGCATTCGATCCGGCGTTAACATACATATCGAAAACCGAAGGCTGCAAAGCGGCCGGCAACGCGCCGATCAGCGGTTTTTCAAAGTAATGTTTGATAAAGATATCAACAGCCTGCCTGCGGCTTAACGCTTTGACGTCGTGCAGGTCGACTTGGCCATCGCGGTTCAGATCAACCCCCAAACGGCGCATCGTATGGATCGTCACGCCAAAACTTGTCGCTCCGCCCGGATCATCGGGGTCATTCACATATCCGCCCTCGCGGGCCACGATTTCCTCTGCAATCTCGCGGACAGATACCATTTTGCACTCCTCACCACGTTTCGCGGTCAGAAGGTCAGAGAATGGTTAATGAACCGAAGGGGCAGCGTACGGTGTCAGCTGTCAGGCTCTACATAGACACCCTGTTCCTTCAGGGCATCCACGACCTCTTTGGGCATGTAGGTTTCGTCATGTTTGGCAAGAATTTCAGTCGCTTCGAACACGCCGTTGATGTAGCGCCCCGTGCCGACCATGCCCTGACCTTCCTCGAAAAGATCAGGCAATACGCCGCGGTAGGTCACCGGCACCGTTGCGCCGCCATCTGTCACGTTAAAGCTGACCGTTTCGCTCTCCCCGCGCACCAAGGTGCCGTCTTCGACCAGCCCGCCAATGCGGAACACTTCGGACGCGGCAGGTGGTTCTGCCATCACCTGTGACGGCGCGCGGAAAAAGTTGATGCCGTCGCGCATCGCATACCCGATCAAAGCGGTTGAGCCGATCAGGGCGACAACTGCCAAGGCGATCACTTGAATACGACGTTGTTTTTTAAGGCTTTTCATGCCACTCACGGAAAAAGCGGGGCCATCATGAGCCCCTCGGTCTCCGCTATATCTAACATCAAGTTGGCATTCTGCAACGCCTGCCCGCTGCTACCTTTTGTCAGGTTGTCCAACGCCGCCACGACAATAGCGCGGCCTTCGATGCGGTCCTGCACCACCCCGACATGACAGAAATTCGACCCTCGGATGTGGCGCGTGCTAGGGGCCTCGCCCAGGGGCAAGACCTCGATAAACGGTTCATCTGCATAGACTTTTTCCAGCTCTCCGTGGATCGCCAGCGCGTCACCCTTGACATAACACGTCGCCAGAATGCCGCGGTTTGCAGGCACCAGATGAGGCGTGAACTGCACCTTGACCGGACGCCCTGCCACGGCAGAAAACTCCTGATCGAATTCGCCTAGATGCCGATGCGTGCCGCCAATGGCATAAGCGTGATAGCCTTCCGACAATTCAGCATGCAGCAGGTTTTCTTTCAAGGACCGCCCCGCACCCGACACGGCGCATTTCAGATCCATGATAATGTCGTCCAGATCAATCAGACCGGCAGCAATCAACGGACGCAGGGCAAACTGCCCCGTCGCCGCATTACAGCCCGTGCCCGCAACCAGACGCGCGGCTTTGATCTCTTCGCGGTAAAACTCGGTCAGCCCGTAAACCGCCTCGCTCTGCTGATCGAGGGCCGCATGGTCGTTGCCGTACCACTTTTTATAGGCCTCGGGATCGCGCAGCCGGAAATCGGCGGACAGATCGACAATTTTCAAATCTGCGGGCAGTTTGGCAATCACTTCCTGCGAGGTCTCATGCGGCAAAGCGCAAAAACACAGGTCGATCTGGGAAAAATCGATGTCGTCGATGGTTACAAGCGCCGGCAGGTCCAGATGACGCAAATGCGGGAAGACCTCGGCCATGGATTGGCCGGCCTTGGAGTTACCCCCCAACGCCTTGATTTGCATGGAGGAATGGCCGGAGATCAACCGGATCAGTTCAGCGCCCGTGTAACCGGAAGCACCCAGAATGGCGATATTGTACATGTTGTCAGTCCCTTGTTGGGGTGTCGTTTAAGCGAAATTCAAGCGGCAGTGAAGCTGATTGATCGTCGCAAAAACTGGGTCGCGCGGGAGGACACTTTCGCCGGATCCCCCGTTGTCAGAAACGCCGCCTTGCCGGTGCCGACCTTGTCAGGGTGCCGGTCAAGGTAATCCGCAAGGCTTTCGGCGACGAGGTTCGCCTGACTATAGACGTTCACCCCCTCGCCCAAAGCGGACTGAAAGGTTTCCTGCATCAGCGGGTAGTGGGTACAGCCCAGAATGGCAGCATGAGGTTCGGGCATTTTACGTTTAAGCGCGTCAACATGACTTCGCACCAGGGCTTCCGCCAGAATGAAATCGCCATCCTCGATCGCATCGACAACGCCGCCGCAGGCCTGCGCTTCGACGTCGACGCCAATTGCGCGAAACGCCAGTTCACGCTGGAACGCACGGCTGGACACGGTGGCAGGCGTGGCAAACAGGGCCACATGTTTCACCTCGACCTCGCGGGGCGGCGAATTATCGCCCCATTGGCGTTCGGTCAGCGCTTCGATGAGGGGCACAAAAACACCCAATACCCGCTTGTCGGCAGGCACCCATGATTCCTGCATCCGCCGCAGCGCCGCAGCAGATGCCGTGTTGCACGCAAGGATCACCAGATCACAGCCCGCATCAAACAAGCGCTGGGTGGCGGCAGTGGTCAAATCATAGATATCTTGCGCCGTGCGCACCCCGTAAGGCGCATGGGCACTGTCCGCGAGATAAACAAACTCCGTCTCCGGCAGCCGCTCCTGCACGGCTTGCAATACGGTTAACCCGCCCAAACCACTGTCGAAAATACCAATTGCCATATTGCCCCAGCCCTTTCAGGCACGATGATGTTCCTCGAATTCAAAGCCAAGCTCGGTTGTGACCAGCGGCTCTGGCGACAACTCATAAGTGGCTTTGCGCAGGAAATCCATCATGGCTTTTGCATCTGCGGCAATCGGGTCCAAAACATCGCGCCCCAGCGGCTGGCCAATGACCACGCGTACCGGCGTGTCCACGCGCTTGCGAAACTCCTTGATCAGCAATCCCATACGCAGGTTCGCGTGAAGGTGGCTGGCAATCTGAAACAGACGGCTGGTGTGGCCGTCAAAATAGATCGGCACAACGGTGGCGCGTGATTTGGCGATCATGCGCGCGGTGAAGCTGCGCCAGCACGGGTCCATGGGCCGCGAAAACGGCTTGGCGGCGGTACTGACGGTGCCACCGGGGAACACACCAACGGCCCCGTCCTGCGCGAGATACTCCAGCGCCTTGCGCCGTGTGGCAAGGTTCAGCGCCAGCGCCGCCTTGTCCGCGTCGAAACTGATCGGCAGCAAATGCCGGTTCAGATCGGTCGCGCGGTTGAACACCGCATTGGCCATAATTCTGAAATCACCACGGGTGCGCTCCATCAGATGGCCCAACATCAACCCGTCAAGAATGCCGTATGGATGGTTGGCAATGAAAATCACCGGTCCGTCACGCGGGATCAAATCCAACGACCCGCCCACCACATCAAGGCTTAGCCCGTAGCGCCGCACCATCACGTCAAAAAAGCTGTTGCCGGACAGCAGGTCCTGTTCGTACCCCTTTGCCCGCTTGATAAGCTGCAACCGTCCGGTGGTGTTTTCCATCAAGCGGATCAGGGCCTTACCTGATCTGCTTTCGGCGCTTGAGGCATAGCTGAGGTCAGCTGCGCCTGAACGAAGGGTCTGAACCATATCTGCTCCGCGTGACAGTTTCCCATCACGTAGAGCACATATGTAACGCCTGAATGACCCCCCTTGTGCAGATTTACTCCGCTGCTTTTGCCAAGGACGGGCCGCCTGCGCGGATCACGCTCAGCAATTCTTCGCGCCGTTTCGCGGCCTTGGTTTCCGCGGCCTGTTTCACCGGACCGAACCCTTTGATCTGCTTCGGCAATTCGGCCAAGGCCACAATCGCATCGCGGGTCTGTTCGGTCAGTTGCCCAAGTACCTCGGCCATGTCGCGTTCGTATTGCTTGATCAACGCCCGCTCCATCTTGCGCTCAGCGGTATATCCGAACACGTCCAGCGGTGTGCCACGCAGCCCTTTCATCCGGACCATGACACGCAGGGGTGTTTCCAGCCACGGGCCGAATTCACGTTTCATCGGGCGTCCGTTGGGGCCGGGTTTCGACAACAGCGGCGGGGCAAGGTTGAAGGACATTTTGAAATCCCCCTCAAACTCGGCCTGCGCCTTTTCGCGGCTGCTGAGCAACAGGCGGGCCACTTCGTATTCGTCCTTGTAAGACAACAGCTTGTGATACCCTTCGGCCACTGCCGCCTTGACCGCATCATCCGCGATCCCGTTCACCAGCTTGGCATAGCGGCTGGCCAGGCGTTTGCCCTGATACTGCGTCAGGTGATCCATGCGGAAGGCGATCCGTTCCTCCAGCGTTTTGGGCAGCGCCACAACTTTGGGGTTCGAAACACGCTGCGCATCTTCAGGATACAAAGCCGCCCAGCGCCCGATTTCAAAGGCGCGCAAGTTGCGATCAACCGCCGCACCGTTCAGGCGGATGGCTTCCTGCATCGCCTCAAGGGTCAACGGCAACAGGCCCTTTTGCCACGCCCCGCCCAATACCATCATGTTGGAAAAGATCGAATCGCCCAATGCGGCTTTGGCCAAATCAGAAGCATCGAACATCGTCACCGCATCTTTCAACCGCGCCTCAAGTGACAGGGTCAGCCGGTCATAGGGCATCTGGAATTCGGTATCGCGGGTGAAATCGCCGGTGATAATCTGGTGCGAATTGACCACGGCACCGGTGCGCCCGCTCTGCGTCAGGCCCAGTGTTTTTGATCCCGCGGACACGACCAGATCGCCACCAATCAGCGCATGCGCTTCGCCGGTGGCCACGCGAATGGCCGAGATATCGCTGGGATCATTCGCCAGACGACAATGGATATGCACCGCACCGCCCTTTTGGGCGAGGCCGGCCATCTCCATCATGCCCGCACCTTTTCCGTCCAACTGCGCGGCCTGTGCCAGCAAGGCACCGATGGTCACCACACCCGTACCACCGACACCCGTGATCACCACGTTGTGCGTGCCCTCAATTATCGGCAGGTCCGGCATTGGCAAATCAGGAATCTTAATCTCGGTCGTCGCCTCTTTGCGGACCTTCGCCCCTTCGAGCGTCACAAAGGACGGGCAGAACCCGTTGATACAGGAGAAATCCTTGTTGCAGGAAGACTGGTCAATCGCGCGCTTGCGGCCTAGTTCGGTTTCGGCAGGTACAATAGACACGCAGTTGGATTGCACACCGCAATCGCCGCAGCCTTCGCAAACATCCGTGTTGATGAACAACCGCTTGTCAGGGTCGGGAAACAGCCCGCGCTTGCGCCGGCGGCGTTTCTCGGCAGCACAAGTCTGCACGTAGACGATGGCGCTCACGCCCTCCTTGGTGGCGAAATCCTTTTGGACCGTATCGAGCATGGCGCGTTCGTGCATTGGCACACCTTTAAAGGCTGCGGCCTCAACATCTTCTTTCTCGTCATAGACCACGGCAAGGTGTTTGATGCCCATCGCCTTCAGCTCTGCCACAATGCGCGGCGCGTCCAGATCGCCCTCATTGTGCTGACCGCCGGTCATCGCAACCGCGTCATTATAAAGAATTTTATATGTGATGGTCGTGCCCGCCGCGATGGCCGCGCGGATCGCCTGCACACCGGAGTGGTTGTAGGTGCCATCGCCAAGGTTCTGGAACACATGGGCACGGTTCGAAAAAGGTGCCTCACCGATCCAGTTTGCCCCCTCGCCTCCCATATGGGTGAATCCAAGGGTTTCACGGTCCATCCACTGCGCCATGAAGTGACACCCGATGCCTGCGTAAGCACGCGAGCCTTCGGGCACTTTGGTGGAAGAGTTATGCGGACAGCCTGAGCAGAAGTACGGCAGTCGCGCGGCGATCTCTTCGGCGTTGTCACCCCGCCGCGCTTCGTCCAGACGGGCGAGCCCCGCCTTGATCCCGTCGGTCTCGCGCCCCTCTTCGATCAGCACCGCGCCCAGCTTTTCGGCAATCTCCACGGGGTCCAATGCCCAGCGCGCAGAAAAGAACTCTTCGCCGTTCTTGCGTCCGCCGTAAACGCGGTGGCGCATGTCATCATCAAACAACGCCTCTTTGATCTGCACTTCGATCAGCTTGCGCTTTTCCTCAACCACAACAATCAGATCAAGGTCTTCAGCCCAGTCATGAAAACCGCGCATGTCCAGCGGCCATGTCTGTCCGACCTTATAGGTGGTGACCCCCAACCGTTCGGCTTCGTTTTCATCAATGTTCAGCAATGACAGCGCATGTGTCAGATCAAGCCAGTTCTTGCCCGCAGCAACGAGACCGATCTTGGCCCCCTTCTTGCCCCAGACGCGCTTGTCCATCTTGTTGGCATGGCTGAAGGCTTCGGCGGCGTAGCGTTTGTAATCAATCAGCCGTTCTTCCTGCGCGATCCGTTCGTCAACGAGGCGGATGTTCAGCCCCCCGTCCGGCATTGCAAAGTCGGGCGTGACGAAAGACATCCGGTTGGGATCACCATCGACAACCGAGGTCACCTCGATCGTATCTTTCATGGTCTTGAGCCCCACCCAGACACCGGCAAACCGCGACAGCGCCCAACCGTATAGCCCGTAATCCATAATCTCTTGCACACCGGCGGGGCTGACCACCGGCATATAGCTGTCGACCATGGCAAATTCCGACTGGTGCAACACGGTCGAGGATTCACCCGTGTGATCATCCCCCATCGCCATCAGCACACCGCCATGTTGCGACGTACCCGCCATATTAGCGTGGCGCATCACATCGCCCGACCGGTCAACCCCCGGCCCCTTGCCGTACCACAGGCCGAACACACCGTCGTATTTACCTTCCCCGCGCACTTCGGCTTGCTGCGCGCCCCAAAGGGCTGTCGCTGCCAGATCCTCGTTCAGGCCCGCCTGAAACGTTACCTTGTGTTCGCTCAGAACCTTCTCGGCTTTGGCCATCTGCAAATCCACCGCTCCCAACGGCGATCCGCGATACCCTGTGACCAGCCCAGCCGTGTTCAACCCGGCGGCACGGTCACGCGCCGCCTGCATCACCATCAAACGCACCAAAGCCTGCGTGCCATTCAGCAACACGGGTGATCTTTCCAGATCGAAACGGTCATTAAGTGAAATCTTTGGACTGGTCATGGCGGCCTCCCTACGTTCCGTCAAACTAGCATTATGTGCGCAATTATAGGTCACAAATGCTGACCTGTATACAGTCTTTTCTGCGCCACCCCCGCATTATTTCCCCCTGCCCCCTATTCTTGATTAACCAATATAAGATAGTGAGTGTCCATTCGGGGCATCGGGAATGGAATGCCAGTAAGGAAACGGGTCACATGGATTGGGACAAGCTTAGAATATTTCACGCTGTCGCGGATGCGGGGTCACTGACTCACGCGGGGGACAAGCTGAATTTGTCACAGTCGGCCGTATCGCGCCAGATCCGCGGCCTTGAGGAGCAGTTGAACACCAACCTGTTCCACCGTCACGCCCGCGGATTGATCCTGACCGAACAGGGCGAACTGCTTTTTGACGCCACGGCCGCGATGACCAAACGCCTTGATACCGCCTCTGCCCGCATTCGCGACAGCGAAGAAGAAGTCTTTGGCGAGTTGCGGGTCACCACCACCACCGGTTTCGGCACGCTCTGGCTGGCCCCGCGCCTGCCGAAGCTTTACGAGAAATTTCCCGACCTCAAGGTCGATTTGATGCTGGAAGAGCGCGTTCTGGACCTGCCCATGCGCGAAGCCGACGTTGCGATCCGCATGAAGGAACCGTCGCAGGCAGATTTGATCCGCAAGAAACTGATGATGATCAACATGCGCCTTTACGCCTCTCCTGCGTATTTGGCGGCCAATGGCACCCCCCAGCGGATCGAAGACGTGTCCGACCACCGTTTGGTCTGCCAAAACACCGAAAGTGATCAAGTCGGCGCAGGTGTGCTCCTGATCCAGCAGTTGATGATGCATGACGTGCGCTCGCTGTTAACGGTGAACAACTACTTCGGCGTGTTGCAGGGTGTGCTACATGATCTGGGAATCGGCGTGCTGCCCAACTACCTGACAGAGGATTTTCCAGATCTCGTGCAGGTTCTTCCCGACACACAATCGGCAGATGTCCCCGTTTTCCTCGCCTATCCGGAAGAATTGCGGCAGTCCAAACGGGTGTCTGCGTTTAAAGATTTTGTTCAGGACGAGATCATCAGCTACCGCAAGCGACTGAAAGATCAGTAACTTCGCCAAGTTATGCGCGCAGCACATAGCGGATATGCCAAAAAACATCCATTCGTGACTTGATTGGAGGCACTGCGCCTCTTAATTCAGCTTTATAAAGTTTGATAGCCGCAAGGTTGTTGCTTTATACCTCCCTGTTGGACTTGGCCGAGCTTCGCGCTCGGCCTTTTTTTTGCCTTTTCGCATCTGCCTTTTCGCCAGCGTGATGCAATCGGCAGAACCGCAACGAAAAGACGAGATATGTGCTGGGCTCAATGCTCGCCCGAATGCAGGTACGTCCCGATCAGTCTGCGTGTCCTGCGGCCAAGCTGTGACACCCCATCTGTCTTTGGCAACCATCCATCATGCAATCGGCCACAAATGCCCCCGAAACCATCGACCAGCGCGATCCCCCCCAGCATCCCGCAATTGCGCGTCCGAGAAACACACCTAAATTTCCACAACAATAGCAAAGGCTTAAAAACAAATTTGCAAAAGAAGACCAAAGTTTATCGGAACTTTCTCACCACTTCCCCTGTTGTTACGGCAAGACCGCAGAGGATGCGGACACGTAAACAGATATCGAAGGAAAACGAAATGACACGCTCAATTCTTGCTGCCACAACAGCCATCGCAACTCTGGTTGCAACATCATTTGCATTCGCTGCAGAAAACTCTGTCAGCGACCTGCAAGGCAACTCGCCGGCAGTGACCGAAGGCGGTCAGGACAACACCGTTGGCTCCACCGAAAACACCAGCGATTTGGTGACCAAGCGTTTCGGCATTGGCGAATCCGAGTATGACGCAACACGCATGGCAATGTCACAAGAACAGTACGACGCATTGAACGCTTCAATCGGCGCGGACTTCATGACGAACGAAGGCAAAGTGCTGGGCATGATCGAAGACGTGACAATTGACGCGCAAGGCAACCCCAACCTTGAGGTTGAACTGAACGATGACACAAAAATCGACGCCGAACTCTTGGTGATCACGCTGCTGCCCGAAAGCATCGTGCTGAAGGAAGGCAAGATTTTCATCGATACGTCCGAGGACAACCTGTACCTGCAAGCGCAGGACGGCTCCAAAGCAGATGATGAGACACGCACCACCGTCATCGTGATGTAATCTCACCCCAGAACGACCGGCAGCCCCCCCCTGCCGTGGACCGCATCCTTTACGGGGTGCGGTCTTTTTGCGTCTGGTTCCGGCTGCCCCCTTCCCCCTTGTGCGCGCTTGCACTAAGAAACGCAGCATCAGCGCCAAGGGGACAAACCGCATGCAAGAACCTGCCATCACCGATGAACTGATCGCCGCCCACGGGTTTACCCCCGAGGAATTTGCGGAAGTGAAGACTATCCTTGGCCGCGATCCGAACTACACGGAAATGGGCATCTTTTCAGCGATGTGGAACGAACATTGCTCTTACAAGTCTTCCAAGAAATGGTTGCGCACCCTGCCTACAGAAGGTCCGCAGGTCATCTGTGGCCCTGGCGAAAACGCAGGCATCGTTGATATCGGCGACGGTCAGGCGCTGGTCTTCAAGATGGAATCGCACAACCACCCCAGCTATATCGAACCCTACCAAGGGGCTGCGACAGGCGTCGGCGGCATCCTGCGCGATGTGTTCACCATGGGTGCACGTCCCATTGCCGCAATGAATTCCCTCAGCTTTGGCCGCCCCGATCACCCCAAAACCCGCCAGCTGGTGCATGGTGTGGTCGCCGGTGTCGGTGGTTATGGCAACTGTTTCGGCGTGCCGACCGTTGGCGGCGAAGTGCGCTTTGACACGGCTTATGATGGCAATTGTCTGGTCAATGCTTTCGCCGCAGGCCTCGCCGATACCGACAAGATTTTCTATTCTGCCGCTTCCGGCGTTGGCATGCCCGTCGTCTACCTTGGGGCCAAGACCGGCCGTGACGGTGTGGGCGGCGCGACGATGGCCTCTGCCGAGTTCGACGATACCATCGAAGAGAAACGCCCGACGGTCCAAGTCGGCGACCCCTTCACCGAAAAACGCCTGATGGAAGCCACGCTAGAGCTGATGGCCACCGGTGCCGTGATCTCCATTCAGGACATGGGGGCCGCCGGCCTGACCTGCTCTGCTGTGGAAATGGGCGACAAGGGCGGCTTGGGCGTGCGTCTGGACCTTGAAAAGGTGCCGACCCGCGAGCTGAACATGAGCGCATACGAAATGATGCTTTCTGAATCCCAGGAACGCATGTTGATGGTTCTCAAACCCGAACTCGAGGCCGAAGCCAAAGCCGTGTTCGACAAATGGGACCTCGATTTCGCCATCGTCGGCGAGACATTGGCCGAAGACCGCTTCCTCATCATGCTCAACGGTGAGCTGAAAGCCGACCTGCCGCTCAGCAAACTGGCCTCTACCGCGCCGGAATACGACCGTCCATGGGTCGAGACACCCGCCGCCGAACCGCTGGCCGATGTGCCGGGCGTCGATCCGATTGACGGTCTGAAGGCGCTGATTTCCGATGTGAACTACGCCGCGAAAAACTGGGTGTTTGAACAATATGACACGATGGTCATGGGCGATTCCGCCCGCACACCGGGTATCGGCGCGGGCATCATCCGTGTGCATGGCACCGATAAATCCATCGCTTTCACCTCTGACGTAACCCCGCGCTATGTCAAAGCAAACCCGGTCGAAGGCGGCAAACAAGCGGTCGCGGAAAGCTATCGCAACCTGACCGCTGTCGGGGCCAAACCTTTGGCCACAACAGACAATATGAACTTCGGCAATCCCGAAAAGCCCGAAATCATGGGCCAGTTCGTGGGCGCCATCAAAGGCATCGGCGAAGCGGTTTCCGCTCTCGACATGCCCATCGTGTCGGGCAACGTGTCGCTTTACAATGAAACGGACGGAACCGGCATCCTGCCGACACCGACCATCGGCGCCGTAGGGCTGATCGACCATCCTGACGACATCATCGGCTGTGATGTGCGCGACGGGCATGTGGCGCTGGTCTTGGGCGACACCACCGGCCACCTTGGCCAATCCGCCCTGCTGGCCACTGTATTCGGTCGCATTGAAGGGGATGCGCCCCGCGTCGATTTGGCCGCGGAAAAGGCCCACGGTGATTTCATCCGCGCCAACCGTACACTGATCAAGGCCTGTACAGACCTCAGCGATGGCGGCCTCGCGCTGGCCGCATTCGAACTGGCCGAAGGGGCCGGTGTCGGCATCACACTGGATGCAGCGGACACGCCAACCCTGTTTGGTGAGGATCAGGCCCGCTATCTAATCGCCTGCAACTTCGATCAGGCCGAAGCGCTGATGATCGCAGCAACGGCAGCTGGCCTGACGCTGGAAACTGTTGGCAAATTCGGCGGCAGCGACGTCACGATGGGTGGTGTCTCCGCCCCGCTGGGCGAACTCTCCGCCGTGTTCCGCGCCACCTTTGAGGGCACTTTCGCCTAAGGCGCATCCACCGCTGCCAAAAGCCGCGCTTTCTCGCCCACATCGTCTGGGCGGGAAATCACCTGTGCGAGCTCTTCGAGCGATGCAATCGAGTGACCGGCGCGAAAGCTGTCCACGTGAGGCAACATCGCACGGATTCCAGCCGCCTTGGGTGCGAAACCGTCCCAACGGAGCAGAGGGTTCAACCAGATCACGCGCCGTGCGGAAAGATGCAGCCGCTGCATCTGCCGTGCCAGATCGTCCGGGGCATCGCGGTCCAGCCCGTCCGTGATCAACAGCACGACCGCGCCCTGCCCCATCACCCGGCGCGACCAGTCGCGGTTAAAGGCCTCAATCGACGCGCCGATCCGCGTCCCACCTTCCCAATCCTGCGCCTCTGCCCCTGCGGCTGCCAATGCTGCATCCACATCACGGGTCGCCAGATGGCGGGTGATGTTGGTCAGCCTTGTGCCAAAGGTAAAGGCATGCACTTGCGCCCAGCCTGCGCCTTTGGCGTTGCTGACCGCATGCAGGAAATGCAAAATCACACGACTGTATTGGCTCATCGAGCCTGAAATATCACAAAGCACCACAAGGTTCGGATAGCGCGGGCGCGGTTTCTTGAATGCCAGCTGCTGCATTTCCCCGCCCCGCCGCAGGGCCGCGCGCATGGACTTTGCCGCATCAATCCGGCCGGTAGGTGACACCATCGCGCGCCGCGACGGCAAGGGCTTCACCGGCAAGCTCAGCCGCGCCAGCATCCGCTTGGCTTCGGCCATTTCCGCCAGTGACATTTGCTCGAAATCCAGCGACCGTAACCGTTCGGAGGACGACATGGTTAAACTTGCATCAACCTCGATCAACGCATCTTCTTCGGGCGGGGCCTCTTCCTCGTCCTGTGGCGGGGCCTCTGCCCCGTCCAACAAGGCCTCGGCCGCGCGTTTCTCTGCCGCCTGCGCGGGGCGGTCCTCTTGTACCCCACGGATGGCCGGCAACATCGCTG
This sequence comes from Sulfitobacter geojensis, assembly GCF_000622325.1. Lineage (NCBI taxonomy): Bacteria > Pseudomonadati > Pseudomonadota > Alphaproteobacteria > Rhodobacterales > Roseobacteraceae > Sulfitobacter > Sulfitobacter geojensis. Next base: position 2,571,669 of record NZ_JASE01000005.1, read on the forward strand.
CCATCATATGTTCAAGATATCGCGGGTCACGCCAGTACAGCCGGAACAGCTGGGCAAAAACGGTGCGGTGTTCGGGCCGGTTCACAAAACAGGCGTGCAGCGTCCAGTAAAAGTCGCGTTTATCGGAAAAACCTGCCGCTTCGACCGCGCGGATCGCGTCAATCACCCGCCCCGGTCCGATGGGCAGGCCGGCACGGCGCAGGGCACGCGCGAAATGTGTGATGTTGCCCGCCAGTTTCGGATCATCCGGCAGGTCGAGAGGAATGTGTTCAACCATGAATGGTTGATTGGAGGTTCCACCTCCAAACCTCCGCAGTATTTAGAGCCCAAAAGAGGATCATGCGGGCTCTAGGCTTGCGCGGGCCTGATCGAGGATACGCTTGGCTTCAGAGCCGTGCAGTTTGGCGATGTCATCTTGGTATTTGAGGATGGCACCCAGCGTGTCGGCGATGACCTCGGGGCTGAGGGTGATCACATCAAGCGCCAGCAGGCATTTGGCCCAATCGATAGTTTCGGCCACGCCGGGTTTCTTAAACAGGTCCTCGGTGCGCAATTGCTGCACAAAGGCGACCACTTCGCGGCTGAGGTTTTCGGCAGCTTCGGGTGCGCGGGCGTTCAGGATGTCCATTTCGCGATCAAAATCGGGATAATCGACCCAGTGATACAGGCAGCGGCGTTTCAGCGCATCATGCACTTCGCGGGTGCGGTTCGAGGTCAGGATCACGATCGGGGCCTCGGGCGCTTTGATCGTGCCCATTTCGGGGATCGTCACCTGAAAATCGCTAAGGGCTTCCAATAGAAACGCCTCAAAGGGGGCGTCCGTGCGGTCCAATTCGTCGATCAGCAGGATCGGGGCGCCGTTGTCATCAGGGCGCATCGCCTCAAGCAGCGGGCGTTCGATCAGGTATTTATCGCTGAACAAATCCGCCGTCAGCGCTGCGCTATCAGCCGCGCCTGCGGCCTCTGCCGCGCGGATCGCGACCATTTGCGCAGGGAAGTTCCACTCATAAACGGCAGAGGAGGCATCGAGCCCTTCATAACATTGCAGCCGGATCAATTTGCGGTTCAGCCCGGCGGCCAGCGCCTTGGCGATCTCGGTCTTGCCAACACCGGCCTCCCCTTCAAGGAACAAGGGCCGCCCCAACCGCAAGCTTAAAAACACCACCGTGCCCAGATCTCGCCCGCAGATATACCCCTGATCGCCCAGCATCTTTTGCACCGCGTCGATGCTCGTTATGTCAGTCATCTTATTCTCCCCGCTACGCCCAAGGTGCATCTGCACGGGCCGGGGTCAAGGTGCCAGATGGTCCTATTTGTCACGCAGCCCCCCGCCTGTGCTTCGCAGATTGACGTGATTCGGTCAGGCTGGCATAGTCCTCGCAAAGAACGAGAGGTTTCGGGGCAGTGTATTCCCGACCCCAGAGGCGGACATGAGAACGAGTATTATTTTCCCACGCGTGTTTGGGTGATGGCAGATATGCGCATCACGGCCGTCACCTGTGTCAAAAACGAAGGGCCTTTCCTGTTGGAATGGATCGCTTTCAACCGGATCATCGGCGTCACGGATTTCCTGTTTTATTCAAACGATTGCTCGGATGCGACGGATCGCTTGCTGGACAGGCTGCAAGAACACGGGGTGGTCGCCCATCTGCCCAACCCCGCAACCAATCGCAATTACCAGATGCAGGCGCTTAAGGCGTCGCGCCGCCACCCTTTGGTCAAACACGCCGATTGGGTGTGGATCGCGGATGTCGACGAGTTTCTGAACATCCACGTCGGGGATCACACCCTGCCCGCGCTGATCGACGCCTGCGGCAATCCGCAAGCGATCTCGGTCACCTTTCAGTTTATGGCAAACAACGGCATCGAAGAATTCGTAGACACGCCCGTAATCACTCAATTCCAACACAGCCATAATCCCGACATCTGGGGTGCGGATACGGCGATTGAAGTCAAATCACTGGTGCGCCGCGATTTCCCCACCGAATATTTCGGGGCCCACCGCCCGTTTCATGATGACGAAAAGGCCAAGCCCAAATGGACCGACGGATCAGGACGCCAGGTGCCCCCGCCGTTTCGCAAGGCCGCCGGCAAACGCCGCATCCGCGCCTTTCCCGCGCGCGACGCCCGTCGCTTTGCGACATTGAACCATTATGCGCTGCGCTCGCTCGACAGTTATCTGGTCAAGAACGACCGTGGTGACGTGAACCGCGAACACCGCGCGTTTGACGACAGCTATTGGCGTGAACGCAATGATCCGGCCTACCATGACGATAGCATCCTGCGCTACGAGGCCCCCTTGCAGGCCGAGATGGCGCGCCTGATGGCGCTGGACGGCGTGGCCGATCTGCATGCAGAGGCCGTGGCCCTGCACAAGGCCAAGCGCGACGCCCTGCTGGCACAAGAAAGCTATCAGCAGATGCGCGAACAACTGCGCAATGCGGCCCCCTTTAGTGATGCCGAAACGGCGATCCTCAAGGAACTGGCAGGCGCATGATCCCCAATCCGATCATCAGTTTAAGCCTGCCCAAATCGGGGACGACGACCCTTGCCATGGCCCTGCGGCGGGCAGGGTTGAACGTCATTGACTGGCGCATCCGCGAGGCGCAGACCTTTCGCGAAGACCTAAAAGACCAGCTGATTGCGCCACTGATGTACGAGGATTATTTTGGCAGCGGTGACCCGCTGGCGCGGTTCGACGAATTTCACGCCATCACGGAAATGAGCGCCATCAACGGCAAAATCAACATGTGGCCGCAAACCGACAGCGGCATGTTGGGGGCCATTCTGAAACACCATCCGGGGGCCAAGTTCCTCTTGTCGATGCGTGATCCTGAAGCGGTTGCCAAAAGCATGATGGGCTGGAACAATCTGGGTCAGGTGCGCCTGCCCCGCAACGATGTGCCCGGCTTGCCGCGCCCTTACGGTGGTAACGTCGAGAACCTGACGCGCTGGGTGAACGGGCATTACGATTTCTGTGCCCGCTTCTTTCGCCGCTCGCCGAATTTTCTGGCCTATGAGCTGGAAGAGAAAAACGTCCACCACCAGATCAGCCGCTTCCTGAGGCTGGAATTGCCATGGTGGGGCAAGGCGAACATGAACATCCGCCAGACAGACCCGTCCGATATGGAAAGCGATGATCATGTCGAAACCTGACCTGACCCTGTTGATCGGACCGACCGAAAAAGCGGCGATGCGGTTTCGCAGTCTGCTTAAACAAAAGGCCGGACCGTTGGCGAAAAAGGGCATTGTCGCGCCTGACTGGAACCATGTGCGTCTTTATGCGGCCTGCGCTGAGGCGGATGAGGTTGGTGTGCTGCGTTACCGGCGCGGGCTGGACAACCCGCTGGTGCAGCAAACACTCACCGCAGAATTCACCACATTGTTCGAAAAGGAATTGCCCGCGCTTGAGGACGCGCATGTTGTGCTGGCCTCCGCCCAACTGGGCAACCTGTTGTTTGCCCCCAGCGAAATCGAACGGCTTCACGGGCTTTTGTCGCCCTATTTCAGGAAAATCCGCATCGTTGCCCATGTCGAAGAGCAGGCCCGCCTGTTGGTGCAGCATTACACCTATGCGGTGCTTGAGGGACGACACACGTCCCTTGATCAGGAAATCGCGCTGGCCGGACAGAACGATTGGTGGGCCGGCGCGCTCGCGATGCGGGGTAAGACCGATCCTTACATCGGCCTTTTTGATGACATCCACGCCCCACCCTTCTGGCTGGATTTCAAGGGGCTGTTGGACCTCTGGGAAACATCTTTCGGGAACGGCAATGTCAGCCTGCATCCTCTTGATCTTGTCGCGTTGAATTCAGATGCTGGCATGGATGCGCTTTGCGAAGCCCTGAATGTCAAAAACACCTTTGGCAAAGCCGAAGCCGGCCGGCTGTTTCAGCCCGAGCCCGCGCCGTCGCTGGCCCGAATGCGGCAGATGAACGACGTTCTGATCCGCTATAGCAAAGTGCGCGACATGATCATCCCGCGCGACACCTGGACTCAGGTGCACAAGAACGTGCGCACCGGCGGCACCCCGATCGAAGCGGGCAGCCTTGCCGCTGTGTCCGCCCGTTTCAAGGCCGACAATGCGAAACTGGCGAAACGGTTTCCCGATCTCAAACCGGCCCTGCGCCCGGATGCGCCCCTTGCCAGCTGGACAGAAGCCGCACCGACGATGGGCTTTCGCGCGAGCCAGTATCTGGCGGCCTTTGCCCATGCCTTGCGCAAGGCCTCCACCTCGGGCGCAGAAAAACGTGCCGAAGTCGATGCGGCACGGCAAGCTGCCGAGAAATTCGAGGACATTCTGGCGGATGACAGCACCGACAAGGCGGAACGGCAGGCCAACAAGCGCTTGTTGAACCGCGTCAAGGTGAACCACCAAATGGTCATGTCGACCCAGTTCAAACCCCACAACAATCTTGGTGCGGTAAACGAAGAAGACCTTGCCGCCGCCTATACCGCGATTGCGCCACGCAAGTTGAAAAACGGCGGCACTGGCAATGTCGTTGTCGGCTGTATGAAAAACGAAGCGCCCTATATCGTGGAATGGGTGGCCTATCACCGCGCGATGGGCGTCGACAATTTTCTAATCTACACCAATGATTGCACTGATGGCACCGATGAGGTGCTGGGCCGTCTGATGGAAATGGGCGTTCTGGAACATCGCAACAACGACAACTGGAAGGGCAATTCCCCCCAGCAGCACGCGCTGAACAAATCGTTGAAAGAGCCGTTGATCACCAACGCAGAATGGATCGCCCATATCGATGTGGACGAATTCATGAACGTGCGCTGCGGCAATGGCACGCTGGAGGATCTCTTTGCCGCGGTGCCCGACGCCACCAATATTGCGATGACATGGCGGTTGTTCGGGCATAACGGCGTGACCCGCCTGAACGATGAATTTGTGATCGACCAGTTTGACACCTGCGCCCCGAAATACTGCCCCAAACCCCATACCGTTTGGGGGTTCAAGACCATGTTCCGCAACATCGGGGCTTACGCCAAGATTTCATGCCACCGTCCTAATAAATTGGACGAAGGGTTTGAGAACAAAGTGAAATGGGTGAACGGATCAGGTCAGGACATGACCCGCGATGCCGCTCACAACGGGTGGCGGTCCTCCAAGAAAAACGTCGGCTACGACCTGTTGCAACTGAACCATTACGCCCTGCGCAGCGCCGAAAGCTTTCTGATCAAACGCCAGCGCGGACGGGCGCTGCATGTGGACCGCTCTATCGGGATCAACTACTGGATCCGCATGGACTGGTCCGATTTCCGCGATGTCACCATCAAACGCAACATTCCCCGCCTGCAGGCCGAATATGACCGGTTGATGCAAGACCCCAAGTTGAAGAAGGCGCATCAGGACGGGCTGGCATGGCACAAGGCGAAGGCGCAGGAACTGCACGAAAAGCCGGAGTTTGCTGAGCTTTACAATCAGGCGCTGGCCGTAAAACTGGATGAAACAGAGCGCGTGGCCTATGCCCTGTCTCTGGATATGGAGAGCTGACATGAACGCTGACGCAAAACCGGCCGATGAATTCATAATGTCACGCGGCATGAAGTTTCCCCGCCACCCCGAGATCATGCAAGGCAAAATTCGCCGCATGCTGAGGCGCGGTGTTTATGAACGCAAAGAGAGCGAAGCCGCGCTGCGTGTTGTGCGCGAAGGCGACGTGGTTGTCGAACTGGGCGGCGGCATCGGCTATATGTCAACGCTGGTTGCCACGAAACGCAAGATCAAATCCGTGCATGTATTCGAAGCCAACGCCAATCTGATCCCCTATATGAAGTCCGTTCACGCGGCAAACGGCGTCACCAATGCCCATGTTACCAACGCGATTCTCGGCCCCCGCAAAGGCAAGGTCGATTTCTACGTCCGCGACCCGATGCTGGGGTCGTCGATGGAAATTCTGGAAGGCGAAGTCGACCCACCCGCCGTCAAGGTTGACGTGCTGGACGCAAAAACCACCTTTAAGGACATTGGCGCAAACGTGCTGATCTGCGACATCGAAGGGGCCGAAGCCGATCTGATCCCCTCCATTGACCTGACCGGCCTGCGCGCCGCCATCATTGAAACCCACCCGCAGTGGATCGGGCCCGAAGGCATTCAAAAAGTGTTCCGCGCTTTCATGGATGCGGGGCTGACCTATTACCACCGCGGTTCAGAGGGCAAGGTAATTGCCTTTCGCGACCGCTGGTAGATGACCTATCTCGCCATCCTCTGTGTACGCAACGAGGCGGCCTTTCTGCTTGAATGGCTGGCCCATCACCGCGCCACAGGGATTGACGACTTCCTTGTCTTTTCAAACGATTGCAGCGATGGCACCGATCTGATGCTGGACAGGTTGGCGCAGATGGGTCTGCTGACCCATGTGCGCAACACCGGTCCCTATGACAAGGGTGGCATCCAGTTCACCGCCCTGAAAGCAGCGGCGAAAATGGCCCAGGTGAAACAGGCCGACTGGATCTTGCCGCTGGATGTGGACGAGTTTGTGAACATCCACACCGGCGATCATACGCTGGGCGCCCTGCACGCCGCCCTGCCCGATGCCAGCGCCATCACCTTGACGTGGCGGCTGTTCGGCACATCGGGACAGGCGCATTATCATGACAGCCCCGTTCTTGATACCTTCACAAAATGCGCACCTGTGGTGATGCATTGGCCGTGGCGCGCCGCAATGTTCAAAACGCTGTATCGCAACGACGGGACGTATAAAAAACCGGGCGTTCACCGGCCTCGTGATCCCGACCGCTCAAGGTTGGCGAAAGCGCAGTGGGTCGACGGCACCGGCCGCACCCTGCCCGATAGTTTCAAAACCAAAGGCATCTTTTCGCCTTACGGGCGGGACAATTACGGACTGGTGCAGCTCAATCACTATCCACTGGGCGCGCTGGAATCCTACGTCCTGAAGGCGGATCGCGGACGGGCTGTTCATTCCGATGATCTGCTGGGCCTTGATTATTTTGTCGAGCGCAATTTCAACACCGACACCGATACCAGCATTCAGGCGCTTGCCCCGCAACGCGCGGCGGAACTGAACGCGCTTATGTCGGATGCGCCCCTCGCGGCGTTGCACGCGCAGGCCGTGAAATGGCGCAAGGATCGCTTCATACAGCTGCTGCAACAAGAACCCTTTCGTGCCCTTTTCGGGCGATTGCTGATGACCCCTCCGACACAGCCCCTGACGGCAAAAGCTGCGCAATTTCTGATCCATCACGCGCAGCTTGCCCAGAAAAACAAGGGCGAATAGCACCGTTTAGGCGTGTATTTACCTAATTTCTGCCGCAATACGCTGGTAGTCCTGCCTGCAAATCGCACATCTTAACAAGCGATACGTGGATTTGAGGACGCGGCCATGACAGATGAAACGCCAACGCTAGAGACATCCTTGCTGGACCTGCCACGGCGGGAATGGTTGAGACTTGTCGAAGAGATTGTCGATGAAGACGGCTATCTCGAAAGTCTTGGCCGGCGTCACCACGCGATCTTTGTCGAAAAGGGCAATACCCTGCTGGTCACCTTCGAAACCCTGCAAGGCATGCATGCGCTTTCCGATATGGGACAACCGCTGGGCTGGGAAATGCTGCGTGATCATGGCTGGTCGCATCTGTGTCTGGCCTCCAACGGCGATACATGGTTCCGCGACAAGGCGGTCTATGGCTATTTTGACCGGCTGATCGACGATGGTTTCTTTGACGAGTTCGACAATGTGGTTTTCTACGGCGCTGGTCCTTGCGCCTATGCGGCTGCGGCCTTTTCAGTATCGGCACCCGGCGCGCGGGTGCTGGCAATCCAGCCCCAAGCCACGCTTGATCCACGCCTGACCGAATGGGACGACCGCTTTACCGACATGCGGATACAGGATTTTACCACGCGCTATGGCTATGCGCCCGAAATGCTGGATGCGGCAGAAAAGGGGTATGTCATCTATGATCCACGCGAAAAGCTCGACGCCATGCATGCGGCCCTGTTTACCCGCCCCAATGTAGACAAATACCGTATGCGTTTTATGGGCGATGCGCTGCAAACCGATCTGTTGGAAATGGGCACCTGGGCGCCCTTGCTGCAAGCCGTGGCCACCGATCAGCTAACCCCGCGCTTCTTTGCCGAACTTTACCGCGCGCGGCGTGACTACCGCCCTTATCTGCGCAACCTGCTGGACAGTTTCGAGGCCGAAGGCCGTACAGGCCTTGCAGAGGCCCTGTGTTCCAATGTGGCCAGCCGCATGCGCGCCCCGCGTTTTGCAATCACCCTGCGCAGAATTCAGAACGCCCGCGCGCAAGATCAACAAGACGCGACAGATCAGGACTAGTCCTGCGCGGGTGGCTGTGCTACCGCCGCACCCATGACAAAAACATTGACGATCCGCCGTCCTGACGACTGGCACCTGCACCTGCGCGACGGCGATATGCTGCGCGCCGTTTTGCCCCATACCTCCGCCCATTTCGCCCGTGCGATCATCATGCCCAATCTGGTCCCCCCCGTGGTCACCATGGCAGATGCCACGGCCTACCGGGACCGGATTGTCGCGGCCCTGCCCGAGGGCAGTGGTTTTACCCCGCTGATGACCCTCTATCTGACCGAAAACACCGATCCTGCGGATGTCGCTGCGGCCCATGCCGCCGGTCTGATCCATGCGGTGAAACTCTATCCCGCGGGCGCGACAACCAATTCCGCCAGCGGTGTGGCCAACTTTGACAAAGTTGCGCAAGTGCTTGAAAAAATGGCAGAGATTGGTCTGCCCCTGTGTACCCACGGCGAAGTCACCGACGCCGATGTCGACATCTTTGACCGCGAGGCCGTGTTCATCGACCGTGTGCTGGACCCGATCCGTCGCAAGCATCCCCAATTGCGCGTGATCATGGAACATATCACCACATCGGATGCGGTCGAATATGTGAAATCCCAACCGGAAAACCTGGCCGCGACCATCACCACGCATCATCTGGTGATCAACCGCAATCATATCCTCGCCGGGGGGATCAAGCCGCATTACTATTGCCTGCCGGTCGCCAAACGCGAAACCCACCGCCTTGCGCTGCGCGCCGCGGCCACATCGGGTGATGTGCGGTTCTTTCTCGGGACAGATTCAGCGCCACACACCGACGCCAACAAACTGCTGCCCTGCGGATGTGCGGGGTGTTTTACCGCGACAAACACCATGTCGATCCTCGCCGAAGTGTTTGAGCAGGACGGCGCGCTGGCGCAGCTTGAATCCTTCGCCAGCCGCAACGGTCCCGCCTATTACGGGCTGCCGGTGAATGAAGAAACCATCACCCTGACGCGGCAAGCCCCTGATTATCCGACACATATCGAGACGCCTGACGGTCCAGTTACCGTCTTTGACCCCGATATGCCCCTGAACTGGTCAATTTCGTAACCGCGCTGCTTTCTGATAAGAAAACGGCCAAAGGCTTTTGCAAAAGCCTTCACCACCCGGAGATACCGCATGATCCCTTCCAGCTATCCTGACGCCGCCGAAATGGCCCGCCTCACCGCCCGCATGTTGCTGGAGATCAAAGCAGTTAACTTTAACTCCAAAGACCCGTTCACCCTCTCTTCCGGCTTGCCCAGCCCGACCTACGTCGATTGCCGCAAGCTGATCAGCTATCCGCGCATCCGCAGCACCTTGATGGATTTTCTGACTGTAACGGTGATGCGCAACGCCGGTTTCGAAGCCTTTGACAACATCGCCGGTGGCGAAACCGCGGGCATCCCCTTTGCAGCCCTCGTCGCGGAACGCATGGCCTTGCCCATGACTTATGTGCGTAAAAAACCCAAAGGCTACGGCAAAAATGCCCGTATCGAGGGGGACATGACCGAAGGCCAGCGCGTGCTGCTGGTTGAGGATCTGACCACCGATGGCGGCTCGAAACTCAGCTTTGTCGATGCGATCCGTGAAACCGGTGCCACCTGCGCCCACACGGCCGTGATCTTTTACTACGGCATTTTTCCCCAGACCGAAAAGACGCTGGGCGATCACGGTGTTAACCTGCATTCGCTGTGCACCTGGTGGGATGTTCTTGCCGAAGCCAAAGCGCAGAACGCCTTTGATGCCGCTACCCTGCAAGAGGTCGAAGCCTTCCTGAATGCCCCGAAGGAATGGCAGGAGCTTCATAAAAAATAAACCTTTATGAACACCCGATGTTGACGCAAAGGGCCGCAATCAGGCAATATGTTGTAGCTGTCGCCTGTTTTGCGGCTTATCCACAAAACATACAATTTGCGCCACGCCATCCCAGCCTCTAAACCGAGCCGTGGGAAAAATCGGGTGAGATAATGAACGAAATCACGTCACTGAACGCGAACGATATTGCTGTGCAGGCACCGGAAACGATGCCGCATTCCATCGAGGCCGAACAACAGCTTCTGGGCGCAATTCTGACCAATAACGACATCTACGACCGCATCGCCGCGATCATCGGCCCCAAGCACTTCTACGATCCCGTGCACGCGCGCATCTTTGACATCGCCTCGCAGCGGATTGCCAAGAACAACCTCGCCTCGCCCGTGACCCTCAAGGCATTCATGGAAGAAGACGAAGGCCTGAAAGAACTGGGTGGTCCCGCCTATCTTGCCCGCCTCGCCGGTGCCGCCATTTCCGCTTTTGCCGCGCGCGATTACGCCCAGATGATTTATGATCTGGCCGTGCGCCGCGATCTGATCCAGCTGGGCCGCGATATTTCTGCCAAGGCGGCGCAGGTTGATGTGTCTTCCGAACCGCGTGAACAAATTGTCGAAGCTGAACAAGAGCTCTACAAGATGGCGGAACAAGGCAACGCTGAAACCGGATTTCAAAGCTTTCTCAAGGCGGTAACAGACGCTGTTAATGTCGCCAATACCGCCTATCAGCGGGACGGCGGCCTGTCCGGCGTGTCCACCGGCCTGATTGACATGGACGGCAAGCTTGGCGGTTTGCACCGCTCCGACTTGTTGATCCTTGCCGGTCGTCCGTCGATGGGGAAAACCTCGCTCGCGACCAACATTGCCTTTAACGTCGCCAAAGCTTACAAACGCGGCCGTCTTGCCGATGGATCCGAAGGGGCCGTCGATGGCGGGGTTGTCGGGTTTTATTCGCTGGAAATGAGCGCCGAACAGCTTGCTGCGCGGATCCTGTCGGAAGCCGCAGAAATTCCGTCACACCAGATCCGGTCCGGCGACATGTCGGAAACCGAATTCCGCCGCTTTGTCGATGCCGCGAAATCTCTTGAGGCCTGCCCGCTTTACATTGACGACACGCCAGCCTTGCCAATCAGCCAGCTTGCCGCCCGTGCGCGGCGTCTGAAACGGACGCACGGCCTGGACGTGTTGATCGTTGACTATTTGCAGTTGGTGCGCGGCACCGGTAAATCCGACAACCGCGTGAACGAGATTTCCGAGATCACCATGGGTCTCAAGGCGATTGCCAAGGAACTCGATATTCCGGTGATCGCCCTGTCGCAGCTGTCGCGTCAGGTGGAAAACCGCGAAGACAAACGCCCGCAGCTGTCGGATTTGCGCGAATCGGGGTCGATCGAACAGGACGCGGATGTGGTGATGTTCGTGTTCCGTGAGGAATATTATAAAGAACGTGAAAAACCCGGCGATCACGACCTTGAAGCGATGGCCCGTTGGCAAGAAGAGATGGAACGCCTGCATGGGCGCGCCGAGGTTGTCATCGGCAAGCAGCGGCACGGTCCCATTGGCACGGTCGAGCTGAGTTTCGAAGGGCGGTTCACCCGCTTTGGGAACCTTGCCAAGCCGTGGCAACAGGGGGGCGGCGAAGAGGAATTTTAACCAAGGGTTAATTTCCTCCACAGGCCAAAAAGAAACGTCTGCCCCGAAAAGGCAGACGTTTACTTTTAAAAAACCACGATTTCCCATGGTTTTGCACCGCGCGGCTCACCTTACTTCAAAGTTAACCGCGCAGCCTGTTGAATTCAGTCCACCGACTTAACCTCATAGCGCAGACCTTTGGCCGTGCCGTCGGCAAAACCTTTCCACGCGGTGTGGTCTTCTTTTGGTGTGCCGTCTTCGTTCATAGACCAGACGCCGTCGTTGGAATTCTCGATCAGCTCAAGATACGCCGCATTATCGGCGTCCGCCTTCAGCTCCCGATCCAGCCAGGCCGTGACAAAATGCTGCGCAATGTTGTTCATGCGCACCGTATCCCAAACCGGATCGGTATAGTGTGACGAGATGTCGAACCCCTTGTCTTCGTTGAAGTAAAAGCTTTCGGCGGGTGCTGGCATCGGTGCTGCGGTGTTATGGCCGCCGTTTTCATAGGTCAGCAACGCATGGGGCAAGGCCGATGCGTTTTCCCAAATCGCGCGTACCCCCTTTTCATAGAGGGAAACAGTGTCTTGCGAGCCTGCGATAAAGAGCATCGGAATGCCGATACCGGAAAGCCCCTCAGCATCCCAGAACCCCGTGTTCATGCCCCAAGGGCCAAAGGCCACGGCAGTTTTGATCCGAGGATCAGGCAGCGCCTTGTGAGTTTCGCTGCCAGCCTGATGGATGCCCAAAGTGCCATGTGGCCCGCCCCACGGATAGGCTACGGAAGCCTCGGTGACACCGCCCCCTGCCGTGATGATCGCGCCGTAACCGCCCATGGAATAGCCAATCAAACCGGTGTTATCCGCATCGTACAGCCCTGCGAAATCGCCGCCTTCGGCTGCCATTTTGGCCATTTCCTCAAGCACGAAAAGCTGATCCAGCGATCGGTTGACCAAGGTAGATCCAAAGGCCGCCTGTGTGCGGTAGGTGCTGTCCGTGTGGTCGATCGATGCGACGACATACCCTTTTGACGCGATGTTTTCTGCCAGATGGGACAGCAAAAAGCGGTTGCCGGGATAGCCGTGGCTGATCAAAACCAGTGGATACCCCGCCGCTTCGGCCGGTGCCGCGTCCCGCATGGCGCGCCCTGTCAGGGTGACTTCGGTGCTGCCATCCCGCAGGAAAGCCTTGAATGATGTTTCGCCACTGGCATCTGCCGCCGCCGGATACCACATTTCCACCGTTAACGGGCGGTCATAGGTGGGCAGTGTCGCCGGTTTATCTGCGGCCGGATCGATCGCCAGAATGTTGATCTGACCGGGGTTCACCATCTCAAGCTGGCGCACACCAACGGGCAGTTCCCCATAGGCGGCCAGTTCGGGCGCTGTCGGCAATTGGGTATCAATGCGGTTTTCGGCCAGACCGGCCGACGCCGCGAGACCAAGGGCGACCGCAAGCGGTGCCGTTTTCATTGTCGATTTCATTGGTGTTTCCTCCTCCAGTTTAGGCAAGCTTTGCCCGAGCCTCCCTTAAGGGCAAGATGGAATTCGGTGACGTTACATCACGATACCGGTGCAATCGGCACTGGCTGTGGTCTGCTTGTCCCTTTGGCGGGATTTGGATAAGCCTCTGACAAGTCGGGTTTGGCCTGCGCCCTGCCCGTTTCGGATCTGCTACAGGACTTGCCACCATGACCACCGCCACGCTGACCATCGACCTGCCTGCGATCACTGCCAACTGGCAGGCGCTCGACAAGCTGAGCACCAGCGAAACCGCCGCTGTGATCAAGGCCGACGCCTACGGGTTGGGCATTACCAAAGTCGGCCCCGCACTGGCCAAAGCCGGCGCGCGCCGGTTCTTTGTGGCAGCGGCCGAGGAAGGCGTCGCCTTGCGCCGTGTTCTGGGGTCCGGCCCCGAAATCTGTGTCTTTTCCGGCCATATGGCAGGGGATGCCGATATGATCCGCACCGCAACACTGACGCCGATGATCAACTCCGTTGATCAATTGCTGATCCATGTAGAGTCCCTACCCGGCCATCCCTTTGGCATTCAGCTGGACACCGGCATGAACCGGTTGGGCATGGAACCTGCCGAATGGTCTGCCGTGCGCGACATTGCCATTGCCCAAAAGCCGGTGCTGATCATGTCGCATCTTGCCTGCGCGGATACGCCCGATCACGTGATGAACCAAATGCAGCTCGACTGCTTTAACGAGATGACACAGGGAGTTGATATTCCACGGTCTTTGTCTGCAACGGGCGGGATCCTTCTGGGCGAAAAGTACCATTTCGATATCACCCGCCCGGGCGTGGGCCTGTATGGCGGATTGCCTTTTGTGGATGCCACACCGGTGGTTAGTCTGGACATTCCCGTGATCCAGATCCGCGATGTGACGGCGGGGGAAAGCGTCGGCTATGCCAACGCCTTTGTCGCCAAATCCGAAACCCGCGTGGCAACGATTGCCGCCGGATATGCCGATGGTCTGATCCGCGCGATGGGCGACGGCGCAACCCTTACCTATGACGGCCAGCCGGTGCCGGTTATCGGGCGCGTGTCGATGGATATGATCACGGTCGACATCAGCCGTTTGGCGGATGTGCCAGAGCATTTGCAACTGATCGGCCTGCACCAGTCTGTCGATACGGTGGCGGGTTTCGCTGGCACCATCGGCTATGAAATCCTGACCTCGCTGGGTGCACGCTATGATCGGGTGTATCTGACGTGAAGTGGAGCGGCTGGGCCCTTGCCGCGCTGAACCTCAGCCTGCTGGCGCTTTACCCGCTGGCGTGGTGGGCCCCTTTGATGCGGGCGGGGGTGTTGCCGCTGTTTTCGCTGAGCGAAATTTCGGTCCTGACGGGGATACAATCGCTTTGGGCTTCGGACATCTTTCTGGCCTTGGTCGTCACTGTTTTCGCCCTGTTTGCGCCCTACCTCAAAACCATCGCCATGGCATTGGTGCATTTCGATCTGCTGAAACCCCAAGTACTGCCGGTCTTGCAGATATTAGGCAAACTGGCGATGGCAGATGTCTTTTTAATCGCTCTCTATATCACCTTAGCAAAAGGCATCGGTCTGGGCCGGATCGAGGTTGCTTGGGGTCTTTATCTTTTCACAGGCTGCATTCTTGCCTCGCTCTGGGTCAGCTGGAAAACGCAACAATCGCTGCGCGCCTCAGCAATTGATCGCGAACAGGAAACAACCTGAGGCAGAACTGTTGTATTTGTAGCGAACTTTCCCGATTTGCGCCGCTTTTCCGACTTTTTCCATGCATAGTTTGGACGTTCGGCATAAACTTGCCGACAGATACTTCCTGGGGGAATGTCTTTGTCTACTGTTCGCGCCCTTGCGTATTTTATCCAGTTTATCATGCAGCGTCTTGCGCTGACTGTTTTTGCGCTTGGCGCTTTGGCGCTGCTCGTGGCAAGTGTTATGGCCGCTTTTGGAATTTGGTCATGGATCGAAATATCGTTGAACTATCAGGGCCAGACCATCGAAAATGCCGGCATGTATGCGCAGATCGGTCTTACCGTATTGGCGGTTGGCCTGTGTTTCTTTTTGCCGTCCAACCGGCGCATCATGACTTTGGAAAATTCGCATCGTAACTTTTCCATCGGGATGGAGGACGTCGCCCGCGCATATGCTGCCGTGCATGCCGCTGATCGCGCCGAAACTTTCCGGTTAAGCTCGGAATTTGATGCGGTGCGCGAACGGCTGGCCTACCTGCGCGACCACCCCGATCTAAGCACGCTCGAGCCCGCCCTGCTCGAAGTTGCGGCCCAGATGAGCCACCTAAGCCGTGAACTGGCAGAGGTTTATTCGGATGAGAAAATCGCCCGCGCCCGCAGTTTCCTGAAGGAGCGCCAGCAAGAGATTGCCTTGTTCAACAGCCGTCTGGATCAGGCCAAAGCAATCACCACCGACCTGAAACACTGGGTGCATGAGGTTGAACTGGAGGAAAGCGTCGCCGTGGCGCAGCTGGACAGGTTGCGCGCCGAAATGCAGGAAATCCTGCCGGAGCTGGGGCTGGAAAGCCGTCTGAAATCAGATCAAACCGCGCTGGATAATACCGTCGTCGGGATGCAGCCTAAGGCGGCAGAGTAAGAGAGCGGAAACTTTCAAAGTTTCCGACCGCTTTCTTTCAAAGAAAGCGTCCCCGCGCGCCCCGTTTTTCCCTTTGACGCCCCCTGTCTGCTGCGCCACAACACGCGCATGGCAAAACCCGTAAAATCATTCTCCTGCACCGCCTGTGGTGCCAGTTTCAACAAATGGTCCGGCCGTTGTGACGGCTGTGGCGATTGGAACACCATTCAGGAAGACAAAGGCATTTCCGCCGGTCCGCCCAGCAAATCACTGGGCGCACGACGGGGATCGTCGGTCCAGCTGACCGATCTTTCCACCGAAGAAGCCCCGCCCCCGCGCAGCCACTCCGGTATCACTGAACTTGACCGCGTGTTGGGCGGCGGACTTGTTCCTGCGTCGGCAATCCTTGTCGGCGGGGATCCGGGTATCGGGAAATCCACATTGCTGCTGCAAGCGGCTGCGCATTTCGCAAAGGCCGGTCTGAAAACGATTTATGTTTCGGGCGAAGAGGCCTCGGCACAGGTGCGCATGCGCGCCCAGCGACTTGGTCTGTCGGACGCGCCGGTGCAACTGGCCGCCGAAACCAACCTGCGCGACATTCTGACCACGCTCGACAAGGAGCGCCCACAGCTGGCGATCATCGATTCGATCCAGACCATGTGGGCCGATAACGTCGAATCCGCCCCCGGCTCGGTGTCGCAAGTCCGCGCGGCGAGCCACGAATTGACCGCTTTTGCAAAGCGCACCGGCACCTCGGTGATCCTTGTTGGTCACGTCACCAAGGAAGGCGCCATCGCGGGGCCGCGGGTTGTCGAACATATGGTCGACACCGTGCTCTATTTCGAAGGCGAGCGCGGCCATCAGTTCCGCATCCTGCGCAGCGTGAAGAACCGTTTCGGCCCTGCAGATGAAATCGGCGTGTTTGAAATGACCGGTAAGGGGCTGGCCGAAGTGACCAACCCCTCCGCGCTGTTCTTGTCCGAACGCGGCCAGCCCGCTGCCGGATCAGTGGTATTTGCCGGCATCGAAGGCACGCGCCCTGTGCTTGTCGAACTACAGGCCCTCGTGGCCCCCTCACCGCATTCCCAAGCACGGCGCACGGTTGTCGGCTGGGATTCGGGCCGCCTTGCAATGATCCTCGCCGTGCTCGAAGCGCGCTGCGGCATCCCTTTCGCCGGGCTTGACGTTTATCTCAACGTGGCGGGCGGCATGAAAATCTCTGAACCCGCTGCCGATCTGGCCGTTGCCGCGGCCCTGTTAAGTGCGCGCGAAGACACCGCCCTGCCCGCAGAGACCGTTGTTTTTGGTGAAATCAGCCTGTCTGGAGCCCTAAGACCGGCCACCCAGACCGAAAATAGGTTGAAAGAAGCGCAAAAACTTGGTTTTACCAGCGCTATCGCGCCTGCAGGTGGCAAAACCGCAGCCGCATCCGGCATATCGCTGAATACAATGAGCGATCTGACCGGCTTTGTTGGTGAAATTTTCGGTGCGGGTTAACGCGCCACTCGGGTAAAGGGCAGGACGACGATGGAAGGTTTTACGATTATTGACGGCGTGGTGGCGCTTGTCATCATCCTTTCCGCCCTGCTGGCCTACGGGCGTGGCCTTGTGCGCGAAGGCATGGCGATTGTCGGCTGGATTGCCGCGGCGATCCTTGCCTTCCTGTTTGCCCCGCGCGTCGAGCCGCTGGTGCGCGAGATCCCTGTCATCGGTGAGTTTCTGGCGGACAGCTGCGAATTGTCGATCATCGGGGCCTTTGCTGTGGTTTTTGCCATCGCGCTGATCGTGGTGTCACTGTTCACACCCTTGTTTTCATCGCTTGTACAGCGCTCTGTTTTTGGCGGGCTGGATCAGGGGCTGGGGTTCATTTTTGGTGTGGCGCGCGGCATTCTGCTCGTCGCCATTGCCTTTTTCGTCTATGAAACCGTGATTACCGGACAGCAATTCACCATCGTGGATGAAAGCCGTTCTGCCGTGGTGTTCTCGCGCTTTACCGGCCAGATCGAAGAACAGAACCCCGAGGCCGCGCTTGGCTGGATCACCACCCGTTACGAAGCACTTGTGGGTGCCTGCGGCGAGTAAGGCCGCAGGGGTAGAAATGCCCTTTTGCACAAAAATCAAGCGCCACCGGTAACATCTCGTTAACTAAGCTGAACTAGAAGTCAGGTCACCGACAAGGAGCCTTTGTGACTTCCCAGCACCCATATAGCGAATTCGACCTGGTCGCAGCGCCCGTTTTCGTTCTTGAGTTTAACAAGGACGGCGCACCTGTGTACGCCGCCTTTAACAAATACGGGCTTAAAAAGTCCGGGCGTCCCCTGTCGGATTATCTAGGCAAGACCGCGCAAGAGGTCTACGCCCAAGCATACGGGCGAACGGCCTATGCGCACCACTGCGCAGCGCGCGATACGGGCATTGCAATGTCCTATCAACTTGACCTGCCGGTCGGCGGGATCACCCGTAATATTCGCACGACCCTATACCCGGACATTGATGAAACCGGCAAAGTAACACGGTTGGTAGGCTGTTCCACTGACCTGTCGGTAGAGAGAAACGCTGTGGAAGCGAAAGTTCAATTCGACACGCTGGCGGCTGAAATGGAACAGTTTGTAGCGTTGGCCGCCCATGACTTACGCGCACCGATGCGCCAAATCTCAGCGATCGCGGACCTGCTGCGCGAAGACATCACAGACCGGACCGCCAGCAATCTCGAATTGTTGGACGCGCTGAACAAGATCGCGGCTAAAACCATGAATTTGGTGACCGATGTCTTGCAGCATGTCGAAATCGCCGCGGTCGGCAATACCGAAACCGTATTTAGTTTCCCTGCCCTTTGCTTTGATATTTGTGACACGCTTGATCCGAACAAACTACATAACGTTACAACTGCTTCGGCAACGCTTCGTGCTGATCGCACTGTGCTGCAAATCGCCCTGTGCAATATGATCGAAAATACGTTGAAACATGGCAACCGCGCACGGCTTAACATCAGGATTGATGTGCGCGAAGGGCCGGCTGGCATGATCGAAGTAGTGTTGACCGACGACGGCAACGGGTTCTCTTCCGATGCCCTAAGTGTCATGAACCACAGCCGCTTTCGCGCCGAAAGCGGGTATGGCTTGTTTGCAGTCAAGCGGCTTATTTCCGCCCGTGGCGGCACGTTGGTGGCGCAAAACCTGCCCAATGGCACCGGGGCAATCGTCAGGTTTACCTTGCCTGGCCGATACGTGGGCGGGTCGCTGAAGGCCGACGACCAGGCGCGACCCGGGGCGGAACAGCCCCGCACTGGAAATAGCGGGCACCGCCACAGCGCCTGACAAAAGTGCCATTGCGTTTTGCCAAAATCAGACAATTAAAAACAATCGATCCATATGCCCCGCTTCGGGGTGACACTGCGCATTAATCCTCCTACATAGAGTTCCATCCCCAACTGGATTCGGAGCTGCCCCACCCGTGCCCAAAATTTCCCGCAAAATCATGCCCCCCGCCCATCCCTTTGATACGTCCTACCTGCGCGATGCCGGGGACGAGGATAAGCTCAAAGAAGAATGCGGCGTTTTTGGCGTGGTTGGTGTGGCTGATGCCTCCAATTTTGTCGCGCTTGGCCTGCATGCCTTGCAACATCGCGGTCAGGAAGCAGGCGGTATCGTCAGTCATGATCCCGAAGCAGGTTTTCAATCCGCCCGCCGATTTGGCTATGTGCGCGATAATTTCACCTCTCAAAAGGTGATGGAGACCTTGCCCGGTGAATTGGCCATCGGCCATGTGCGCTACTCCACCTCCGGCTCAAAAGGGCCAACAGCGATCCGTGACGTTCAGCCGTTTTTTGGCGAATTCGCTATGGGGGGCGCGGCGATTGCCCACAACGGCAACATTACCAACGCAAATTCCCTGCGCCGCGAGCTGATCGAGCGCGGCAGCATTTTCCAGTCCTCCAGCGACAGCGAATGCATCATCCACCTGATGGCCCGTTCGCTGCAACGCACCATCCCAGAGCGCATGGAAGATGCCTTGCGCCGTGTCGAAGGGGCGTTTTCCGTTGTCGCCATGACCCGCACCAAGCTGATCGGTGTGCGCGACCCATTGGGCGTGCGCCCGCTGGTTCTGGGCAAGGTCGGCGACGGCTGGGCGCTCAGCTCGGAAACCTGTGCGCTTGACATCATCGGTGCCGAATTCGTGCGCGAAATCGAACCCGGCGAAATGGTGGTGATCACGCCCAAGGGCATTGAATCCCATTTCCCTTTCCGCCGTCAGGAACCACGGTTCTGTATCTTTGAACATGTCTATTTCAGCCGCCCTGACAGTATTCTGGGCGGTCGCTCCGTTTATGAAACCCGCGAGGCAATTGGCCGTGAACTGGCCAAGGAAAGCCCCGTCGACGCTGATCTGGTCTGCCCCGTGCCTGATTCCGGCACACCGGCGGCCATCGGGTTCTCGCTGGAATCCGGCATTCCCTATGCGATGGGCATCATTCGAAACCAGTATATGGGCCGGACCTTTATCGAACCCACGGAACAGATCCGCAACATGGGTGTACGTCTGAAGCTCAACGTCAATCGGGCGCTGATCAAGGGCAAGCGGGTCATTCTGGTCGACGACAGCGTCGTGCGCGGCACCACCAGCCGCAAGATCAAGGAAATGATTCTGGACGCCGGTGCCAAGGAGGTGCATTTCCGCATCGCTTCACCGCCTACGGCATGGCCGTGTTTTTATGGCGTGGACACACCGCAACGCGACAAGCTGCTCGCCGCCACCATGTCCGAAGAGGAAATGCGCGATCATCTGAACGTGGACAGCCTCAAGTTCATTTCTCTGGACGGCCTTTATCGTGCTGTCGGCGAGGCCGAAGGGCGCAACAAGAAATGTCCGCAGTATTGTGATGCCTGTTTCTCCGGCGAATATCCCGTCACCCCTGCCGACCAGATGGATCAGGGTTTTGAAATGAAACCGGCGGCAGAGTAATCTGCCGCCGAGCAACCATCAGACACAAGCAGACCTCATGACCAAAACCGCATTGATCACCGGCGCTTCGCGCGGGTTGGGCGCAGCCCTTGCCGAGGCGCTGGCCTCCACCCATCACGTTATCGCCGTCGGGCGCACAACCGGCGCGCTTGAGGAACTGGATGATCGCATTCAGGCCAAGGGCGGTGCCGCGACGCTGGCCCCGATGGATGTGACCAATGCCGATGCCATGGCGGTGCTCTGTCGCGGTATTCACGACCGTTGGGGCAGCCTCGATCTGTGGCTGCACTGCGCCATTCACGCAGCCCCCCTTGCCCCTGCGGATCATATCGACGCCAAGGACATGGCAAAATCCGTTGCTGGCAATGTCACCGCCACATCGACGCTGATCACCTATGTGGCCCCCCTGCTGGGACAAACCGGCCAAGCGGTGTTTTTCGACGACCCGCGCGAGGGTCACAAATTCTTCGGCGCCTATGCAGCGACGAAATCCGCGCAGATCGCGCTCGCCCGTGCATGGGCTGCTGAAACCACCAACATCGGCCCTAAAATCAGTATCCTGACACCCGACCCCATGCCCACCGCGACCCGTGCACGATTTTTTCCCGGAGAGCCGCGCGAGGGCCTGAGCGACATTCACACCCAAGCTGCTGCGGTTTTGGCGCAACTTTGACCCTTTGACGCCAAGCCCGTGCTTGCCGCGCTCTGCCCCCTCACCTATCAAGGCCAAAAGGGGCAAAACATGCGCATTCTCATCACCAATGACGACGGGATCACGGCACCCGGGCTTGAAACGCTGCACGCCATCGCGACCGATCTGGCCGGTCCCAAGGGCGAAGTCTGGACAGTCGCGCCGGCGTTCGAGCAATCCGGCGTTGGCCATTGCATCAACTATGTGCACCCCACAATGATGACGCAACTGGGCGAACGCCGCTATGCCGCCGAAGGATCGCCCGCCGATTGTGTGCTGGTCGCGGTGCATGACGTGATGAAAGACTGTCCGCCAGATCTGGTACTTTCCGGCGTGAACCGCGGGAATAATTCGGCGGAAAACACGCTTTATTCCGGCACTATTGGCGGCGCGATGGAAGCCGCGCTGCAAGGCTTGCCCGCGATTGCCCTGTCGCAATATTTCGGCCCGGACAACCGCGAACTGGAGGATCCCTTCGAGGCAGCGTTGAAACACGGGGCCGCCGTTCTGCGCCGTATCTTGCGCAACACGCCGGACGAAGATGTTGATTACCCGCTGTTTTACAATGTGAATTTCCCACCCGTCGCTGCCAAAGATGTCAAAGGCACGCGCCTTGCCACCCAAGGGCGGCGACCCGGCGTGGTCTTCGGTACCGAACCGCATACAGCACCCTCCGGCCGGCGGTTCTCATGGATCAAGGGGGGCGACCAACAGGTCAAAACTGCCGCAGGCTCGGATGCGGCTTATAACCTTGAGGGATATGTCTCTGTCACGCCGATGCGGGCAGATCTGACCGCCCATAACATGATGGACAGCCTTGCAGGCATCAATTCATGACTGACGAAGACGAAGCCCATTCCGTCGCCGAGCGCAAAATGCAGTTTCTATATGCGCTGCGCTCCAAGGGGGTGACGGACAACCGTGTGCTCGAGGCGATGGAAAGCGTGGACCGTGGCCCCTTTATCAAGGGGCTGTTTTCGCAACGCGCCTATGAGGACATGCCCCTGCCCATCGCCTGTGGCCAGACGATCAGCCAGCCGTCGGTGGTGGGATTGATGACGCAAGCGCTGGAAATCAGCCCGCGCGACAAGGTGCTCGAAATCGGCACCGGTTCCGGCTATCAGGCCGCGATCCTCAGCAAGCTGGCGCGGCGTGTCTATACCATCGACCGGCACCGCCGTCTGGTGCATGAAGCGCGCGCAATTTTTCAGGACCTTGATCTGGTCAACATCACCGCCATCACCGCCGATGGCAGTTTCGGGCTGGCCGAACAGGCCCCCTTTGACCGGATCATTGTCACCGCTGCTGCCGAAGATCCGCCGGGCCCCCTGCTCGCACAGCTTAAAGTGGGCGGCATCATGGTTCTGCCTGTGGGGCAATCGGACGCCGTGCAACACCTCATCCGTGTGCGAAAAACCGCAGATGGGCTTGAATATGACGAAATGCGTTCCGTGCGCTTTGTTCCATTGCTCGAGGGCTTGGGCAAAGACGGTTAATAGAGTAATGTAATGGAAACCTCCGGAAACACGGAGGACCGAGTGTTAAGAGGACAAGCAGATGCGCCCTTCCCATATGCGCCGTAAGGTACGGCTGAGCTTGCTGGCGACGGCCAGTGCCACCCTACTGACCGCTTGCGGTGATCAGCCGCTGGATTTCGATCTGCGCGGAATTGGTGGCGGCTTTTCGACCGCCGACGCGGCCACCGGCCCCTTGGCCAACCGGCCCCGTCCAGATGATCGTGGCGTGATTTCCTATCCCAATTATCAGGTCGCTGTTGCCCGTCGCGGTGACACGCTGGCCGATGTGGCCAAACGCGTGAACGCGGATCCGGCAACCCTTGCCCGCTTTAACGGCATTAATGTCGACGACCGGCTGCGCAAGGACGAAATCATCGCCCTGCCCGCCCGCGTGGCCGAGCCCTCCCCCGCAACCGGTGCGGCAGCCAGCGGTCCGATCCAGCCTGTTGACATTAATGCTTTGGCCGGCGGTGCCATCGAACGTGCGCCTGCGACACCCGGCGTGCAGACCGCCGCGCTGCCCCCCGCGACCTCCGCACCGCAGGCGCAAACCGGTCAGGAACCCGTGCGCCACAAGGTCGAACGGGGCGAAACCGCTTACACCGTGGCGCGCCTCTACAACGTGCCGGTCAAGGCGCTGTCCGAGTGGAACGGGCTCGGGGCAGATTTTGCCGTGCGCGAGGGTCAGTTCCTGTTGATCCCTGTCGCCAAGCAAAATCCGCCAGCGCGCAAAGCGACCCCCGCCCCAAGTGCTGCGCCGACGACCGCACCGGGCACCGGTACACCGACGCCCACACCACCGTCGGCTGCGAAACCTCTGCCGCAGGATGACACCGCAAAACCTTCGCCGGCCCCAGCCGCGAGCGCTCCGACCAAACCGGTGGCAGACATTGGCAAAACCACAAAACCTGCAAAAGCGACCAAGATGACCACCCCTGTCACAGGCAGCATCATCCGTGGCTATGCCAAGGGCCGCAACGAGGGCATCAACATCAAGGCCGCCGCTGGCACGCCTGTCAAAGCCGCGGACAGTGGTACTGTTGCTGCCATCACCAAAAGCGCCGATGGCATTCCGATTGTGGTCGTGCGCCATGTTGGCAACCTGTTGACGGTCTATGCAAACGTCACGGATGTCACTGTCGCCAAAGGCGACAGCGTTGGTCGGGGCCAGCAGATTGCCAAACTGCGCAGTGGCGACGACGCCTATGTGCATTTTGAAGTCCGCCAGGGGTTCGACTCGGTTGATCCGGCCCCTTTCCTGAACTGATCAGGTCAGCGACCGCCCCGTCGCGGGGCGGTTTAAGGATAAATTACCTCTAAATTGCCGCGAGTTTGCCTCAAACTGCACGGCAATGCCCCGCTTCCGCCCAGTTGCGCAAATAGAAACAATCCAACGCTTTTGACGCGATTGGATTGAACGATGCCCGAACATTTCGGCTACACAAATACGATTTTCGGCACCCAGAGCACCGTAAACGGGGCGGCGCACGACTATGCCTATGGCCCCCCCTCCGGCGGCACATGGAGCTATACTGGGCCTGACACCTATTTCGTGGTTGATGAAAACACCGGTGCCAGTGTTTTTAACGGCGACCCGAACAACGAAGTTGTCAGCGCCAATGAACGCATCGGTGGCGCGTGGCAACAGACGGCAGAAATCGACGGCGTCGATCGCCAGATCATCTATGATTACACCTTTACCGTCACCGACGGCGCGTCGACATGGCGCGTGACCGTCATCGACGTCGATCTTAACAATGACAATGACCTGACAGACGCCGGCGAAGACGGGTTTTACCTGATTTTCCCTGACGGCATGCCTCCCGCCGACACCAATCTGAGCATCGGTGGCATTGTCGACAACGACGATTACATCTCCCATGCGGAACTTGGCGGCAGTGTCGTTTGCTTTGCACAGGGCACCCTGATTGCTGCCGAAAACGGTCGGGTGCAAGTGCAGGATCTGCAAGCGGGAGATCTTGTGCAAACCCGTGACGGGGGCCTCCAACCCGTTACGTGGATCGGGCGGACCACTGTACCTGCGACGGGTGACCTTGCCCCCATCGTCATCACCAAAGGCACGTTGGGCAATGATCGTGATCTGGTTGTCTCTCCCCAGCACGCGATCTTGCTGGATGATTGGCGCGCCGACCTGTTCTTCGGTCAGGACGAGGTGCTGGTACGTGCGATTGACCTGCTGGGCCATGATGGTGTGTATCGTAAGACCGGTGGCATGGTGACTTACTACCACATCCTGTTCGAGGCCCATCAACTGGTCTGCTCCGAAGCGATCTGGAGCGAAAGCCTGTATCCCGGTGATATGACCCTGCAGACTGTAAACGAGGCCGCCCGCGACGAGATCATCGAAATCGTCCCGGACATCAGCAACTACGGTCCTAAAGCGGCCCCCTGCATTCGCGCATTCGAAGCCGCCTGCCTGCCGCATCACGCCTGAACGTGAAAGGCCGCGGTACCCGTCCCTAGGATGTCGTCAGCGTCACGCCCTTTCGGCCCGCAAGATCGACAAAATACTGCCATGCCACGCGGCCCGAGCGCGACCCGCGTGTTGCCTGCCATTCGATGGCTTCGGCGCGCAATGTCGCGTCATCAATCTGCACCCCATGGGCATCGCAATAGCCCCGGATCATTGCCAGATACTGTTCCTGATCGCAGGGATGGAACCCCAACCAAAGCCCGAAGCGGTCTGACAAAGACACTTTTTCTTCAACCGCCTCAGCCGGATTGATCGCTGATCCACGTTCGTTTTCAATCATGTCGCGCGGCATCAGATGACGCCGGTTCGACGTAGCATAAAGCACGACATTCTCGGGACGTCCTTCGATCCCGCCATCCAGCACCGCCTTGAGCGATTTGTAATGCGCGTCGTCATTGCCGAAGCTCAGATCATCACAGAACAGGATAAACCGCTGCGACGCACCGCGCAGAAGGTTCAGCAAACGCCCCACCGACGGCAGGTCCTCGCGCTGTAACTCAACGATCCGCAGCGCTTCATGTGTTGCCGCAACATCGCCGTGTATTGCCTTGACAAGGCTGGATTTCCCCATTCCGCGCGCACCCCAGAGGAGTGCGTTATTGGCAGGCAAACCAGCGGCAAACTGACGTGTGTTCTGCAACAAGGTATCGCGTGCGCGGTCCACGCCCAACAGCAAGGGCAGATCCACACGGCTGACCTTTGCCACAGGCTCCAGACGGTCCGGTTCCGTGTGCCAGACAAAAGCCGTGGCCGCGTCAAAGTCAGGGGCCGCCAAAGGGGCCGGTGCCATCCGCTCAAGCGCTTCGGCAATCCGGTCCATGGGGTCATCTATCATCGTGTTTGGCATAGATCCGCCCCTTACTTCAGATCGTCTTCTTCGTCGTCAAACTCGGCCAGCAGGTCTTCGTCTTCGTCATAAAAACCTTCTGCCCGCAGCTTGGCTTCGCGCTTTTTCTCGACCCGTTTCACAAGCTGGATGGATAGTTCATAAAGCCCGTACACCACCACAAACAGGATCACCTGTGTGATCACGTCCGGTGGCGTCACCAATGCCGCCAGCACCAGAATGGCCACAACCGCATATTTGCGCACATTGCCCAGACCCTCGGCGCTGACCAGACCTGCCTTGCCCATCAGGGTCAACAGCACAGGCAGTTGGAAACACAGGCCAAAGGCCACGATAAACTTGATGGTCAGGCTCAGATATTCCTGTGCCGACCCCTGAAACGCGATGCCGGCCACACCGTTTGCCACCGCTTCGGACCCGTCACCGGTCAGTGATCCCTGTTGGAACCCGAGAAAGAAATCAAACGCCAGCGGGGTCACCACGTAAAACGCAAACGACGCGCCGATAAAGAACATGATCGGAGAGGCAATCAGGAACGGCAGGAACGCGCCCTTTTCGTTCTTGTAGAGGCCCGGTGCCACAAACCGCCACATCTGATAGCTGATGTAGGGAAAGCCCAAGACCAGCCCGCCCAAAAGCGAGATCGAGATGGCGACGAAAAAACCTTCTTGCAGCTTGATCAGGATCAGCCCGCAATCTTCCTGCCCCCGCTCGGCCATGGCCGAACACAAAGGATTGGTCAGAAAGTTGAAAATCGGGTTCCAGACCGTGAAACAGATGATCATCCCGATGATAAAGGCAATCACCGAATGGATCAGCCGCGTGCGCAGCTCTGCCAGATGCTCGATCAGCGGCGCTGCGCTGTCGTCAATATCGTCTGTCGCGCTCATGTATTACTCTTTTTCCGCCGCAGGGGGCGTTGCTGCTGCCTCAAGCTCTTCGGCTTTGGCCATCGCTTCGGCCGCCTCGCGCTGTTTGCGTTCGGCCGCTGCCCGCGCACCTGCTGCCTGAATTTTCTTGGCGTTCGCCGCACGTTCCGCCGACAGCTTGCCGGTTTCGCTTTCAGGGTCGAGATCGGTCAGGGATTTGGCCGCGGTTTTCACCCCGTCCATCGCCGTGCCCACCGGATTGGTCGCCGCCTTGAGCGATTTATTGATCGATGTGGACATTTCGCGCATGCCGCTGTCATCCGCCGCATCGTTCATCGCAGAAGAGAACTCGCGCGCCATTCCCTTGGCCTTGCCCACAAACTGCCCGACCTTGCGAAACAGGATCGGCAGATCCTTGGGGCCGACCACAATCAGCGCCACGATCCCGATGACCAGCAGTTCGGTCCAGCCCAGATCGAACATGGATTAAACCTTGTCTTTGGTCGTATCGTTTTCGGCGACAACTTCGGTCTCGACGGTGTTGGTATCGTCGGCCAGTTCTTTTTCGCCTTCGTTGATGCCCTTTTTAAAGCTGGTGATGCCTTTGCCGACTTCGCCCATCAGGCTGGAAATCTTGCCGCGCCCGAACAGCACCAAGACCACAACCGCGATCAGCAAAAGGCCCGGCAAACCAATATTATTCAACATGTCGTTTCTCCCATAACGGTGCGCACAGTTTCGCCGCACCCGATCTGTCAATTCAGTCCCTGTTTTACGCAGCGCACCGCTCAAGGCAAAGCGGCAAAGGCATTTCGCAGGCTTGTTTCACTTGCCTGCACAAAAATAATCCACCCTTGCCGCATCCAACTGACAGGTTTATGTCAGTTGGCATCCCCTAGACGGGTCTCACACATGACCAAAGGAGATTCTCATGTCCCAGACCCAAATCACCACCGCCCCCAACACCACAGGCGCCACAATCGCGACCGTCGCCGAAATCGTGACGTTCCGTCTGATCGAAGGTACCGATCCGGCTGCGTTCATCACTGCGGCCCGCGCGATTGAACCAATGCTCAAGGCCAGCGGCACCGTCCTGAGCCGCACCCTGTCTTGCGATGATGCGGGAACGTGGACCGATCATATCACATGGACCACAATGGCGGCGGCCACATCCACCGCAGAGGCGATGATGGCCGATCCCCTTGCCGCCCCGATGATGCAGATGATTGACCCCGCACATGTCTCTATGCGCCATGCGCCGATTGCCTATCAACAGGAGTAACATGCGCCGCACAGATCGACTTTTTGACATCATCCAGATCCTGCGCGACGGTAAACTCTACCGCGCGCAGGACATTGCCGAACGGCTGGAGGTATCGACCCGCACCATCTACCGCGACATGGACACGCTAAGCGCGTCGGGTGTGCCGATCGAGGGCGAGCGCGGCGTGGGCTATATGATCACCCAAGCCATCAGCCTGCCGCCCTTGACCCTCACCGCATCCGAGTTGGAAGCACTGAACCTCGGGCTGGCGATCGTGGGGCAAGCCGCGGATGACGCGTTGAAAACTGCTGCTGAAACACTGGCAGACAAGATTGACGCGGTGCTGCCCGCACAAACCATCGCGGAGGCAGAGGCCTGGAAATTCGCCGTCTACCCTTTTGCCGATCCGACCCGCAACCTCACGCATATGCCGCTGCTGCGCTCCGCGATCAAAGCCCGCCAAAAGGTCCGCCTGACCTATACCTCACGCGAAAATGCCGTCACCAGCCGCGTGATCCGTCCGCTGCATATGGAATACTGGGGCCGCGTCTGGACCCTGACGTCGTGGTGCGAATTACGAAACGGGTTCCGCGTCTTCCGCCTTGATCTGATCGAAAGCGCCGAAGCCCTGCCCGACCTCTTTGTCGATGAACCGGGCAAGACATTGGCAGATTACGTGCCTTAAGCTTTCAGTTGCCAGCCGGATTGCAGCGGCAGAAACGCCTCGACCGACGCCTGCGCGACTACAATCGTTTCGCCCCCCGCCGGCACGTTCAGCCCGCCCTGCACGGCGCGTACCTCGGCCTTGCCACGGGGCAGTTTTGCCGTCAGCGCCGCCAGATCCAGTTTGTCCGGTTCCTGCACACCGATTGTCACCTGCACCTGCATCTCTTCATGCGCAACGCCCGTCACGGCGAAAAGCGGCAGAGATGAGTGGCGCAGCGCGTCGTCAATCGCCCGGCCCGCCGCCTTGGTGTAATCCATCCCGTGCAGGTCGTTGCCCATACCCATTTCGATGATGACGCGGTGCATGTTTGTCAAATCACCCATTTGCGCGCTCCATATCAAAGCCCACAGACAGCGCGACATTGGCCATCACGGTGGGATGCCCGCCGCCTTCCTGCTCCACAGGTCGCGCGACATCCAACCCGCCTTTCGAGACATTCACCGTCACATTCCCGTAAGGAAACACTGCTTTCAACACCTCGACATCCACACGATCCGGCTGTTGCACCCCCACATCCAGCGTGATCCGCATCGCACTTTTATCAAATCCGAACAGTTCCGCCAGATTGATCGAATTGTGCCACAGCGCGTCGCGCACCGCGCGTTCGGCCGCTTGGGTGTAATCGCCGCGCCGCAGCGACGATCCCATCCCGAATTCCACCAGTAACGTTTCGGCCATCACGTTCTCCTCTCAATCAAACGGAAATACAAAACACCGGTCACGCGGGATCGTCAGCCACATCACCGCACCCGGTTGCGGCAAAAACACGTTTGGCACCGTCGCCCGCAGGGTCGATCCATCATGATCCATCACAAACTCGACCAGACTTTCCGACCCCATAAACCGCGCGCGGCTGACCACGGCGCGCGCGGGCGTGCCTTCCTTGGCGGTCGGGTTAGGCCCCTTGCCGGCGCGGTCGAAATCGATGCGCACATGTTGGGGGCGGAACACGATTTGTACCCGCGTGCCGTCCGCAACGCCGGGGGCCAGAAACCGCCCGAAGGCCGTCTGTGCCAGCGCCCCGTCAACCGTTGCCTCAACCACATTCGCATCCGAGAAAAACGCAACCGCCGCGCGGTCGAGGGGGCGGGTATAGACGTTGTAGGGCGCACCCTGCTGCACGATCCTGCCATCGCGCATCAATGCGATCTCATCCGCCATGCGCATGGCTTCATCCGGTTCATGGGTGACCAGCAAAACGGCGGTATCTTCTTCTTTCAGGATGCTCAGGGTCTCGTCGCGGATGCCGTCGCGCAGCCGGTTGTCCAGCCCCGAAAACGGTTCATCCATCAACATGATCCGCGGCTTCGGGGCCAGCGCACGGGCCAGCGCGACGCGCTGTTGTTCGCCCCCCGACAGCTGGTGCGGATAACCGTCGATGAACCGCAAAAGATCTACCCGTGCCAGCAATTCCTCGACACGCGCGCGTTTTTCGGCCTTGGTGCCTTGCAGCCCGAAGGCGACGTTATCCGCCACCGACAGATGCGGAAACAGGGCAAAGTCCTGAAACATCAGACCGATTTCGCGGCGTTCGGGCGGAATGCGGAACACCGTGTCACAAATCAGCTTGCCATCCACATGGATCGTGCCGCTGTCTTGCATTTCAACGCCTGCGATCATCCGCAAGGTCGTCGATTTGCCGCAGCCCGACGGGCCCAACAAGCAGGTCACCTGCCCCGGCATGATTTGCAAGGACACGCCGTCGACAACGGTGCGCCCCGCAAAGGAGCGGCGCAGGTCCTTGATTTCAAGGCGCGGCACAAGCGACGGCTCGGCCATTTCAGGAGATAAGATCATGGATATCCGATAGAATTACTCGGAAAAACTGCTATCAGCCCCGCCGCATCGCCGCAAGCACCCCTGCAAACCCGACGCCCAAAACGACCAGACAAATCACCAGCAGCTGTTCGTATTTGTGCCCCTCGGGCAGTACGGCCGCAAACATCTCCCAGCTGCGCGCGAAATACGCAAATGCACCCAAGGCTGCCGCACCAAAGGCCACCAGATAGCCCCATAGCGCCACCTCGCGCCGCATCACCAGCCCGACAATCAAAACCGGCGTCAGGAACATGGACGCTGTGCCAGTGACCGCAACCGCATCAAACAGCGTCGCATTGCCCCAAAGGGTCAGCGCCGTGCCGGCGACCATGAAACCCAGCATCACAACCCGCCCGCCAGTCAATGTGCGCGGCGCAAGGCGCAGCTCCTCGACCACCAGCCGCGCCGCAGAGGCAAGCGCCGAATCCAGCGTGCTGAGCGCAGACACCAGAAGCGACACCATGAGAGCAACAAAGACCCAAGGCGGGAACATTGCGGCCCATGTCCCGATCAGCTCGCCCTCATAGGCGGCACCGGTCAGGCTGGCCTGAATGCCGAAAAACCCGAAACCGATGATGCACAGGGTCGAGATCCAGAAAGCATGCAGGAACGACGCTTTGGTGGTGACCTCATCGGCGATAAATCCGCGATCCATCATCACCGGATCATGGGCGGGATAGGAAAACACCTGCAACGCGGCGACCACCAAGAGAACCCAGCCGTTATAGGCGCCCGACGCGCCAGAGGCGGTCACTACCGCCCCCAGATCGAAACCGGGGCTGGTGATCAAGGCCATGAAGGCCAAACCAAAGACCACAAGGAACACCAGCATTTGCACAACATCCGTACGCAACGCAGCCGACAAGCCCCCCCATGCGGAATAGGCCAGTCCAAGTGCTGCAACGATCAGGATCGCCCCTGTGCCGCTGCCCGCCAGCACGGCATTAAAGATCAGCCCGACTACCAGCAGATTGGCAAACACCTCGGACAAAAGCCGCAGCGCGATCACCAGATTGTAACAGCCCGTGCCAACCGGCCCGAACCGCGCCGCTAGCCAGTCCTGCATCGACCGCGCCCCGCCCGCCCGCAGGCGCGCCACGATGAAACCGCCGCTCAGGAAAGATCCGTAATAGGCCGCATAGGCCAGGGTGCCCGCGATCCCGTAATAATACCCCAGAATGGCGGCGTTCATAAGCGAGCGTGCAAAAATCCACGTGGTGACCTGTGACAGCACCAGAACCCACAGGCCCGGTGCACGGCCCCTGACGCCAAGCCCACCGAAAAAACCGTCAACCGACGCGCGTCTTGGCGCGGCCAACAGACTGGCCAGCAAAATTGCGGCGAAGAGTACAATAAGAACAGTGGTTTGCATGGGCTTGCCTTGTGATAACGGGTGACCGCCCAGCTTTAGCCGTCAACGGGCAAAGCGACCACTGATGATCGCCCTGGTCCCGCAAATGTGATCAGCTCGAGGCGGTCAAGTCGAATGTCGCGCGGGCCAGATCCTGTCCGTTGACCTGTAAAACCACCTCATGCGGCCCCGGATAAAGTGTAAAAGTCGTGGCCTCGCCCTTGAGGAAGTGGGCCTTTGACAGGCTCAGCGGTCGGCCTGCTTTGATCTCTGCCACCTTGAGTTTGAACACCTTCTCGGCCGTTTTGCCCCCGCCCCGCGCAAAGCGGATACGGTAATCCACCATCACCGGCAGGTCCTGATCTGCTGACAACTCACAGCTGATCGCCACCCGCTCGCCAATGGCATAGCGATCAGCCCCCAGTGTCAGCGCAGCGCGTACCGGCACATCACCGCGATAACCTAACAGCGCTAACGCCCCTGCGTGCCCTTGTTTCACCAGAACCCGCAGCGCGTGGCGAGTCATCCACGCCAGTTCTTTTGCATCTTGCCGGCCCGCGCGCGCCCAATCCTGTAGCAGTCCGATCACCACATCAGGCTCTGTTTTCGCGATATCATTCAAATGGTTCGCAACGGATCGCGTGACATAGCGCGTATCATCCGCGTGCAGATGTTCCAGAAATGGCACCCGCTGGGCGGTCTCAAGCGTGACCGACTTGGCCCAAGGCAGGCGCGGACGTGTGCCCTCGGATACCAGACGGCGCACGTGGTAGTTATCGTCGCGCGCCCAACTGTCCAGACGGCCCAAGGTTTCCTCGGGCCAACGGTTCAGGAAGGGACGGATATAGAACTCCATCGAAAAGCGCTTGGTCGCTTCATAAAGCAGATCAAGTGCGCGATCGCGGTGGGTCTCAAGCCCGTGACGCACCGCCAGAATACCCGGCAAAGCATGGATGAAACGGCCGAAATCATCATCGCGCAAGGCCGGATCAAGGGGCGCGGGCATCGCGGCCTGCAACTGGTCTGCCATTGTCGGGAAATCCGGTGCCAGCTGACTTTCAAGGCAGTCGGCCATCCATTCCAGACGCTCCATCAACTCGCGTTCGCCAAAGCCCGACAACACGTCGGCCTGAAAGCGCGCGGCATCAAAATCCGGCAATCCGGCAGCAATTTCTGCTGCCAGATCACCGATAGAGTCGGCATTGAACAGATGGTCCTTTAGCGAGAATTTTTCGGTCGTATTCTCGCCTGCATTCCCAGCCATCCCGATTACATCGTGATGTTGGTTGCACCGCCATCCAGCAACAGGTTTTGCCCCACGATGAACCCCGCGTGGGTCGAACAGAGGAAGGCACAGGCCGCGCCGAATTCCTGACGGGTGCCGTAACGGCCCGCCGGAATGGTTGCGGCGCGTTCACTACGCGCATCCTCAAGCGAGATGTTGCGCGATTTAACCACCGCCCCGTCCAACGCATCAGCGCGGTCCGTGGCGTGAATACCCGGCAACAGGTTGTTGATTGTGACACCGGATCCCGCAACCTGACGCGAGGTGCCCGCGACATAGCCGGTCAAACCGGTGCGAGCCGAATTGCTCAGGCCCAGCACGCCAATCGGCGCGCGCACGGATTGCGACGTGATGTTTACGACGCGGCCCCAGCCACGGTCCATCATGCCAGGCACCAACGCTTTGATCAGGGCAATCGGGGCCAGCATATTGGCGTCCAATGCCTTGATGAAATCTTCGCGGTCCCAGTCGGACCACATGCCCGGAGGGGGGCCGCCCGCATTGTTGACCAGAATATCCACATCCGCCGCTGCCGCGATCACCGCGGCCTGACCTTCGTCGGTCGCGACATCCGCCGCTACCGTTGTGACGTTTACACCATAGGTGCTGCGCAAGCGCTCGGCTGACGCCTCAAGCGCCTCTGCGCCGCGGGCGTTCATCACCAGATTGACACCAGCCTCTGCCAGCGCTTCGGCACAGCCCAGCCCCAGCCCTTTGGATGATGCACATACCAGTGCGGTTTTGCCTTTGATCCCTAAATCCATTTCGCGATTCCTCCGTTATGATTTCCACAGACCTATCATGCTGATCGACAGCCGCCAGCAAAACACCGCAGGCTTGACCCACCCCTGTCACAATCCTAGCCTAGGGCACGCGCATCCCGTCAAAGATTTAGGATCACGATGGCCCGTTCAAGACCCGCCCCCGCGCAAGTTCTGCCGGTCTACCGCGCAGAGGATTTCGTGGCCTCGGACGGGGCGAACATGGGCGATGCTTTGTCCTTCGCCAGTGAACTTATCCTTGATGACATCTATGAACTGCCTTTTGGCACAGCCCCGCTGCGACTGGGCGTGCTGGCCGGTCAGGACACCCATTTTCGCATTTCCCCGGACAGCGAAACCGGCACAGCGCGCGCGACGCTGGTGCTCGACAGCGCGCTCAGCTTCATGTCCGATGATGGTGGCATGCATGACGCGCTGCTGATGGTCGAAGTCGACAGCGACGGCAATGCCGCGCAGATCTATCTGGTGCCTCTGACAGCGCTGCGCAGCGGCGTTGAATACCGGCTTGTCGGTATTGATACCGACACCGCGCGCCAGAAATTCGCGCAAGTCGCCTGCGTATCGTTTACACGCGGCACCCATATCACCCTGTCGTCCGGTGAACAGCGCCTGATCGAAAACCTGAACATCGGGGACCGCATTTTGACGCGCGATGACGGCGTGCAGGCCGTACGTTGGATCGGGCAGACCACCGTGCGCGCCGTTGGTGATTTCGCCCCGATCAAGATACAGGCCGGCACTTTGAACAACGAACACGACCTGATCGTCAGCCCCGATCACCGCCTGTTCATCTATCAACGCAGTGATGAGGTGGGCGCAGGGCGTGCGGAAATTCTGGTCAAGGCGCGTCATCTGGTGAACGGGTCATCTGTCACGGTGATGGACGGCGGTTTTGTCGATTATTTCCAATTGCTGTTTGACAGCCACCAGATCGTCTATGCCGAAGGCATCGCCGCCGAGACCATGTTGATCGACACACGCACCAAACCTGTGTTGCCGGATGAATTATCCGCCAGCCTTGGTGACGTCATTCCGGGCCACTCCGACCTGCCGCATGCAGGGCTTGACGTGAGCGAGGCGATGCTCGACCGGCCTGATATGGCCGAATTGCTGCGCAAGGCGTCGACACGCTAAACCGTGCCCTGCCGGTTTCCGACGCAGCGTCCCCTTTCTGCGGGTCTGGCTTTTCAAAGCAACTGCTCGCAATACTCCCGTCACAAAACGGGAGAGAACCATGGCCGACTTCGACATCATCATCTACGGCGCGACCGGATTTACCGGCCGTCTGGTCGCTGAATACATCCACAACACCTATCCTGATCTCGCATGGGCGATGGCGGGGCGTAGTGGCGCGAAACTGGCGCAGGTGCGCGACGAAATGGGCCTGCCCGCAGATACCCCGCTGGTCGAGGCCGATGCGTCAGACCCTGCCAGCCTTGACGCGATGGTTGCGCGCACGAAATGTGTGATCACCACGGTCGGCCCTTACCTGCTGTATGGCGAACCGCTGGTTGCGGCCTGCGCGGCTTCAGGTACGGATTATGTCGACCTGTCCGGCGAGCCGCCTTTCATGTGGGACATGATCGAAAAATACGACGCGAAAGCCAAAGAGACCGGTGCCCGCATCGTGCATTCCTGCGGCTTTGATTCCATCCCCTTCGACATGGGCGTCTGGTTCCTGCAACAAGAAGCGATGAAACGTTTCGGCGCGCCGTTGAAAGACGTCAAAGGCCGCGTGCGCGGCATGAAGGGTACTTTTTCAGGCGGCACCGCAGCGTCGGGCAAGGAAACCATGAAACTTGCCATGGGCGATCCCGATGTGATGAAAAAGCTGGTGTCGTCCTTTGCGCTGACGCCCGGTTTCGAAGGCCCCAAACAGCCCTACGGCAACAAACCTTACGAAGACGCGGATTTCGGGATCTGGGTGGCGCCGTTTGTCATGGCGAGCATCAACACCAAAAACGTGCACCGTTCCAACCTGTTGATGGGGCACCCCTATGGCACAGATTTTACATATGAAGAAATGATGTTCACCGGCAAAGGCGAAAAAGGCGAAGCGATTGCAAACGGCATCGCCAAGTCTGACCCGATGGCCGACAGCGGGGTCAAACCGGGCGAAGGCCCGTCCAAAGAAGAGCGCGAAAACGGTAGCTATGATCTGATGTTTACCGGCACGTCTGCGGGCGGCGAGCGCATCATCGTGGGCGTCAAAGGGGACCGCGATCCGGGCTATGGCTCCACCTCGAAGATGTTGACCGAAGCGGCCATGTGTCTGCTGAACGAGGTCGCTGATGCACCCGGTGGCGTGCTGACTTCTGCCCCTGTGTTCGGACAGGCGATCGTCGACAGGCTGCAAAAAAGCGCCGGCATCACCTTTACCGTCGAGGCGTAAGACGAGAAACGGGGGCCGGTGCCGCCCTGCCCCCGTTTTCATTTACCGCGCGCGCAGCCCGTTTGGCCACCCAACGGACCGTGCCGAGCGCCCCCAACCCTTGCCACCACGCGTATCTAAGGTATGAGTACCGCCGGTGTACCCGTGCGGACAAATACCCCTTTGTTCACTGGTCATGGGTGACTTCACTCGAATTACATCAGGACCGTGACATCAGATGCTGGACACCACCACAAACCGCCCCGAGCTGCCGCCAGAGATCGCGCGCCGGCGGACCTTTGCCATTATCAGTCACCCTGACGCAGGTAAAACCACGCTGACGGAAAAGTTCCTGCTGTTCGGCGGGGCGATCCAGATGGCCGGTCAGGTCCGCGCCAAAGGCGAAGCCCGCCGCACGCGCTCCGACTTTATGGCGATGGAAAAGGACCGCGGCATTTCGGTTTCGGCCTCTGCCATGTCGTTCGATTTCACCAGCAAAGACAACGTGTTCCGTTTCAATCTGGTCGACACGCCCGGCCACTCCGACTTTTCCGAAGACACTTACCGCACGCTGACTGCGGTCGATGCTGCGGTGATGGTGATCGACGGGGCCAAAGGCGTTGAAAGCCAGACGCAGAAACTGTTCGAAGTCTGCCGCATGCGCGATCTGCCGATCCTGACGTTTTGTAACAAGATGGACCGTGAAAGCCGCGACGTTTTCGAAATTATCGACGAAATCCAGCAGAACCTTGCCATTGACGTCACCCCCGCCAGCTGGCCCATCGGCGTGGGCCGCGATTTTATCGGGTGTTACGATATCCTGCGCGACCGGTTGGAATTGATGGACCGCGCGGATCGCAACAAAGTATCCGAATCTATCGAAATCAACGGGCTGGATGACCCCAAGCTGGCCGAACATGTGCCGGCTGCACTGCTTGAAAAGCTCCGCGAAGATCTTGAAATGGTGCGCGAGCTGATGCCGCCGCTGGACGCGGAGTTGATGGCCGAAGGGTCGCTGACCCCGATCTGGTTCGGCTCTGCGATCAACTCCTTCGGGGTGAAGGAACTGATGGAAGGCATCGCCAAATTCGGGCCCGAGCCGCAGATCCAGAAGGCCGAGCCACGCCAGATCCTGCCGGAAGAAAACAAGGTTTCCGGCTTTGTTTTCAAGGTTCAGGCGAATATGGACCCTAAACACCGCGACCGCGTTGCGTTTGTGCGCCTTGCCTCGGGCCACTTTCAGCGCGGCATGAAAATGACCCATGTGCGCACCAAGAAACCGATGGCGATCACCAATCCGGTGATGTTCCTTGCCTCGGACCGCGAACTGGCCGAAGAAGCATGGGCCGGCGACATTATCGGCATTCCCAACCACGGCCAATTGCGCATCGGTGACACGTTAACCGAAGGGGAAGCTTTGCGCGTTACAGGTATCCCGTCCTTTGCGCCCGAACTCCTCCAAGGCGTGCGTGCGGGCGACCCGTTAAAGTCGAAGCATCTGGAAAAAGCCCTGATGCAATTTGCCGAAGAAGGTGCCGCGAAAGTCTTTAAACCCTCCATCGGCTCCGGCTTTGTCGTGGGGGTGGTAGGCCAGTTGCAGTTCGAGGTTCTCGCCAGCCGGATCGAGCTGGAATATGGCTTGCCCGTACGGTTTGAACAATCACAATTCACCTCTGCGCGCTGGGTGAACGGGGACAAGCCTGCGGTGGACAAATTCACCCAAGCCAACCCGCAACATATCGCCCACGACCATGACGGCGACATTGTTTACCTGACCCGCCTACAGTGGGACATTGATCGGGTCGAACGAGACTATCCCGATGTGCGCCTGACCTCGACCAAGGAAATGATGGTGTGACAGCGACTTGGGGGATCAGCGCCACGATCCTCGCGCCGGTCCGCGACATTCTGGGGTTTGCCGCCTACCATCTGGAGGCGGGGGCCCACCGCATCTACATCTATCTGGATGATGACAATCACGCCGCATTTGACGCGCTGAAGGCCCATCCGAAAATCCGCCCCACCCTGTGTGACGCGGAATGGTGGAAAGGCAAACGACCGAAAAAGCATCAGGTGCGTCAGACACATAACGCAACCCACGCCTATCGCCGTCGTGCCGAAGTCGACTGGTTGATCCATATGGATGTCGACGAATTTCTGGTCGCAGACCGCCACATCGGGGACGTTCTGGCAGCTTTACCCGCCGACGAAAAAACCGCACGCATCCGCCCAATGGAACAGCTTGCCGGTGACGGCACCGCGTTCAAAGCTTTTATCCCCAACGGGCCTGACCGGAACAGGATCGTTGCTGATCTATATCCAACTTATGGCACCTATATCAAAGGCGGGTTTTTAAGCCATCTGGCGGGAAAGTGCTTTGTGCGCAGCGGGTTGGACGGGGTGCGCGTGCAAATCCACAACGCATTCCAGCACGACGAGATGCTGAAAGGTCCCGAATCCACCCAAGGCATCGATCTTGCCCATTGCCACGCCACATCTTGGGAAAGCTGGTACGCTGCTTTCCGCTACCGGTTGGAAAAGGGATCGTACCGCCCCGACCTCGCCCCCAACCGTACCCGCGACAAAGGCGGGCTGTCTATGCACGAGCTCTTTGCGATGATCGAAGCGGACAGCGGCACCGCAGGGCTCCGCGCATTTTTTGACGAAGTTTGCGCAGATACGCCCGCCTTGCGGGACCGCTTGTCGGCGCATGGCCTGCTGAAACGGGCGAAACTTGACCTAAATACCACAATTTCCAAGCATTTCCCCAGCTAGCGGCCCAAAAACGGCGTCAATTTGCGTTCTATTTGACCTACACCGCCCAAGTTGTTATCGGTGCGCAACATGTCGCGGCAGGTGCCGCCTTTTGGGCCAAGCGGGCCGATATGACTGATGCAGCGGGCCGAAATGAGCGTCCGCCAAAACCGGACACATATGACAAAATTTTCTGATCTAAAGCTCAGCCCCAAAGTGCTTAAAGCCATTGAAGAGGCCGGCTACGAAAGCCCCACCCCAATTCAGGCGGGTGCTATCCCCCCTGCCCTTGAAGGACGCGATGTTCTTGGGATCGCCCAGACCGGCACCGGCAAGACCGCCAGTTTCACCCTGCCAATGATCACCATGCTGGCCCGTGGCCGCGCCCGCGCACGCATGCCGCGTTCATTGGTACTGTGCCCGACGCGTGAACTGGCCGCACAGGTTGCCGAAAACTTTGATACCTATGCCAAGAACGTCAAACTGACCAAGGCCCTGCTGATCGGTGGTGTGTCGTTCAAGGAACAGGACATGGCGATCGACAAAGGTGTCGACGTTCTGATCGCCACGCCGGGTCGTTTGCTGGATCATTTCGAACGCGGCAAGCTGATCCTGAATGACGTGAAAATCATGGTGGTGGACGAAGCGGACCGGATGCTCGACATGGGGTTCATCCCCGACATCGAACGCATCTTCGGGCTGACGCCGTTCACGCGCCAGACGTTGTTCTTTTCAGCCACCATGGCCCCCGAGATCGAGCGGATCACGAATACATTCCTCAGCAACCCTGAACGCATCGAAGTGGCGCGTCAGGCGACGACAAACAAGAACATCACCCAAGGCGTGCTTGAGTTCAAAGCATCACGCAAGGACCGTGAAGGGTCCGAAAAGCGCAAGGTGCTGCGCGCATTGATCGACGCCGAAGGCGACAAATGCACAAACGCCATTATCTTTTGCAACCGCAAGATGGATGTAGATGTCGTTGCCAAGTCATTGAAAAAATATGGCTATGACGCGGCCCCTATCCACGGGGATCTGGATCAAAGCCAGCGTACCAAAACCCTCGACGGTTTCCGCGAAGGCGCGCTGCGCTTTCTTGTGGCCTCCGATGTGGCGGCGCGCGGGCTGGATGTGCCATCGGTCAGCCACGTCTATAACTTTGACGTGCCCAGCCATGCAGAAGACTATGTGCACCGTATCGGGCGCACCGGTCGCGCGGGCCGTGATGGCACAGCGATCATGATCTGTGTGCCGCGCGATGAAAAGAACCTTGCCGATGTAGAACGTCTGGTTCAGCACGAAATTCCGCGTCTGGAAAACCCGCTTGGCGGCGCGAAGGCCCCTGCAAAGGAAGCCGAAACAACCACAGAAGACGCGCCAAAGTCCGAAAAGCCAAAGCGCACACGCTCGCGCAGCCGTAAGTCTGACGCGCCCAAGGCCGAAAATGCGCCGCAACAGGACGCAACAGCACCGCAGGCAGATAAGGCCGAAACACAGGCGCAGCCTGCCCCAGCAGAGGCCAAGCAAGAGCCTAAAGCAGCTGAGCAGCGCAGCAATAACAGCCGCGGCGGTTCTCAGGACGGCAGAAAAGACAACAACCGCAACAACAACAGTCGCAGCCGCAATGACAATCGCGGCGGGCGCAACAACAATAATAATAACGACCGTGGCGGCAACAGGGTTGTCGGTCTTGGCGATCACACGCCGGAGTTCATCGAATTGAGCTTTGCCGACCGCCCCGACAGCTAACAAGCCAGGTCCTTCCCCTGAATCGAAAACGGCCCCGCATGACATTGCGGGGCCGTTTCTGATTCTGCAAAAGTAGGGCGGTGTCAGCTCAAACGGCTGACCACCACTGTCACTTCGGGCTTCTTGCCGATCTCGTCATTGGCCGACTGGCGCACCACACGTTTCAAGCCGTCATTCAGCTTGGTGTCGTCGCGCAGGGTCGCTGCCTTGGAGCGGCCCAGAAACTGGCTCAGGTCTTCTTCCAGGACATCCACCAACGACGCACCGGATTTGCCTGTTTCGGGCAGGCCCATGGCATCGACCCATGGATCGCCAAGCGGTTCATCCTCGTCATCCAGGATCACAGTCACGGTCACATGACCGTTCAGCGCCATGCGGATCCGGTCACGCACAACTCCGTCCAACGCGCCGATCTGCACCGAACCATCGATGTAGGTGCGGCCGGTTTCGACATATTCCGCGACTTTTGGTGTGTTGCCGGACAGGTCGATCATCATGCCGTTCACAGCCATGACGCCCTTCATGCCCTTGGCATCCGCAATCTTGACATGTTCGCGCAGGTGGCGGTGTTCGCCGTGCATCGGGATCAAGACTTGCGGTTTAACCACATCGTGCAGCGTTTCAAGGTCAGGCCGGTTGGCGTGGCCCGACACGTGGTAATGACCACCGGAGGAGTCATCCACCACATCCACACCGCGCTCGGAGAACTGGTTGATGATGCGGATCACGCCTTTTTCATTGCCGGGGATGGTTTTGGAGGAGAACAGGAACGTGTCCCCTTCCTTCATCTCGATCCCCTGAAACTTACCACGCGCCAGCTGCGCACTTGCTGCGCGGCGCTCGCCCTGTGATCCGGTGACCAGCAGCATAAGGTTCTCACGTGGAATACCGCGCGCGTCTTCTGGGCTGACAACAGGCGGAAAGTCCTTCATCACGCCGGTTTCAAGCGAGGCTTCGACCATGCGTTTCATCGCGCGGCCCAACAGTACGACAGAGCGCCCCGCCTTGTCCGCGGCAACCGCCAGCGTTTTCACCCGCGCCACGTTAGAGGCGAACGTCGTCGCAACAACCATGCCTTCGGCGCTGCTGACCAGTTCTTCGATTGCGGGGCCAACTGTCGCTTCTGAACGCCCGGCCTCGCGCGAGAATACGTTTGTACTGTCACAGACCAACGCCTTGACGCCATCCTTGCAGACCTCTGCCCACAGTTCGGGATCAAAGGCTTCGCCAACACCCGGCGTCAGGTCGATTTTGAAATCGCCTGAATGGATCACGCGCCCTTCAGGCGTATCGATCACCAAAGCAGAGCTTTCGGGGATCGAGTGCGAAATCGGCAGGAACCCAACTGTAAACGGACCCACGCTAACCTGCTGTGGCCATGCGGAGGTCACATGGATCGCATCGGCCGGATGGCCGTGTTCGTCCATCTTGCGTGC
The DNA here is from genome assembly GCF_000622325.1 of Sulfitobacter geojensis. Taxonomy (NCBI): domain Bacteria; kingdom Pseudomonadati; phylum Pseudomonadota; class Alphaproteobacteria; order Rhodobacterales; family Roseobacteraceae; genus Sulfitobacter; species Sulfitobacter geojensis. Next base: position 2,614,424 of record NZ_JASE01000005.1, read on the forward strand.
GGCGATATTGGCCGTGAACTTGCGCGCATAGATCGGCGCTTGCAGCTGTCCGTAGGTGTGGGCGATGCCGCCCACGTGGTCCTCATGGGCGTGGGTGACAAACACCGCTTCGATGCGATCCTTGCGTTCGCGCAGCCACGCGATGTCCGCAATAATCAAATCGACACCCGGGCTGCCGTCCATATCAGGGAAGGCCACACCCAAATCGACAACGATCAAACGTTCCTTGCCGGGTTTGCCGTAGCCGTACACATAGGCGTTCATGCCTATTTCACCTGCCCCACCGAGGGGCAGATAGATCAATCTTTCACTGCTCATTAGTCAGCTAAATCCTTGTTATATTTATAAATCACGGTCAAGCCGTGCATTGTGAGGTCATCACGGAATTCATCAAAAAGGTCTACCGCCTGCTGAAACAGCGGGGCCAGACCACCGGTCGAAATCACGCGCATGTCGCGCCCGCGTTCCGCCTTTATCCGCGCACATATCTCACGAACCAGTCCGACGTAACCCCAGAAAACACCTGATTGCATACAGGCAACAGTGTTGGTGCCCACCACATGTTCGGGTTGGCTGATGTCCACATGGGGCAAAGCGGCGGCGGCATTGTGCAGCGCTTCCAGCGACAGGTTCACACCGGGCGCAATTACGCCGCCCACATAAGCCCCGTCCGCAGCCACCACATCAAAGGTCGTCGCGGTGCCAAAATCCACCACAATCAGATCGCCGCCAAACAGATCATGCCCCGCCACCGTATTCACCAAACGGTCCGGCCCCACAGCGGTGCCCGCATCAACGCGCACATCCACCGGCAAGGCACAGCCGGCCTTGCCCACAACCATGGGCCGCGTATCGAAATAGCGATCGGCAAAGACGCGCAGGTTGAAAACCACACGCGGCACAGTCGACGAGATGATCACATCTGTGATGTCCGCCTCGATCTTTTCAAATCGCATCAGTGAGGTCAGCCAGACATAATACTGGTCCGCCGTCCGCTGCCATTCGGTCGCCGTGCGCCAGGTGGCAATGAAGTCATCCCCGTCATAGATCGAAAAGACTGTATTGGTGTTGCCGCAATCAATCGCCAAAAGCATCGGAAACCTCCGTTTAGAAAAACACATCCGCAGCGGCAATCGATGCGCGGCCTTGGGATGTTTGCAAGATCAGGTTGCCGCTTTCGTCGATGCCTTCAAAGGTGCCGACAGTTTCATCGCGCATGGTGCGGGCGGTAATCACCTCGCCCAGTTTCGCGGCATGATCCAGCCATGCACGGCGGATGGGGGCAAACCCATGGGTCGTGAATTGGGTCTCAAGTAGCGCATATTCAGCGGCCAGCGCCTCAAGAAAGATCTCGGGGTCCACATCGATATCAAGGTCGCGGGCAAGGCTCATCGGTTTCAGGGCCCCCGCCTCTAGCGCATCCGCGCCGGGCGCGTGGGCAAGGTTGACACCGATACCGATGACCAGATGCGCGCCTGTGCTTTCCAACAGGATGCCCGCAACTTTGCCGCCATTCAGCAAAACATCGTTGGGCCACTTCAACGCAAAGGCACGAGGTTGGCCCGTCACGGCAACAAAGGCGCGGTGCAGCGCAAGTGCGGCCACGAAAGAACGCAAAGCCGCGATCCCCGGTTCTTCGGTGCGCCGCATGATCAGCGTGCCTGCAAAATTGCCGCGCGGTGTGGCCCATGACCGCCCCCTGCGCCCGCGTGCCGCCGTCTGTTCCAGCGCAAGGATCCATGTCGGACCGGTGAGCGAGGGCAGCATCCGCGCCGCCTCCGCCAAGGTGCTATCCACCACATCCAGCACGTGGCGCGCATAGCCTGCGGGCCAGCCGCTCATGCCGATCTCATTCTAGAGAAACCTGAAAGAGGGGACTGCACCCGCAGCCCGCTCAATTCACCAAGGCAGCAGCAGCAGACAGTGCCGCGGTTTCGACACCGAACATATTGATGATTCCGAAGATCATGATCAGCGCGGAAACCGACAGGAACACCGGCAGAATGCGACCGGACGAGGTGTCCAGCTGCTCCGAGCGCTCCTCGCCAAAGTACATGAAGAACACGATGCGCAGGTAATAATAGGCCCCGATCACCGACGCGATCACACCGGCAATCGCCAGCCATGCCAGACCCGCATCATAAGCGGCGCGCAACACATAGAGCTTACCAAAGAAGCCCAGCATCGGCGGCACACCGGCCAGCGAGAACAACAGAACCAACATCGACAGCGCGCGGCCCGGATGGGCTTTGGCATACATGTTCAGCGATGCGATATCGGTGACGGGCGCGCCGTCCTTCTGCATCATCAGGATGAAGGCAAAGGTGCCGACGTTCATCGTCACATAGATGGCCATGTAGACCAGCATCGCCTGCACGCCGAACGCAGTCCCCGCCGCAAGCCCCATCAGGGCGTAGCCCATATGCGCAATTGAGGAAAACGCCATCAGACGTTTGATATTGGTCTGGCCAATGGCGGCAACAGCACCCAGAAACATCGACAAAAGCGAAAGCAGAGCAACGATCTGGCTCCAGTCGCTGACCGCGTTGCCAAAGGCGTCATGCATCACACGCGCGAACAATGCCATCGCCGCAACCTTTGGGGCCGTGGCAAAGAAGGCGGTGACCGGAGTGGGCGAGCCCTCATAAACGTCAGGTGTCCACATGTGGAACGGCACGGCGGAAACCTTGAACGCCAGCCCCGAGATCAGGAAGACGATCCCGAACAGCATGCCAACCGAGGTGTTCCCCGCCTGCGCGGTCGTGATGATGCCAGAGAACAATGTCGTGCCGGCGTAGCCGTATACCAATGATGCACCGTACAGCAGCAAACCGGAAGACAAGGCACCGAGCACGAAATACTTCAACCCCGCCTCTGTCGAACGTACAGAGTCGCGGCGCAGGGAGGCCACCACATAAAGCGCGAGCGATTGCAGTTCCAGCCCCATGTAAAGCGCCATCAAATCACCAGCGCTGACCATCATCATCATGCCCACAGCGCTGAGCGCCACAAGAATGGGATATTCAAAGCGCAGCAAACCACGTGTGCGCATGTAGCTTTCGGACATGACCAGCACAGCAGCGGCAGACAGCAGGATCGTGACCTTGGCAAACCGTGCAAAGCCGTCCTCGATGAACATGCCGTTGAACGCGACGCGCGTCCCCTCGCCCGTGGTGCCGATCCATGCGGCCAACAGGACAAACACCGCCGCCGTGATCCAGACCAGCAAACCGCCGACCTTATCCTTGGTGGTGTAGACAGCGACAAGAAGCCCCGCCAGCGCAAAGGCAGACAGCAGGATTTCGGGCAGAATGACGTTCAGGTCTGCGGTAATCATCGCATCTATCCTTAGTGTGAAGCAGCGGCGGATTGGACGGTGGTATCAGCCGCCTCTACCGCGCTTGCGTAGTTTTCGACCAATGCCGTCACGGACGGTCCGATCATATCGAGCACAAGCGCCGGGTAGACGCCCAAGATCAGGGTCATCGCAACAAGTGGCGCAACGATCCATTTTTCGCGCGCGCTCATGTCCTTGATGCCCTTCAGGCTTTCCTTGATCAGCTCACCCATCACCACGCGGCGGTACAGCCACAGCGCATAGGCCGCTGAAAAGATCACGCCGGTTGTGGCCACGGCCGCAACCCATGTGTTCACCTGGAATGCAGCAACCAAGGTCAGGAATTCGCCGACGAAGCCGGAAGTGCCGGGCAAGCCGACGTTGGCCATGGTGAAGAACAGGAAAATCAGCGCATAGACCGGCATCCGGTTGACCAAGCCGCCGTAGGCGTCGATCTCGCGGGTGTGCATGCGGTCGTAGATCACGCCAACCGCAAGGAACAGCGCGCCCGAGATAAAGCCGTGGCTGATCATCTGGAAGATCGCACCATCAATGCCCTGCTGGTTCGCTGCAAAAATACCCATGGTCACGAAACCCATGTGGGCGACGGATGAATAGGCGATCAGCTTTTTCATGTCTTCCTGAACAAGCGCCACCAGCGACGTGTAGACAATCGCAATCGCGGACATCCACAAGACCAGCGGTGCCATCACGTCGGATCCGACCGGGAACATCGGCAGCGAGAAACGCAAGAAACCGTAGCCGCCCATTTTCAACAGGATCGCGGCCAGCACCACGGAACCCGCAGTCGGGGCCTGAACGTGCGCATCTGGCAACCAAGTGTGCACAGGCCACATCGGCATTTTCACCGCGAAGCTGGCAAAGAAGGCAAGGAACATCAGCGTCTGCATGCCGCCGACAATCTGGATGCCCAGGACAGAGAAGCTTTCGGAGCCGAACTGGTGGTTCAGCAGGCTGATGTCACAGCCCCCGATACAAGTCGTGCCCGCATCCGAGAACATCGCAACCATTGCCACCAGCATCAGCACGGAGCCGAGGAAGGTATAAAGGAAGAACTTGAAGCTGGCATAAATGCGGTTCGCCCCGCCCCAGATGCCGATGATCAGGAACATCGGGATCAAACCCGCCTCGAAAAAGAGGTAGAACAGGATCAGGTCCAGCGCCATGAACACGCCCAGCATCAGCGTTTCCAGCAGCAGGAATGCGATCATGTATTCCTTGACGCGTTTGTCCACATTCCACGACGCCGCAATCACCAGCGGCATCATAAAGGTGGTCAGCATCACAAACAGCACCGAAATGCCGTCAACGCCAAGGCGGTATTTCAAGCCAAGCAGCCATTCGGCTTCGGTCACAAACTGGAAACCGGTGTCCTGCGGATCGAACTCGAACAGCACAAACAGCGAAATCACAAAGGTCGCCGTTGTGGTGATCAGCGCCAGCCATTTGGCGTTGCGCTGTGCATCCGCATCATCGCCGCGCAGGAAAACCGCCAGAATCGCAGCCGCCAGAGCCGGCAAAAACGTGATAATGGAAAGCAGGTGGGTATCCATTAGTGCGCCCCTCCGGACATCGTCATCCATGTCACCAGCACCGCGATGCCGATCACCATGGCGAAAGCATAGGTGAAGATATAACCAGACTGCGCCTTACCGGCGAGCCGTGTGAAAAACGGGACAATGCCCATGGCAATGCCATTCAGCGTGCCGTCGATAACATTGCCGTCGCCGCGCTTCCAGAAGAACCGGCCAATCGCCTTGGCGGGTTTGACAAAGACAAAATCGTAAATTTCGTCAAAGTACCATTTGTTCAGGAAGAACTGGTAAAGCGGCTGCTGGTTTTCAGCCAGACGTTTGGGCAGGCTCGGGTTCCAGATGTAGAACCACAGCGCCATGATCAGGCCGAACAACATCGCAATGAACGGCGCGACCTTGACCCATTTGGGCGCAGAATGCGCATCCGCCAGCACGTGGTTGTCAGGACCAAAGAACAAAGCCCCCTCGCCCGGCGCGCCGCCAAAGGCCGCGTGATGGCCCTCTTCGCTGCCGTGATCGGCGTCGCCGTGATTGTCCTCGGCACCGCTGGTGTGCGTGTCCGACCCTTCGGCCATTTCCACCAACGGGATATTGTAGAAGTCAGCGACATATTTGTGATCGCCAAAGAACGGTTTGAACCAGATCATACCGGCAAAGATCGCGCCCAAGGCCAGCACGCCCAAAGGCACCAGCATGACCATCGGGCTTTCATGCGCGTGTTCATGTGTGTGCTTGTCGCCCCGCGCTGTGCCATAAAAGGTGAGGAAAATCAGACGCCAGCTGTAGAAACTGGTCATCGCCGCCGCCGCCACCAACAGCCAGAAGCCGTACATGGAGCCACCGGCCCAAGCGCTTTCGATGATCGCATCCTTGGACAGGAAGCCGGCAAAACCGAAGTGGGTCAGCGGAATGCCAACACCGGTGATCGCCAATGTGCCGATCATCATCGCCGCAAATGTGAAGGGGATCTTTTTACGCAGACCGCCATAGTTGCGCATGTCCTGTTCGTGGTGCATCGCATGGATCACCGACCCCGCGCCCAAGAACAACATCGCTTTAAAGAACGCGTGCGTGAAAAGGTGGAACATTGCAGCCGAATACATGCCAACACCGGCAGCCACGAACATGTAGCCGAGCTGCGAACAGGTTGAATAGGCAATCACGCGTTTGATATCGGTCTGAACCAACCCCACCGTGGCGGCGAAAAACGCCGTTGTTGCGCCGATAACGGTCACAAACATCATTGCCTCTGGCGCGAACTCCATCAACGGCGACATGCGACACACAAGGAAAACACCCGCGGTCACCATGGTCGCCGCGTGGATCAGCGCCGAAACAGGTGTCGGCCCTTCCATCGCGTCCGGCAACCATGTGTGCAGAAACAGCTGCGCCGATTTACCCATTGCCCCGACGAACAACAGGAAGGCGATCAGGTTGGCCGCGTTCCATTCGCTCCATAGAAAGCTGATGGTCTGTTCGGCAAGATCCGGTGCCGCCGCAAAGATATCGTCAAAGCGGATGCTGTCCGTCATAAAGTACAACGCCATGATCCCCAGTGCGAACCCGAAGTCACCGACCCTGTTGACCACAAACGCCTTGATCGCCGCGGCATTGGCGCTTGGCTTTTTGTAGTAAAAACCGATCAGCAGATAAGACGCGACACCCACACCTTCCCAGCCAAAAAACATCTGGATCAGGTTGTCGGAGGTCACCAGCATCAACATCGCAAAGGTAAAGAACGACAGATAGGCAAAGAAACGGGCGCGATAGTTTTCGCCCTCGCCGTTAAAGTTGTCGTCATGCGCCATGTAGCCGAAGGAATAGAGGTGCACGAGGGCGGACACGCTGGTGACAACGATCAACATAATCGCGGTCAACCGGTCCATGCGGATGGCCCAATCGGTGCTGAGCGTGCCACTTTCGATAAAGCGCAGGATCTGGATGTGTTCGGTCGGACCGTCCAGCGTCAGGAAAACGACCCATGACAGGGCCGCCGCCAGAAACAACAGACCGGTGGTCAGCCACTGTGCGGCCGCTTCGCCGATGATCTTCCAGCCGAAACCGGCAATGATGGCACCTACAAGCGGGGCGAAAAGGATGATGGTTTCCATTTGGTTAGCCCTTCATCACGTTGACATCTTCAACCGCAATCGTGCCACGGTTGCGGAAGAAACAAACGAGGATGGCAAGACCGATCGCGGCCTCTGCCGCCGCGACGGTCAGCACAAACAGGGTAAAGACCTGTCCGACCAGATCCCCAAGGTAACTGGAGAAGGCAACCAGATTGATATTCACCGCCAAGAGCATCAATTCGATGCTCATCAACAGAATGATGACATTTTTGCGGTTCAGGAATAGCCCGAAGATGCCGATAACAAATAGCGTCGCCGCCACTGTCAGGTAATGTTCAAGTCCGATCATGTCGTCCCTCGGTTGTCGCCCTGTTGTCAGGCATTTCGTCTTAGTCTGGTGACACATAGCCACCAATGGCTGCTTAGCCCATGAACCCGTATCCACCCAGCAGGATGACAAGCACCACTACGAGTACAACGATTGTATTTCTAGACACGGTATTGTCCCTTCATTGACGGGAGCCGGTTCACAGCCCCTGCCCCGATTTCACGTCTTTCAATTCCATCGTCTTGGCCGGATCGCGCATCATCTGCGCAACGACGTCCTGACGTTTGACATCCACGCGATGGCGCAGCGTCAGAACAATCGCACCGATCATCGCAACCAACAGGATCATGCCTGCCAGTTGGAAGATCAGGAAGTATTCATCATAGAGGATCAGACCCAAAGCTGCGGTGTTTTGCACATCCACGTCTGTCACCTGCGTGCGCAGCCCTTCCGCCGCGGCATTGGTTTCCCATGCGCCAAAGGCCATCACGAATTGCATCAGAATGATCATGCCGATCAGCAAGGCCAGCGGCATATATTTGGCCATCTCTGCCTTTAGTTCGGCGAAATCGACGTCCAGCATCATCACCACAAACAGGAACAACACCGCAACCGCGCCGACGTAGACGATGATCAGCAACATCGCGACAAATTCCGCGCCCAGCAACACAAACAGCCCCGCCGATGACAGGAAGGACAGGATCAACCAGAGCACGGAATGCACCGGATTGCGGCTGATCACGGTGAAAAGCCCGCCGGTGACCACGCATATCGAAAACAGGTAAAATGCAAAAACAATCATGCTTCGCCGCCCTTCATGTCATCGCCCTTCATGTCGTTCTCTTTCTCGTCCATGGCCTGATTGGCCAGCTCTGTCGCGCGGGTCATTGCAGGCAAGCCGGCAAAGACAGACATCTGCGCGATGGTTTCGGTCACATGCTGGCGTGTTGCGCCCGCTTCAATCGCATGGCGTACGGTTTGCCGGATCGCAATATCATTCTGCGCCCCCTGCATCGTTAGCCCCGCAAGGGTCAGCAACAGACGCGTCCGCGCGTCCAGCCCCCCGGCATTCAGACCGTTGCCAAACATCATTTCCATCATGTCTTTCGGCATCGTGCCCATCATCGCTTCGAATACCTTGGGCGAAAACGCATCCATCGCCGGCATGGCTTTCGCCATTTCCTGCGCCTGCTTCATCATCGCCTCAAAAGGATTGTTCTGATCACTCATGCGCTTTCCTCGGCTTCAAAAACCTCCAAAGCGGCATTCAGCGCGTTGATCATTGCCGGAAATCCGCCGTACAGCGTCATCTGGAAAATAATCTCGCTGATTTCTTCGCGGCTGGCCCCGACGGCACGTGCACTGGCGATATTCACCTTGAGCTGCGGCTTGGTCTGCCCGCCCATCGCGGTCAAGGCAGCGATTGTTGCCAAAAGCCGCGTCTTTTCATCCACCGTGCCGCGCGCGTAAAACTGGCCATAGGCCACATCCACAACCGTATGTGCCAGCCCCGGGACCAGCGCGTCGTAGCGCGCACGCAAAGCATCTTCCATCCCAGGATTCACCTGTTCGGAAAGCGCTTTGCCCCGTTCGTAGCTGTCAGTTTGTGGCGCATCCAGGCTCATCGGTAAGGCGCATCCATTTCAAGGTTACGGGCAATCTCGGCTTCCCAGCGGGCACCGTTGTCCAAAAGCTTGTCTTTGTCGTAATAAAGCTCTTCACGCGTCTCGGTGGAGAACTCGAAATTCGGCCCCTCGACAATCGCATCCACAGGACAGGCTTCCTGACAGAAACCACAGTAGATGCATTTGGTCATATCGATGTCATAGCGCGTGGTGCGGCGCGACCCGTCATCGCGCGGTTCCGCGTCGATGGTGATGGCCTGCGCGGGGCAAACCGCTTCGCACAGTTTACAGGCGATGCAGCGCTCTTCCCCGTTGGGATAACGACGCAACGCATGTTCGCCACGGAAACGGGGCGAAAGCGGCCCCTTTTCATGCGGGTAGTTCAGCGTGACCTTGGGCGCAAAGAAATAGCGCATGCCCAGCATGAAGCCTTTGACATAGTCGGTCAGCAGGAAATATCCGGCCTTGCGGGAAAAATCGGTTTGACTCATATCACCCTCACATCGGCCAGCGGGCGTAGATGCCCCAGAACCATTCGAATTTCGCCGCAAAGGCCACAAACACCACCCAGAACAATGAGAATGGCAGGAAGACTTTCCAGCCCAGACGCATCAACTGGTCGTAGCGGTAGCGTGGCGTGATCGCCTTGACCATCGAGAAGACAAAGAACACGCCCAGCATCTTGATGAACATCCAGAAGAAGCCATCGGGCAGGAACGCCACCGGTGACAACCAACCGCCAAGGAACAGAAGCGACACCAGCGCACACATCAGCACAACCGCGACCAGTTCACCGATCATGAACAACAGGAACGGGGTTGACGAGTATTCAACCTGATAGCCTGCAACCAGTTCGGATTCAGCTTCCGGCAAATCGAACGGCGGGCGGTTTGTTTCGGCCAAGGCGCTGATAAAGAACAGGATCAGCATTGGGAAATGCGGCAGGAAGTACCAGTGCAACAGACCGCCACCGCCCTCTTGCGCCGCAACAATCGCGCCAAAGTTCATCGAACCGGTGGAAATGATCACACCGATGATGATCAGGCCGATGGAGACCTCATAGGAAATCATCTGCGCGGCAGAGCGCAGCGATCCAAGGAACGGGTATTTCGAGTTGGACGCCCAACCGCCCATGATCACCCCGTAAACTTCAAGCGAGGAAATCGCGAAGACATAAAGGATCGCCACGTTGATATCGGCCAAGATCCAGTTTTCGTTAAACGGGATTACCGCCCAAGCGATCATTGCCATGACGAATGAAATCATCGGGGCAAGGAAGAACACCGCGCGGTCTGCACCGGCAGGCACGACAACCTCTTTCACGATGTATTTCAGGAAATCCGCAAAGGATTGCAGCAAGCCGAAGACACCCACCACGTTGGGGCCACGGCGCATCATGACGGCAGCCCAGATCTTGCGGTCCGCATACATCAAAAACGCCAGCGCCAACAGCAAAGGCACAACCAGCAAGAGCACCTGCCCCACCAGTAAAAGCCCCATGCCGAGGCCGGTTTGTGTAAAGAATTCAACCATTGTGTCTCATACCCTCGGAATGCCTTTTTCGACGCAATGTGCAACGGTCACTTCGGCATCGATTGTCTTTATGCCACGTGGCAGGCTTGGCGAGATCGTATAAACAGCATCGCCCCGCCAAAGGCCAGCCTCTTGGGCCACATTTGTGCGCACATGTCTTGCGAATCCGTAACCACGAATAAGCGTATATTGCGCGGCCGCACATTCTGCGTAATCCGCGACGTCCTGACCACTTTGCGCTTTGGTCATGGCCACGTTGAACTGCACCAGATCGCCATCCAGCAATGCGGTTTCTACCCCTTTGTATTCAGGGATAAAATCCGACGCCAAAGGGGCCTGCGGTTCACACGCCCCCAGGGTCATTGCCGCACCGGTGAGGGCAAAGGCGACCACCGTTCTCACTCGGCCGCCATTGGGGCCGCGGCGCGGGCGGCGGCATTCGCCGACAGTTCCGCCATCAGCTGGCTGGCCCGTGCAATCGGGTTGGAAAGATAGAAGTCCGCAATTGCCGGCACAAAGGGCGCGGAACCGACTGTGCCACGCGCCAGCGGCTGCCATTCGTTTTGCGCCACCTGATCGATGTCGCCCAGATGCGGCACGTCTTTGACCAATGCCTTGCGCAAAGCCGCAAGGGAATCAAACGGCAGGGTTGCGTCCAATTCTGCAGACAAGGCCCGCAGGATCGCCCAGTTTTCCTTGGCCTGACCGGGGGCAAAACTTGCGCGTGCCGCGAGTTGTGGGCGCCCTTCGGTATTCACAAACAGGCCGGCTTCTTCGGTATAGGCAGCACCGGGCAGGATGATATCCGCGCGATGGGCACCGCGATCGCCGTGCGAGCCTTGGTAAATTACAAACGGACCCGCAGGAATGTCGCCTTCATCCGCGCCAAGGTTGTAAATCACGTCCGCGCCAAGCACATCCGCAATCCCGTTTTCACTGGTCGCGCCAATGTCCATCGCGCCAACGCGGCCTGCTGCGGTGTGCAACACCATGAACGTGGACCGGGTCGATTCGGCCAACGCCATTGCTTCGGCAAGAATGGCCGCGCCGTCTTCGCGACACAGGGCCGCTTGTCCCACGATAATTACCGACGGCTTTTCAGCAACGTCGGAATGATCACGCGTCATCAATTCCGTCATCATGGCCGGATCATCGCTGATGTGCATGGTGTCATAGGTCAGATCGACCTTTGGCCCGATGACCCCGATGCCGCAGCCTTTGGTCCATGCCTTGCGGATGCGTGCGTTCAGCACCGGTGCTTCAACCGCAGGATTCGCGCCAATCAGCATGATTGCTTGCGCATCGTCCAGATCTTCAACCGTTGCCGTGCCGACATAGCCCGACCGATTACCGGCTGGCAGTTTCGCACCATCGGTGCGGCATTCAACAGAACCGCCCTGCCCTTCGATCAGCGTTTTCAACGCATAGGCCGCCTCAACAGACGCCAGATCACCGACCAAGCCGGCAACTTTCTTGCCCTGCATCGCGGCTGCCGCTGCGGCCAATGCTTCGGGCCATTCGGCTTTGCGCAGCTTGCCGTTTTCGCGGATGTACGGTGTATCCAGACGCTGGCGGCGCAGACCATCCCAGACAAAACGTGTCTTGTCGGAAATCCATTCCTCGTTCACGCCGTCATGGTTGCGCGGCAAAATTCGCATCACTTCGCGGCCCTTGGTGTCCACACGGATGTTGGACCCCAGCGCATCCATCACGTCGATAGATTCGGTCTTGGTCAGCTCCCATGGCCGCGCCGTAAAGGCGTAAGGCTTGGAGACCAACGCGCCAACGGGGCACAGGTCAATGATGTTGCCCTGCAAATTCGAATCAAGCGTTTCGCCCAGGTAGGACGTAATCTCGGCATCCTCGCCGCGGCCGGTCTGGCCCATCTTGTGGATTCCGGCCACTTCGGTGGTGAAACGGACGCAACGGGTGCAGGAAATGCAGCGCGTCATGTGGGTTTCGACCAATGGACCCAGATCCAGATCTTCAGTCGCCCGCTTTGGTTCGCGGTAACGGCTGAAGTCGACGCCGTAAGCCATCGCCTGATCCTGCAAATCACACTCGCCGCCCTGATCGCAGATCGGGCAATCCAGCGGGTGGTTGATCAGCAGGAATTCCATCACGCCTTCACGCGCCTTTTTCACCATAGGCGAATTGGTTTTCACAACCGGTGGCTGGCCTTCGGGACCGGGGCGCAGATCGCGCACCTGCATCGCGCAGCTTGCTGCAGGCTTTGGCGGGCCGCCAACAACTTCGACCAGACACATGCGGCAGTTGCCCGCAATCGACAGACGTTCATGGTAACAAAACCGCGGGATTTCGACCCCCGCCTGCTCACATGCCTGAATGAGCGTCATCGCCCCCTCAGTTTCAACTTCTTTACCGTCGATGATGATCTTGCGCAGGTCGCTCATAGGTTCACTTTGCTCTTAGTAACGAACCGATACGGCTCGATTTTTGAATCTCTTGCAGTCCTAGCGCACAATAGCTTTGCGGGTCGGAAGTATCGACCCCCCGTGCGCGGAAAAATATAGCTGCTTTTGCCCGCAACCGGTCCTTTTCGACATCACTGTCCGTATAGGCGTCAATCTCGACCTGAGTATAGCCCATGTCGCGGGCTTTTTTCTCCAAATTGCGCACATATCCGATCGCTTTGAACATGCGTGCACTAATAACGGGACAATTTTTACGGATGCGGTCGGCAATCCCCAGATCAAACAGTGCATTGTCGATGGCCGCCACGTCCCGCAAAGGGGGCTTGGCCAACGCAGGGGCCGCTGTCAGGCTCATGCTCAAAAATGCTGCAACCAGAATTCTCATCTATCGCTTCCTCATGTGGTTCGGGCGGATTTGCCCGTGTCCCACATAGGTTTTGGTCTGTTTGATATGCAATAACAGGCCCTGTGCCCGTCATCCGCGCCGCCCTTATCACCCATTTCAAAGCTGAGGGCAAACCCCCTGAAAGACCAGCGTATTATCGGTAATCTGCAACTGTTCAGGCGGAGTATCTGGCCCGACAGACCACGCAATTTTGGAATTTCCGTAATTTTCAACACAATAGGCCGTTCCCGCATGCAGACCTGCCGCGCGCGCGCCGTCAAGCGAACGCGCCACATCGCGGATGCGCACAGTAAAGACGTCCCGCTGCCCGTCGACTTTCGCCACTTTCACGCGGAAATATTGACCGTCAAAGGCAATGCGGTTCTTGCTATCGGTACAACCCGCCACAAGCCCCAGCATCAGGGCAATGGTTAAACAACGCATTTTCATATCTACGCCCTTCTTTAATTCTGAACTCTGGAATGGGTTGGCCGCTGCACCGCCGCCTTGTCGATTACCACAATCGAATCGTGAATGTGGAGACCGCTGAATTCCTTTGCCAACTCCGGCACCGCGAGTTTCTTTTTGCTGTGATACCAGTTGTGCATATCGTCAATCATATGGCGCACGGTGTTAAAGAAATTCGTCGGCGCATCATGCCCTCCCCCGAAACGGGGATAATAAGAGGTGTGCAGATCTTCGATCATATAGGTGCCACCCTCTGTCAGCAGCGGGAATAACACCCGCAGCGATGTTTCGATATGCGGCATGCGGTGGCTGCCATCATCCAGCACCACGTCGACGCCGCCCATTTCCTTGACAACCTCGGCCAGAAAATCGGGATCGTCCTGCGATCCGATCCGTACCATGCCCGACTGACCGTCGTACTGCGCACAGTCCGGATTAATATCGATCCCACAAAGCACCGCGTCTTTGCCCAGATAGCGCCGCCACATCTGCAACGATCCGCCATTGTTCACCCCGATCTCAAGGAACTTTACCGGCGTGCCGCGATACTGGCTGAAATACCTGTCATAAAGCGGCAAATAATGGTGCCACTTGTGGACCTTTACCCCTTCGTTTCCCGCATAGATGTCCAGCAAGTCCCCGTCAAAACCATAGCGTTCGCGAATATCAGCGGCGACGTCACCGTCTTCTGGAAATCGGAACTTTTTCATGGGCGGGTCTCCTGCTCTGTCCTATGGGGTTTTCCCCTTATGACCCCCATATTTGCTATATTCGCGGCTCAGGCAACCTTTGTATCGCGACAGCCGTGGGTCTGGTGCATTGTCGCCTCAGGCAGATACAAGGTGTTTATCGTCTTTTCCTATCTCGCAGCGGGGCCACGCCATCCAGCGCCTTGCGCAAAAACGCCAGCCCCAGATTGCCACCGATAAAGACCAATCCAACCACCGCCAGATAGACCCACGCCGGCACAATCCCATAGGTGATCGCCCGATGCGTCGCCCAGATCGGCAACCCGAAGACCACAAATGTCGCAATCGCCGCCAACAGGCTCAGCAATCCGTCCCAGATGTTTTTGAAAAATCCCATATCCCTATTCGCAGGCCTTGGTTTTCCAAAGCTGCCCCTCTTTCACCGCGTCCCACCCGAAAGCCTGAACGCTTGTCCCGTGTTTTTCCAAATGCCGGAACCGGGCCATCGCCTCCCCCATCGTGGGACGATGCCCGACAGGCACCCACCACATGGCAAAGCGCAACACCGCGCCCATATCGTACCATTCCGCTTTGCGATCGTAGAACTTCTTATGCACTGTGTTCCAGACAAAGTGCTCAAGACTGGCGACATCCTCCCAGACACTCAGCGTGCTGGCCATGCGCGGGTTGGCCCCCATATTGCCCTGATCGCTGGTCTGTTCGAATGCCATCTCGTCCGGGTCCATCATCCAGACAAAACCTTTTGAGCGTTTCGCCGCCCCGTTCACCAGATCCAGCCCGTTCACAAAATCCTGCACCCGTGGATCATCCCAGTCATATTTCAGGATGCCAAGGTTAAGTTCAGCCAGATGGTGGCCTGCGGGCTGTTGCATCGGATCAGAAAATTGCGCCCCACGCCGCCATCAACGCCATGATAAACACGCAGAACATGCCAATTGCCCAAGCAATCGAGCGTATTGGCTGGTTTTCGGTTTTGATATGCACAACAGCCATCACAATGCGCGACACGATAAAGATCGAGGCGAGAAGGTTCATCCAAAATGGCGCGGCCCCCGCCAGAATGCCAGCCACGGTAGCCGCGATAAAAGGCCCGTTCATTTCGATCGCATTGGCGAAGGCACGCCCCCGCCGGTAGACCACATCGGAATAATCTCGCTTGGGCTGACCACAAGCACACCGGTTTTCCGCCGTGCGCCCCCGCGTCGACACTGCACCGAGTACGAGACAGATCACCGACCAAAGGGCAAGAGATGCGATGGCGTGGCTGTAGGCGTCAAAATATTCCATTATTCAGCCGCCACGGCAGAAACACGGCCCGTCCGCTTGTGCTTGATCCGGTCCTCGATCTCGTCACGGAAGTGACGGATCAACCCTTGGATCGGCCAAGCCGCCGCGTCACCCAGCGCGCAGATTGTATGCCCCTCGACCTGTTTGGTCACATCCAGCAGCATGTCGATCTCTTCGGGCTGCGCATCGCCTGTCACCAGACGGTCCATGACCCGCATCATCCAACCTGTGCCTTCACGGCAAGGCGTACACTGGCCGCAGGACTCGTGCTTGTAGAACTTCGCCAGACGCCAGATCGCTTTGATCACATCCGTCGAATTGTCCATCACGATCACCGCCGCCGTGCCCAGACCCGACCGCTGCTCGCGCAGATAATCGAAATCCATGATCGCGTCTTTCATGTCCTTGCCGGGGATCATCGGCACGGATGACCCACCGGGGATCACCGCCTTGAGATTATCCCATCCGCCCCGGATACCGCCGCAATGTGTTTCGATCAGCTCTTCAAAGGTAATCGACATCGCTTCTTCGACCACACAAGGGTTGTTGACGTGACCGCTGATCGCAAACAGCTTCGTGCCTGCGTTGTTTGGACGACCAAAGCCTGCGAACCACTCCGGCCCACGGCGCAGGATCGTTGGCACAACAGCAATCGATTCAACGTTGTTCACTGTTGTCGGACAGCCATAAAGACCCGCGCCCGCAGGGAACGGCGGCTTCATACGTGGCATGCCCTTTTTGCCCTCAAGGCTTTCAAGCAGCGCTGTTTCCTCACCACAGATATAGGCACCGGCACCATGCGCCAGATAAATATCGAAATCCCAACCGGATTTGCAGGCGTTCTTGCCCACGAGACCCGCGTCATAGGCTTCGTCAATCGCCGCCTGCAACGCCTCGCGTTCGCGGATGTATTCGCCACGGATGTAGATATAGCAGGCATGCGCGTTCATCGCGAAAGACGCGATCAAGCAACCCTCGATCAGCGTATGCGGATCGTGGCGCATGATCTCGCGGTCTTTACATGTGCCTGGTTCGGATTCATCCGCGTTGATGACCAGATAGGACGGGCGACCATCGCTTTCCTTGGGCATGAAGGACCATTTCAGACCAGTCGGGAAACCCGCACCGCCCCGCCCGCGCAGACCCGATGCTTTCATCTGGTCCACGATCCACGGCGCGCCCTTTTTGATGATGTCCGCCGTACCATCCCAATGGCCACGCTGCTGCGCGCCCTTCAGCGTGCGGTCATGCATGCCGTAGATGTTGGTAAAAATGCGGTCCTGATCTGCAAGCATTGCTCTGCCCTACTCTTCCATTTCAGCCCTTGAAGGCTGGTTAATCTCTTACGCCACCTGAAGGTGGTTAGTCTTGTTTGTCGGCCTGCCGCGCCTGCCACATCTGCCAGATCAATACCATTGACCAGAACAATGCAGCCAGCGCCGCGAAATCTATCAGCAGCGCATACCGGCCCGGTAACCCCAACTGAGGGCCGGCAAGGTTTGCGGTCAGCCAAAGCACCATTGTAATTGCAATGACCAGACCGACGGTCTGGCCCTTCTTTGCAAGTGCTTTGTCGTTTTGCTCACCCATGCGCGGCACCGCTTATTTCTTGCGTTTGCGGGAGAATTCGGTCTCGCCGCCTTTGGCCAAAATCTTGGCCTGTGACATCCAGTCGTCCCGTTCGATCCGGCCCTTGAAACGCAGACGGGCATCCACCCATGCGACTTCTTTCTTGCGCCAGCCCGCTACCTGATCAAAGCGGTAAATCCCCAAGTCATTCAGCGTTTGCTCAAGCTTGGGCCCCACGCCGCTGATCAGTTTCAGATCGTCGCTGCCCTCTGCCGGTGCCGCATCATAGACCAACGGCTTGCCATCCGCCGCCACAGGGGCCCGTTTCGGGGCCGCTTTGACGGGTGCTTTCACCGCGCCTTTTGCTGGAGCCTTGGTTGATGCGGCCTTGGCGGGCGCTTTCGGGTCACCCTTCGCGGGGGCCTTGGCCGTGGCCTTGGCTTTCGCCGGAGTCTTTGCTGCGGCTGGCGTTGCAGCGGCTTTCTTCGCGGTCGGCTTCTTTGCCGCTTTAGTCGCGGGCGCATCAGCCTTGGTGGTCTTTGGCTCAGCCGGCTTTTTCGCCGTCGTCTTGGGTGTCGTCTTCTTGGTTGCCGTTTTCTTAACCACCGGCGTTTCTTCGGCGGCTGGTGCTTCGTATTTCCACGTGCCCTTGCGCGATGCCAGCTCGGCCTCTCCGGCCAGCGGCGTTGACGGCTTGATCTCTGCCGACATCAAAGGCGCGGCCGCCATGTTGGACGCCGGTGCGCTTGCCGTGACGGGATCCGTGCTTACGACGCCCGCAGGTGCCACCGCTGGTGCTGTGTTTTCAGACGAGGTCGTCCGTGCATCTGCACTTGTCGTCGCGGCGCTGGCAGGCGCGGCAGCAGTTGAACCCGCACCAGTAGCCCCATGATGCGACGTACCCGCATCCGAATTGCCGGCACCTGCCGCCTGATCCCCGGTGCAAATGTAGCGTGGCAGGAAATATGCCAGAAGCAGGCCGCCGATGAGCCCCAGAACAAACGACAAAAAGCCGCCCAAGCCGATCAATTTGTACAGTAGAAGCATCAGTACGAGGCCAGCAATGGCCGCGATAATCCAACACATCGTTTTACATTCAGAACGTTTTTGTGTCTGTGTCATCGTCTTTTACATCCCCTATGGTGACGGCGTGATCTTACGCCTCGCCGTCATAACGCCCATCCGTTCGGGCCTTGGCGGAAAAGGCTGTTTCCTCGCCAGCCGCCAGTTTCTGAGCCTGATCCACCCAAGTGTCCCGCGTCACGCGGCCCTTGAACCCTTTCAGGTTCTCATCGGCCCAAGCCACTTCCGCCGCGCCCCATTTGGAGATCTGGTCAAAATGGAAAATGCCCATGTCGTGCAGCATGGCTTCCAGCTTTGGGCCGACACCCTTGATCAGTTTGAGATCATCCGGCCCCGCTTTACGCGGTGCTTTCATCATTCTGGGTTTCTTGCCCACGCCGCTTGCCGCTTCGGCTTTGGGCGCAGCTGTCTTGCCGCTTGTCTCGGGGTCCGCTTTGGACACCGGTTTCGCCTTGGACGTCGCAACGGCCTGTTGCTTGGTCACGCCGGTTTTATCTGCCGGTTTGCCTGCCGCCGGCTTGGCTGCGGCCTTTTTCGCTGCGGGTTTGGCCGGTGCATTTGCCGGTTTGCCCTGCCAAGGGGTCAGCAAGGGCACTTCCGTCCCGTCGATCCGCTTGACCGTGTCGCCGATGTCCACCGCCAGCTGGGCAGATGCGTTGTAAGCAACCTTGCCGCTCTCGTATTCCTTGAGGCTGGTCAAACCCGACGCAGGTTCCGCCGCGTAGCGACTGTTTTGCGGGCCCGGTGTCGGCACTTTGCCAGCCGCCAGATCATCCAGCAACGCACGCAGTTTGTCGGCTGTCAGATCCTCGTAATAATCCTTGCCGATCTGCGCCATGGGCGCGTTGGCACAGGCCCCGAGACATTCGACTTCTTCCCATGAAAACTTGCCGTCGGCGGACAGCGCATGGGCCTGATCCGCGATTTTCTCACGGCAGACCGCAACCAGATCTTCGGCACCGCAGATCATGCATGTGGTGGTGCCACAAATCTGGATATGTGCAACAGAACCAACCGGTTGCAGCTGGAACATAAAGTAGAATGTCGCGACCTCAAGACCACGGATATAGGCCAGACCCAGCATTTCGGACACATGTTCGATCGCCGGACGGGTCAACCATCCCTCCTGCTCCTGCGCGCGCCACAACAGCGGGATGATCGCCGAAGCCTGACGGCCCTCGGGGTATTTGGTGATCTGCGCTTCGGCCCATGCCTGATTGGCGGGGGTAAAGGCGAATGCCTGCGGTTGGTCTGGGTGTAGTCGGCGGAGCATGAATCCTAGCCTTCGTATCTGATGGCGGCGCACCGCCCGGTATTTTCAAAAAGGAAATGCAGCAGTGGCCGCATTACCTGTCAATCTCTCCAAAGACCACGTCCATCGTGCCGATAATCGCAGCAACATCAGCCAGTTGGTGGCCTTTGCTCACGTGATCCATCGCCTGCAAATGCAGGAACCCCGGCGCGCGGATTTTACAGCGGTAAGGCTTGTTGCTGCCATCCGCCACAAGGTAAACGCCGAACTCGCCTTTGGGGGCCTCAACGGCGCAATAAACTTCGCCCTCGGGGACGTGGAACCCTTCGGTGTACAGCTTGAAGTGGTGGATCAGGCTTTCCATGTCGGTCTTCATCGCGGTGCGTGACGGCGGTGTGATCTTGCCACGCGCCAGCACGTCACCCTGCCCTTCGGGCGCGTTCAGCTTCACGATCGCCTGCTGGATGATATGCACCGACTGGCGCATCTCTTCCATGCGGCAGAGGTAGCGGTCAAAACAGTCGCCGTTTTTGCCAACCGGAATTTCAAATTCGAATTCGTCATAACATTCATAGGGTTGCGCGCGGCGCAGATCCCACGCAAGGCCGGAACCGCGCACCATCACACCGGAGAACCCGTAGTTCAGTATGTCTTCTTCGCTGACGATGCCGATGTCGACGTTGCGCTGTTTGAAAATCCGGTTCTCGGTCAGCAGTTCGTCGATGTCGACCATGAATTTGGTCATGAACTGTTCGGACCACGCCTGAATATCGTCCAGCAAACCCGCTGGCAGATCCTGATGCACCCCGCCGGGGCGGAAATAGGCTGCGTGCAGACGGGCACCGCAGACGCGTTCGTAGAACACCATCAGTTGCTCGCGCTCTTCAAAGCCCCAAAGCGGTGGGGTCAGCGCGCCAACGTCGAGCGCCTGTGTTGTGACGTTCAGCAAGTGGTTAAGAACACGGCCGATTTCGCAGAACAACACGCGGATCAGGCTGGCGCGACGTGGCACAACCGTGTCGGTCAATTTTTCAATGGCCAGACACCAGGCGTGCTCCTGATTCATCGGGGCCACATAATCCAGCCGATCGAAATACGGCAGGTTTTGCAGGTAGGTCCGGCTTTCCATCAGCTTTTCAGTGCCACGGTGCAGCAGACCGATATGCGGGTCGCAGCGCTCTACGATCTCGCCGTCGAGCTCAAGCACCAGACGCAAAACACCATGCGCCGCAGGGTGTTGCGGGCCAAAGTTGATGTTGAAGTTGCGGATCTTCTGTTCACCTGTGACAGCATCGGTCGACCCGTCGCTATAGGTGTTTGTGCGAATATCGCCGTCCATCATTTCCGCCCCTTCAACTGCTTGTCAATCGGCCGCTCTTCATCCGCACGCACACGCACGGGCTGCGCCTGACGCTGACCGAACAGCTTGGCTATCATCTCTTCAAGAAGATCAATCACAGCTTCTCCAATTCTTGCAGCTTCATGCCCATCCACCACAGCAAGGCCACAGGGCCGAGTGGGATCAGACAGACCGCTGCCCAGTATTTGTTGATACCGAAATGCGGCAACAGTTTCAGCATGGGGATCGCTGTCAGCGCGGACATTACAAGCCACCAAATGCCGCCCATTACTTGGCACCTTCTGCTTTGTCATCGCCCGGCAGGATGTATTCCGCACCCTCCCACGGTGACATAAAGTCGAACTGGCGGTATTCCTGCACCAGCGATACCGGTTCATAAACCACGCGTTTTTGTGCCTCGTCATAGCGCACTTCGGTATAGCCCGTCGTCGGGAAATCCTTGCGCAATGGGAAGCCGCGGAAACCATAATCGGTCAGGATGCGGCGCAGATCGGGATGCCCTGAAAACAGGATGCCGAACATGTCGAAAATCTCGCGTTCGAACCAGTTGGCCGACGGATGCACATCGACGAGCGAGGGCACCATATCCTTTTCGCGCACCGCAACCCGCAAGCGGATGCGGTGGTTCTGGTACATGCTCAGCAGGTGATACACCACGTCAAAGCGTTTCGCCCGCCCGGTGTAATCCACCGCCGTGATGTCCACGAGGGTAGAGAAACGGCAGGTCGGATCGCCCTTCAGGAAATCCACCAGACCGGTGATGTTGCCCAGCGTGACGTTCACGTTCAGCTCGCCCTTGGTCACATCCCATGACAGCACACAATCGGGGCGTTTCGCCTCGATATAGGCACCCAGTTCGTTCAGCGCGTCACTCATCGTACGATCGTCCCTGTCCGGCGCATCTTCTTCTGCAATTGCAGGATGCCATACAACAACGCCTCTGCCGTGGGCGGGCAGCCGGGCACGTAGATGTCAACCGGTACGATCCGGTCACAGCCCCGTACGACGCTGTAGGAATAGTGATAATATCCGCCGCCATTCGCGCAGGACCCCATAGAAATCACATAGCGCGGTTCGGGCATCTGGTCGTAAACCTTGCGCAGGGCCGGTGCCATTTTATTGGTCAGCGTGCCGGCCACGATCATCAGGTCCGACTGGCGCGGGGAAGCACGTGGCGCCGTCCCGAAACGTTCAAGGTCATAGCGCGGCATGGAGGTGTGCATCATTTCGACCGCACAGCAGGCCAACCCGAAGGTCATCCAGTGCAGTGAACCGGTGCGCGCCCAGTTGATGACATCCGCCGAAGACGTGACCAGAAAACCCTTGTCCTGCAAGGCTGCGTTCAGCTCTTGCGTGGCGTGATCCTTATCGACGCCGGCCTTATAGCCGCCCGCCAATCCTGCGTCCGTTACTGCCATTCCAGCGCCCCCTTCTTCCACTCGTATGCAAAGCCTGCGGTCAGCACGCCAAGGAACACCATCATCGACCAGAACCCGACCATAGAGATGTCTTTAAACGCGACAGCCCAAGGGAAAAGGAAGGCGATTTCGAGGTCGAAAATAATGAATAGAATTGACACCAAGTAGAAGCGCACATCGAATTTCATCCGCGCATCGTCAAATGCGTTAAATCCGCATTCGTAAGCAGACACTTTTTCAGGGTCTGGATTGCGCACCGCCAAAACCACGGCAGCAAGGATCAGGACAAGGCCCAAACCGATGGCAACAGCCAGAAAAACAAGGATAGGCAGGTATTCCCGCAGCATATCGTCCAAGGGAGGCTCCTTTTGGGGCTAGGCCACTCTTGAGGCATTCGAGCAGCTGGCAACAGACTTGAAATCGGGTCTACCCCGTGCTGCGGCAAGGGTCAACGGGATCAGGGTGAGGAAATGGGTCGCATCTGTCCGCCAAAGGGCGGAACAGATGCCCCGAGCAATCAGGGGCGCGGTGCCCTTGCAGTCGCGTCACAAACCGCATCGGGATTTTCCGATGAACAGCCTGTTTCCGCCTTCAGGCAGGCAAGAATCGCGTTCGAGCCCGGGGCCCCTGCATGGTAGTGATATCCGACACCTTCCGATACGTGCCCGTTGCACTTATCCAGATCGGTCGGGGTCGTCCCGTCCACCAGCGTATGGGAAAGGATGTCATAGCCGTCCATCGCAATCCCGATATGCACGGCATCCTCGCCGTCTGCCACAGCGCCGCCCAGACAATCGGTCACCGCGTGGTAGTGATATCCCACATGTGTGTTCACATGGCCTCCGCAATCGTCGAAGGGCGCAATGGTATGCGCATCCAGAATCGCATCAACCGGCGCAGGTCCGTCCAATCTGATCCCGTTGCGCGCAATCCCCGAACCGGATCGTGCGCTATTGGTCAGCCACGAATCCTGAGGCTCAAGCGGAATCACGTAGGTCATGGAGGCATCCTCGGCCATATATTCAGGCAAGCATTGCACACAGTAGTTGTTGTATTCGGGATCAACATCCGGCCGTGCAGCAGCTTCGCAGGCCGCTTTGGTGTCTGTCACGCGCACGTCACCCGTTGCCGGATCAAAAAGCTGCCAATCCTCATCGTCGAACAGCGTGGGCAGGTTGGTGATAAAGGCACCGTCGACATCCAGAACCTCACCGTCTTTGAGCCAGATACCGCCTTTCTCAGCGCCATCTGTCACCGACGTCGGACACCAAGGGCCGGGCGTATAGTCTTTTGGCTCTGCTTTGACGGTGATGGAAAAACACTCCGTCTCTGTGCCCCGCGACAAGGTACATGGCACCAAAGTCGGTCCGTTGAGGACGTTTGCATCTTCAAAGAAATGCGCAATCTGGTGCAGCCTGTCACCGCCCGCATCAGCGTAAAGCGGCGAAGCAAGGCAAAGAACCATGGGGAGCAGGGAAAAGTGTTTCATCGGGTTTCCATTTTGTCGGGATGATAATCGATGTAGCGTTACAACCGTTAAACGGATGACGCTGGTTTTTCCGTCGCTCCTCAATTTTATTTTTCCCAATATTTTTGCAATTGGTCTCCGGGAAACTTCATAAGTGGCACATCACCGCTTATTCTCAAACCATCCAAGCCGCCTTACGCTTGTCAAAAAACGCACCGATTCCCTCGGCCGCCTCTTCTGTCTCCCAGCGCGCAGAAAGCGCCGCGATCGACATCGCCACAGCTTCGTCCGTCGCAGCACCGCCCAGATCAAGCGCCAGCTTTTTTGCCGCAGCCACTGCCCCCGGCGCGCAACTCAGATAAGGCACGACTTCGGCCTCCACCGCAGCGTCCAGATCATCCGCCGGAACAGCGCGCGCCAGCAAGCCCAGCTCCACCGCCTCGAACGCCCCAAACAACCGCCCCGACATAAAGACACGCCGCGCACTCCCCTCGCCCATACGCGCGATGACGTAAGGCCCGATGGTCGCCGGAATGATCCCCAGCCGTGTTTCGGTCAATCCCATCTTGAGGCTGTCGACACCGATCGCCACGTCACAGACCGACGCCATACCGACGCCCCCGCCAAAGGCATTGCCCTGCACCTTACCGATAAGCGGTTTCGGCAATGTATTGAGCGCCCCAAGCATCGTCGCGAGCTTGCCCGTTTCTTTGCTGCGCGTGTCCGCATCCATATCGCGCTGATCGCGCATCCAGCCCAGATCACCGCCCGCGCAGAACGACTTGCCCGCACCGGTCAGCACCACAACACGCACCCGCTCATCTGCCCCGAGATCTGCTGCGGCCTGCGTCAGCTCAGCCAGCATCTGCGCCGACATGGCGTTGTGCTTGTCTTCCCGCGCCAGGGTCAGCGTGGCCACACCGCGCGCATCGGTTTCGATCTTGATCGTCTCGAACATCATTCGCCTCGCATTGCCCGCGCCATTTCTGCGGCCTTTTCCAACACGGCCTGATCCAAACCTGTTTCATATCCCAAAGCCGTCAGATGCGCATTCACCGCCTCTGTCGCGACATTCCCCGCAGCACCCGGCGCATAGGGGCATCCGCCCAACCCGCCAACGGCCGCATCAAATACCCGCAACCCCAGCGACAAGGACGCATCGATGTTGGCCATCGCGCGACCGTGTGTGTCGTGATAATGGCCCGCAAGCCGCCCTGCCGGCACCACATCGCGCACCGCCAGCAGCATCCGTGCGATGCTATCCGGTGTCCCTGCCCCGATGGTGTCGCCCAGCGAAATTTCGTAACATCCCATTGCGAACAACTTATCCGCCACTTCGGCCACCGCCGCAGGGGCCACCGCCCCGTCATAGGGACACTCCACCACACAGGAGACATACCCGCGTACCGGAATATCGCGGTGGCGCGCATCCTCAAGCACAGGTGCGAAACGCTCCAGACTTTCCGCAATGCTTGCGTTGATGTTTTTCTGACTGAACCCTTCGGATGCCGATCCAAAAACCGCAATCTCGTCAACCTGCGCCTCAAGCGCAGCCTCGTAGCCCTTCATGTTCGGTGTCAGCGCCGCATAGCGCACCCCGTCAACCCGTTTGATCGCGGCCATCACCTCGCCCGAGCCTGCCATCTGGGGCACCCATTTGGGGCTGACGAAGCTGGCGCATTCAATCCGCCGGAACCCCGCCTGCGACAGTTTGTCGATCAAGGCGACCTTTTCAGCCACAGGAATTTCCCGCGCTTCATTCTGCAGCCCGTCGCGCGGCCCCACTTCGAAAATCTCACATGGTCCCAAAGACATCGCACATTCCCCCTATTGAGCTGTCTGAAATCACCCTTGCACGATCCGCGCCTCAGTCCAAAGGCCAAGGTTCGTAAAAATCCTTTTCGTAGATCCCGTCTCCGATCGGCAGGGCATCCTTAAAGCTCTGCCGCTCCGTAATCCGCTCATACCATTCCGCCACCGCAGGGTGGTTATCGAGCGTTACAAAGAACCGCGACATGTACACGGCCTGCCCGCAGGAAATATCCGCCGCCGAAAATCCGCTGGTCAGCAGATAGTCGCGGTTTTCTACCGGCGTGCTCAACCGCGCCTCAAGCGCGTCATAGCATTTGGCGACCCGCGCCGCCTCAAGCTTCATCACAATCGGACTGCGCATCGAATCCTCGCGCAGGGCCACATGCTGTTGGGTCAATGCCGCTGTATGCTGGCTGATGGTTTCCGCAAAATGCACCCAGACAAGCCACGCCATCCGGTCCATGCTGGTCACAGACCGCCCCATCCGGTCCGGTGAGAAACGCTCGCACAGATATTCGGTGATGGCACCTGTCTCGAACATGCGCTCTCCGTCGATCTCCAACGCAGGGACGCGGCCTGCGGGCGACAGGCTCAGATAAGCCGGATCACGCAGTGAGCGGTCAAAGGCATAGACGCGGACCTGAAATTCAACGTCCAACTCGTTGAGCAACCAAAGGGTCCGCATGGAGCGCGTTTGCGGGCAATGATGCAATGTAATCATGCCGCTTCCTCCGCTTCCGCTTCAAGGCGGACAAGGGCTGCCCCCGCCTCTACCTGATCGCCCTCGGTGGCCAGCACCTCTGCCACGACCCCGTCCCGCGCAGCCAACAACGCATGCTCCATCTTCATCGCTTCCAGCACGGCCAGCCGGTCCCCTTTTGCCACCGCTTGGCCGACTTTGGCATCCACCGTGCGCACAAGACCGGGCATCGGGGCCTCGACCAGATTACCGTCACCCTGCGCGCCGCTTGCGCGGGCCAGCGGATCAATGACGTCAAAGGCCATACCGTAGCCCTCGAACACCGTAACAACGCCGCCCGCGACCGCGACATCCGCCGCCGATTGCCCGTCGATGATCCATTGCGCGCCGCGCCGCGTGGCCACAACTTCCGTCTCGCCGATGCTCCAGACCTGCTGGTCCTGTCCCATGATGCGCACCTTCAACAGATGTTCTTCGCCGCCCCAAGCCAGCGTGACCGACCGCCGCAGCGCCCGCCACAGGGTAAAGCCAGTGTCGGCTTTCACCTCCAGCACGCCAAGCGCCGCCATGCCCGCCAGCGCCACATGCCGCGGCTCGACCGCTGGCACAGAGGTCAACGCATCGATATCGCGGGCAATCAGGCCTGTATCCACATCGCCCTTACCGAACCCTTCGTGCCCGGCAAGCGCGCCAAGAAAAGCAAGGTTCGTGACCGTGCCACCCACCTGACACCCGCTTAGGGCCGCGCGCAATCTGGCCAACGCCACATCCCGCGTGGGGCCATGGACGATCACCTTGGCGATCATCGGGTCGTAAAACGGGCTGATGGTATCGCCTGCCCGCACCCCCGAATCCGCACGCGTTTGCGGCGTAAACGCCAGATGCGTCAGCGTTCCCGTCGCAGGGAGGAAGCCTGCAGGCACATCTTCGGCATAAAGCCGCGCCTCGAACGCATGACCATTGATGGATAGATCCTCTTGCGCTGCGGGCAAAGCCTCTCCCGCCGCCACACGCAGCTGCCATTCTACCAGATCAACGCCGGTGATCAGTTCTGTGACAGGGTGTTCAACCTGCAAGCGCGTGTTCATTTCCATGAAAAAGAACCCGTCCGCGCTTAGCCCGTCCGATCCATCCACGATAAATTCAACCGTGCCAGCCCCGGCATAGCCGATCGCTTCCGCGGCCTTCACTGCTGCATCCCCCATCGCATCCCGCATCTTTTGTGTCATGCCGGGGGCTGGAGCTTCTTCGATCACCTTTTGATGACGGCGTTGCAACGAACAATCACGTTCAAACAAATGCACGGCTTTGGAGCCATCGCCAAAGACCTGCACTTCGATGTGGCGCGGTTTGGCCACGAATTTCTCGACCAGCACATCTGCATTCCCGAACGCCGTTTTCGCCTCGGACCGTGCCGAATCGAGCGCCGCCTGAAACCCTTTGGCCTCCTCAACAAGGCGCATCCCCTTGCCGCCGCCCCCTGCAACCGCCTTGATCAATACCGGATAGCCGATCTTGCCCGCTTCTTCCGCCAAAAGCGCATCATCCTGATCCGCGCCGTGATAGCCCGGCACAACCGGCACACCCGCCTTTATCATCAGCGCTTTGGCTGCGTCTTTCAGGCCCATGGCGCGGATGGCCGATGCAGACGGACCGATAAACACCAGTCCCGCCGCCTCGACCGCTTCGACGAAATCAGGGTTCTCCGACAGGAAGCCGTAGCCCGGATGAATGGCCTGCGCGCCACTCTCAAGTGCCGCTTGAATAATCACATCCCCGCGCAGGTAACTCTCGCTCGGAGCGGACCCGCCGATGTGAATTGCCGCATCGGCCATCGCCACATGCTTGGCCCCTGCATCCGCATCCGAATAGACCGCCACACAACGCACGCCCAAGCCTTGCGCCGTTTCCATGACCCGACAGGCAATCTCGCCCCGGTTCGCAATCAGGATTGTATCAAACATGGACACCCAAACCTCTCATCTTTCAATTTCATCTTGCCCCTAAGCTCCTTAGGTCCGCAGGCAGAGCCTCCGAAATATCCCGCCATCAGCCCAAAGCCATCACATGCGGAACACGCCAAACTTCGTTTCTTCAATCGGCGCGTTCAAAGATGCAGACAGGCTCAGGCTCAGCACATCACGGCTTTTGCGCGGATCAATGATCCCGTCATCCCAAAGCCTTGCACTGGCATAAAGCGGATGCGACTGCTCCTCGAACATATCGATCGTCGGCTGCTTGAATTTCGCTTCTTCTTCTGCGGACCAGGTATCGCCCGCCCGTTCGATTGCATCACGCTTGACCGTCGCCAGAACGCCCGCCGCCTGTGGCCCGCCCATCACGGAAATCCGGCTGTTGGGCCATGTCCACAAGAACCTTGGACGGTAGGCCCGCCCCGCCATGCCGTAGTTACCTGCCCCGAAAGAGCCACCCACCAGCATGGTGATTTTCGGCACGTTGGTAGAGGCCACAGCCGTCACCATCTTGGCCCCGTGCCGCGCGATCCCTTCGTTTTCGTACTTCCGGCCCACCATAAAGCCGGTGATATTTTGCAAGAACACCAAGGGGATATTGCGCTGCGAACAAAGCTCGACAAAATGCGCACCCTTCTGGGCGGCTTCTGAAAATAGCACGCCGTTGTTGCCGATGATGCCGACCGGACAGCCCTTCACATGGGCAAAGCCCGTCACCAAAGTCTCACCAAACCGCGCCTTGAATTCGTCAAACCGCGAGCCGTCGACCAAACGCGCGATCACCTCGCGTATATCATAAGGCGTGCGCAAATCCGCTGGCACAACGCCCAGCAATTCAGCGGGATCATAGGCAGGTTCTTCGGGTGTTTCCCACTGCACCGTCGCCGGCTTTGCGCGGTTCAATTGACCCACGGCCCGCCGTGCCAGTGCAAGCGCGTGGCCGTCATCCTCGGCCAGATAATCCGCAACGCCGCTCAACCGTGCGTGCACATCGCCGCCGCCCAGATCCTCGGCTGACACAACCTCGCCCGTCGCCGCTTTGACGAGCGGGGGACCCGCAAGGAAAATCGTGCCCTGCTCTTTTACGATGATCGTCACGTCCGACATCGCCGGTACATAAGCGCCGCCTGCAGTGCATGATCCCATAACCACCGCGATTTGCGGAATGCCTTTGGCGCTCATCCGCGCCTGATTATAGAAAATCGCGCCAAAGTGGTCGCGATCAGGAAACACCTCGTCCTGCTGCGGCAGGTTCGCACCGCCAGAGTCTACCAGATAGACGCATGGCAGATGATTGGCTTCGGCAATCTCTTGGGCGCGCAGGTGCTTTTTCACCGTCATCGGGAAATAGGTGCCGCCCTTCACCGTAGCATCGTTGCACACGACCATGACTTCCTGTCCCTGCACGCGTCCGATCCCGGCGATGACGCCAGCGCAGGGGGCGGCGTTGTCGTACAAGCCGTGCGCTGCGGTGGCACCGACTTCCAGAAACGGTGATCCGGGATCAAGCAGGTTCGCAACCCGCTCACGCGGTAGCATCTTGCCACGGCTTTCATGGCGCGCGCGGGACTTCTCGCCACCGCCTAAAGCGGCAGCTTCCGCTGCTTCCTGCACAACCGCAAGCGCATCCAGATGCGCCGCCTCATTCGCTTTGTAGGCTTCCGACGAAGGCAATGCCTGTGATGTTAACTTCATGTTACCTTCTCCAATTCCAGCGCCGCGCGGCGCTTCAATTCTTTACGGATCACTTTGCCTGTTACCGTCATCGGCAACGCATCCAGAAACTCAATTTCTCTTGGGTATGAATAGCTTGCCAGCCGTTCCTTAACCCATGCCTGAAGCGCATCCGCCGTCACATCCGACCCCGCTTTGCGCACCACATAGGCTTTGACCACCTCTGTGCGCAGCGTGTCGGGTTTGCCGACAACACCGCAGGTTGCAACCCCCTCGTGCGTCAGCAAACAATCCTCAATCTCGGCCGGACCAATTCGGTATCCAGCTGATGTAATCACGTCATCCTCGCGCCCGACAAAGCGCAGATAGTCGCCTTCCCAGATGCCGCGGTCACCGGTCAGCATCCAGTCGCCGCGATACTTCTCTGCGGTTGCGTCAGGCCGGTTCCAGTAGCGCAACATCATGGAGGCCGAGCCGCGCTGCACTGCAATGTCCCCCTCGCCGTCACTTTCCTGCCCCTGCGCATCAAGCACGGCCAGACGATGGCCCGCAACCGGTTTGCCGATCGCGCCTGCACGCGCCTTGAACGCAGCACCGCAGGAAGAAACGATCATGTTACACTCGGTCTGGCCGTAGAATTCATTGATTTCCAACCCAAAGGCCTGCCGCCCCCAGCCAAGCATCTCCGCCCCCAAAGGCTCACCCCCGCTGGCAACAGAGCGCAACCCGCCCACTGTGACATCTGCCGCCTTTAACATCCGCAGGGCCGTGGGCGGGAAGAACACATTGCGCACGCCGCCGCGTTTGATCACATCACAGCATCCCTCCGGCGTAAACTTTGGCATCCGCGCCGCGACCACAGGCACGCCCAGGGCCAGCGCCGGCATCGCCACATCAAACAGCCCGCCAATCCACGCCCAATCCGCAGGCGTCCACAGGCAATCCCCCTGCTGGCCCAAGTAATCATGGCTCAACGACACACCGGGCAGATGACCTGTCAACACCCGGTGGCCATGCAACGCGCCTTTCGGGCGGCCGGTGGTGCCAGAGGTATAAATCAGGACGGCAGGATCGTCCGGTCCGGTATCCGCGACAGGAACCTCAGCGCCTTGCACGCCGACCCCGTCAACCAGCCAAGGCTCTGCAAGGTCCCCTAGCAAACCCGCGCCCTCCGCGTCCGTTAAAACCAACGCGCAACCGGCATCCGACACCCGCGATGATAGCGCGTCGCGCTTGAAGAGCTTGAACAAAGGCACTGAAATTGCACCGATTTTCCAGATCGCCAGATGCGCCGCAGCGCACCACGGTGATTGCGACAGCAACACCCCGACACGCTCGCCCGCTTCCACACGCGTCAGCAATGCGCGCGCCAGACCATCCACCATCTGCGCCAGCTCACCGTAACTAACGTCACGCCGGCCCTCACCCGTTAGATCAATGATCGCGGTTTGCGCTAATGGCTGCGCCAAACACTGCGCGGCCATGTTCAGCCGCGCCGGAATGTCCCAACTGCCATCTGCACAGAGCCCCGGCAACTGCATGGTTTATCCCATCGCCGCCATCATTTCACGTCCGACCAGCATGCGGCGGATTTCCGATGTGCCTGCGCCGATCTCCATCAGCTTGGCGTCGCGGAAAATACGGCCCACAGGGTTGTCGCTGAGATATCCTGCGCCGCCCATGGCCTGTACCGCCTGATGCGCCTGCACCATCGCCTGCTCCGAGGCATACAGGCAGCACGCAGCTGCGTCCTGACGGGTCACATCGCCACGATCACAAGCCTTGGCGACCTCGTAAACATAGGCACGCGCCGAATTCATCGCTGTATACATATCGGCCATCTTGCCCTGCATCAGCTGGAAATTCCCGATGGGCTGACCGAACTGCTTGCGTTCCGCCATATAGGGCATGATCTCGTCCAGACAGTTGGCCATAATGCCAAGGCCGATACCGGCCAGCACCACACGTTCATAATCAAGCCCTGACATCAGCACTCGCACGCCGCGCCCCTCTTCGCCCAAGACATTCTCGAACGGCACTTCGACATCATCAAAGATCAGCTCGGCGGTGTTTGATCCGCGCATACCCAACTTGTCGAAATGGGGACTGGTGCTGAACCCCTTCATGTCCTTATCGATCAGAAAGGCCGTGATCCCCTTGGACCCCGCATCGGGGTCGGTTTTGGCATAGACCACCAGCGTCTGTGCATCCGGCCCGTTGGTGATCCAGTATTTATTGCCGCTCAAGCGGTAGTGATCATTGCGCTTTTCCGCCCGCAGTTTCATCGACACCACGTCACTGCCCGCCGAAGGCTCCGACATCGCCAGAGCGCCCACGTGTTCGCCGGAACACAGTTTGGGCAGGAATTGACGGCGCTGTTCATCCGTCCCGTTCAGTTTGATCTGGTTCACGCAAAGGTTCGAATGCGCTCCGTAGGACAAGGAAACCGAGGCCGAAGCCCGTGCGATTTCCTCTACCGCAACCGTATGCGCGAGATAGCTCATGCCAGAGCCGCCGAATTCTTCCGGCACCGTCATGCCCAGCAGGCCCAATTCGCCCATTTCGGTCCATAACTCTGGGGGAAAGTCGTTTTTCTGGTCGATCTCCGCCGCCATCGGCTTGACGCGTTCCTGCGCCCAACGGTGCACCATTTCGCGCATCGCGTCGACGTCTTCGCCCAAATTGAATTTCATGCTTGCGGTGAACATGGCTCTCTCCCCAAAAACCGTTTTAATGAACACTTGTTCATATCCTTACGCATCCCCTGCCCACCCGTCAACCGTGTCGGCCAAGCTCGTCGCAATATTTACGTTTTCGCGCCGCGCAATGGAACCGGAGCGGCCCTTGTCCTGTTGAGACGGTGAACACAGACAATACAAAGGTACACGCATCATGAGTGATCATATCAAAAAAGAATTCCTCGACCGTTTGGAAGGCACCCGCGTTGGAATGTTGTCCGCCGGTTCGGCCCGCGCTGTCCCGATGAGCCACTATTTCGACGATGATGACCCGAGTGCGACGCTGTGGTTCATCACGGCCAAGCAAACCGACCTGTCCAAAGCTGCCGGTGCCGGCACACCGGGCACATTCATCGTCAGCAGCACGGACGAGTCCCTACATGCCCGCGTGGAAGGCACGCTGAGCGTCTCGAATGATCCGGCAAAACTGGACGACATCTGGAACAAGGTTGCCGAAGCATGGTTCGAAGGCGGCAAGCAGGATCCCGACATCCAACTGCTGCGCTTTGATCCGTTAGAGGCGGAGGTATGGCTGACCGGCGGTAGCCTCAAATTCCTTTACGAGATCGCAAAAGCACAATTGACCGAAAGCACGCCCGATGTCGGTGAGCACGCTGTGATCACGTTCTAAATACAACAGCAACGCCTCCGACAGTGTCGGAGGCGTTGCTGTTCAGGCGCTTTGATACACTGCGCTGACTTCCGCCTTGATGATCCGCGCAATCAGTTGGCAATCTTCCAGTGAAAATGTCAGCGGCACCCGCATGTCCACAATGCCCGCCAATACTGCATCGCTTTTCGGCATCCGCGGTGCGTCGACATAGCGCCAGCTGTCATAGCGGCTGGTAAAACCGACTGGTTCCGCCCCGCCGAACCACTTCAACTCCACCCCCCGCGCCAGACAGCGCGCCAGCACGTCCTCAACCGCCTCACTTGACCAGCCCTGCAAAAGGAACTGGATGGAGGAGCCGACGATCACCTCGGCCGCCGGCCGTTCGATCACCGTCAGACCTGGGGTGTCGCGCAGCCCCGCTTCAACCGCGTAGTAACGTTCGTTCCATCGGTCACGCTGTTGATCCAGCTTGCGCAGTTGGGGCCGCAAAATCGCCGCCCGCAAATTGTCCATACGGCCGGAGATGTTCGGCATTTCATAGCGGATTTGCGCAAATGCTTCGGCCGGTGGCCCTGCCAGATGTTTTTCGTACATCATATAGGATCCCGAAAGGATCACCGCGCGCGCTGCGACCTCAGCATCATCCGTGACGAACAATCCGCCCTCACCGGAATTCACATGCTTATAGGTCTGGCAGGAATAGCACCCCACTTTGCCCTGTGTGCCCGACGCCACCCCATTCCACGAGGCCCCCATCGTATGGGCGCAGTCCTCGATCACCGTCACACCAGCGCCGTCACAAATCGCCATTAACGCGTCCATATCCGCAAGATGCCCGCGCATGTGGCTGAGCAAAAGCACATCCGCCTGCCCCGCCTTGGCTGCCAGATCGTCCAGATCAATGACCAGCTGATCTGTAACCCCGACAAAGACCGGCACCGCACCAACCGCCGCAATCGACCCCGGCACAGGTGCCAGCGTAAAGGCATTGGTCAGCACCTTGTCGCCGGGTTTCACCCCGACCGCGCGCAAGGCTGTCGCCATCGCATATCCACCCGACGCCACCGCCAAACAGAATTTCGCACCAACCTGTGCGGCAAATTCCTGTTCCAGCAAAGCCGTTTCGGCCAACTCTTCCGCCGCCGTGTTATACCGGTGCAACCGGCCCGAGCGCATGACCGCCACAGCCGCCTCGATCCCCTCTTCGGGGATCGGCTCTTGCTGGGTAAAGCTACCCTTGAAAACCTCGCTCATGCAGCGGCTCCAATCAAATCCACAACGATACGGTCCAGATCATCATAGTGCTCCAGCAACGCCTCGGGCGCTAGCGCCAGCATGTCATCACCGGACGGACCAAAGGTCACCAGAACACAAGGCACGCCTGCCGCCCGCGCCGTCTTGCGGTCCGTGTCGGAATCGCCGATCAAAACGCATTGCGCAGGATCGCCACCTGCACGCCGCGCCGTTTCAAACAAGTGTTCGGGGTCGGGTTTGCGCACCGCCAGCGTGTCAGCCCCGAGCATGGCGTCAAACGCCCCGCGCACCCCCAGCCGTGTCAGCAATGTATCGGCCAAGCCCTCGGGCTTGTTCGTGCAGATGGCCACGAAATACCCCGCACTCTTTAACCGCTCAACCGCCGCCATGGCGCCGTCGTAAAGGACCGTATGCGTGTCGATGTCACGCGCGTAGGCCGCGAGCAGCTTGGGATAATAAGCGTCGATCGTCGCCTCGTCGCCAGCACGGCCCAACCGCTGCATCCCCAAGCGCAGCATCGCCCGCCCCCCGCGCAAGGCCGTGCCCGCATCGCTCGCAACATCGAGCAGATCGCCCGCACCCATTTCGCGAAAACACGCATTGGCCGCCGCGATCAAATCACCACTGGTGTCCGCCAACGTGCCGTCCAAATCGAATACAACTGTCTTCACTCAACCGCCTCCATGCGCGGATCACCGCCCGCCGATGTTGCAACACGCAACTATGTTTGATCCCCGCCAGTCTTGCGCCTTTGCGCCAACCGCGTAAAGAGGGGCCAATTAACGAATAGACGAGTAATATAATGAAAACCGCCTTGATCGTGCTTGCCGCTGGCAAAGGCACACGGATGAATTCGGACCTGCCCAAGGTCCTGCACCCCATTGCAGGGGAACCGATGTTGGTCCACGCGCTTGAGGCGGGCACCATGCTTGCGCCTCAGCGTACTGTTGTGGTTGCGGGTCACGGGGTCGAACAGGTACGCACCGCGACGCTGAGCCACGATGCGACGATCAAAGTGGTCGAACAGACCGAACAACTGGGCACTGCCCATGCCGTGGCCCAAGCCCGCGACGCGCTGGCCGGATTTGATGGGATGGCGCTGGTGCTATACGGCGATACGCCGTTTATCCGCCCGCAAACCCTTGAAGATATGCAAGCGGCATTGAAACAGAACGACGTCGTCGTTTTGGGGTTCGAAGCCGCCGATCCTGCGCGCTATGGCCGGTTGGTGATGGACGGACAGCAGTTGGACCGGATCGTCGAATTCAAAGATGCCTCGGAAGATGAGCGCACCATAACCCTGTGCAATTCCGGTGTTGTGGCCTGTAACGCCGATCTGCTGTTCGATCTGATCGACGCGGTGGACAACAAAAACGCCTCCGAAGAATACTATCTTACCGATATCGTCGGCCTTGCCCGGGGGCGCGGCTTGTCCGCCACCGCCGTCACCTGTGACGAATGGGAAACCGTGGGCATTAATTCGCGCGCCGAACTCGCCCGCGCCGAAGGTGATTTCCAGACCCGCGCCCGCGCCGGTTTGCTGGAAGACGGCGTAACCCTGACAGCGCCCGACACGGTACTCCTTGCCCGTGACACGGTAATTGGCCGCGACACATTGATCGAACCCAATGTAGTGTTCGGCCCCGGCGTGACAGTTGAATCCGGCGCAACCATTCGCGCCTTTTCGCATCTTGAAGGATGCCACGTCTCGCGCGGCTCTGTCGTTGGCCCCTATGCGCGCCTGCGCCCCGGTGCTGAACTGGCCGAACACGTCAAGGTCGGCAATTTCGTCGAGATCAAGAATGCACAGATCGCCGAAGGGGCCAAGGTCAACCACCTGAGCTATATCGGCGATGCCACCATTGGCGCGCAAGCCAACATCGGTGCCGGCACGATCACCTGCAATTATGACGGGGTGATGAAACATCATACCCATGTAGGCGCGCGCGCCTTTATCGGGTCCAACACCATGCTGGTGGCCCCTGTATCCATCGGGTCGGGTGCCATGACCGGCAGCGGCTCCGTGATCACGTCGGATGTAGAACCGGACGCCTTGGCACTGGCCCGCGCACCGCAGGTCGAAAAACCGGGCATGGCGCGCAAATTGTTCGATATGTTAAAGGCCAAAAAGGCCAAACAGCAGAGAGGCAGCTGAAAATGTGTGGTATTGTAGGTGTCCTTGGCAGCCACGAAGTTGCCCCCATCCTTGTTGAAGCGCTAAAACGCCTCGAATATCGCGGCTATGACAGCGCCGGAATCGCGACCATCAACGAGGGCCAGCTTGCCCGCCGCCGCGCCGTTGGCAAGCTGGTGAACCTGTCCGATCTTCTGGTGCATGAACCGCTGGCGGGCAAATCCGGCATCGGGCACACCCGCTGGGCCACGCACGGCGCACCGAACGTCACCAACGCCCATCCGCATCAGGCGGGTAAGGTCGCGGTAGTGCACAATGGCATCATCGAGAACTTTCGCGAATTGCGCACCGAACTGGCGGCATCAGGGGTCGAGTTTGTCACTGAAACCGACACGGAAACGGTCGCGCTGCTTACCCACCACTATATGACCACCGGCATGTCTGCGGTCGAGGCGGCAAAGAAAACCCTGTCCCGTCTGGAGGGTGCATTTGCGCTGGCCTTCCTGTTCGACGGGCATGACGATCTTATGATCGCGGCACGCAAAGGGTCGCCGCTTGCCATCGGGTATGGCACCGGCGAGATGTTCGTCGGCAGTGACGCAATTGCCCTGTCGCCGATGACCGACCGCATTTCCTATCTGGAAGAGGGCGATATTGCCGTCATCACCCGCAGCTCTGTCGAAATCACCGACGCCAACGGCAGCCTTGCCAACCGCGCCATCAAGCAGATCCAGATCGACGCCACCCGCATCGACAAGGCAGGCCACAAGCACTTTATGGCCAAAGAAATTGCCGAACAGCCCGGCGTGATCGGTCAGGCCCTGTCGCATTACCTGTCGGACGCGGGCGACATCCTGTTGCCGGATGCCGGCATTGATTTCACCCAGATCGACCGCATAACCATGGTTGCCTGCGGCACGGCCTCTTACGCCTGTCTGACGGCGAAATACTGGTTTGAACAGATCGCCCGCATCCCTGTCGAAGTCGATGTCGCGTCTGAGTTCCGCTATCGCGAACCACCGATCCCGGACCGCACATTAGCTGTGTTCGTGAGCCAGTCAGGGGAAACTGCCGACACGCTGGCCGCCCTGCGCTATTGCGCGGGCCGCGCGCAAACCATCCTGTCGGTGGTGAACGTACCGGAATCTTCTATCGCACGCGAAAGCGATCTGGCCCTGCCCATCTACGCGGGGATCGAAGTTGGTGTGGCCTCGACCAAGGCCTTTACCTGCCAACTGACCGTTCTATTCCTGCTGGCGCTGAAAGCCGCGCACCAGCGCGGCGTTTTGACCGACGAAGCCCTGGCCGATCACGTCAGCGCCCTGCGCGGCCTGCCGTCGGTGATCAATGCCGCCCTTGAGAAGAATGACGAAATCCGTGATGCGGCGCAAAAGCTGTCACACGCGCAAGACGTGCTGTTTCTAGGCCGTGGACGAATGTTCCCGATGGCGCATGAAGCTGCCCTTAAACTAAAAGAAATCAGCTACATACACGCCGAAGCTTATGCATCAGGCGAACTCAAACACGGCCCCATCGCGTTGATCGACGAAAACATGCCGGTGGTGGTTCTGGCCCCGCATGACACGCTGTTCGACAAGACCGTCAGCAACATGCAGGAAGTCATGGCGCGCCAAGGCAAGGTGATCCTGATCTCGGACAGCGACGGTCTTGCCGATGCCAGCGAAGGCGTCTGGGCCACCATTGAAATGCCGCGCATTTCCGAAGCTTTGGGCCCAATCCTTTACGCCATCCCCGCCCAATTACTGGCCTATCATACGGCCGTCGCGAAAGGCACGGATGTGGATCAGCCCCGCAACCTCGCCAAATCTGTTACGGTGGAATAGTGGCCAAACAATTCGACCGGATCACTGACGATCACCGCCAGTTTATTCAGGCCCAACACATTTTCTTTTGTGGCACAGCGGCGGATGCCGGGCGGGTCAATGTCTCGCCCAAGGGCATGGACAGCCTGCGCGTCATGGGGCCAAACCGGATCATCTGGCGCAACTGGACAGGGTCGGGCAACGAAACCGCTGCCCATCTGGCGCTGCACAACCGCATGACATTGATGTGGTGCGGTTTCGAAAAACGCCCGATGATCATGCGCGCCTATGGCACCGCGCGTACCCTGCACCCGCGCGATGCGGAGTTTGCCACGTTGAACGGCGCATTCCCCGCGACCGAAGGCGCGCGCCAGATCTATGATATGACGGTCGAGATGATGCAAACCTCTTGCGGCTATGCCGTGCCTTTCTTTGATCACCAAGGGCCGCGTGATGTGTTGAAGGATTGGACCGAAGACAAAGGTCCCGACGGCATCGCGACCTACTGGAAAGAACGTAACCAAACCACCATCGACGGTTTGCCTACGCATATATTGGACACTGACGATGCATGAACCCTATCTTGAACAGCTGACCGCCCTCACCGACCCTGCCCGCGCCCTTGAAATGCGCAAATATCACAAGGTTGATCGTACCTATCTGGGCCTCGCCAATCCACAGATCGACGCCCTGACCAAAGAGTGGCGCAGCGAGTTGGAAACACCGGACCGCGTCACCCTTGCCGACGCCCTGTGGCAAACCGACATTTACGAGGCACGGGTCGCCGCCGCCAAACTGCTGACCCAAGCCCGCATTCGCCCCGAGGATACGCCCGCTTGGGAATTAATCGCGTCATGGACGCCGGATTTTGACAGCTGGGCCATTGCCGATCACGCCTGCATGGCAGGTCAAAAACGGCTGGTTGCCGATCCTTCGCGGCTCGACACGGTCGAAACATGGATCGCTTCGGATCATATGTGGACGCGGCGCGCGGCTTTTGTCAGCACCCTGCCCTGGACCAAACAGAACCACCCCAAACCCGCCGAGCTTGAGGCGCGTGATCGCATTCTTGGCTGGGCCGCAAGCCTGAGCACCGATCACCAGTGGTTCATTCAGAAAGCCATTGGCTGGTGGCTGCGCGAATTGTCCAAACATGACGCGGCCCGCACGACAGGGTTCATCGACGCCCATGGCGACAAAATGAAACCCTTTGCGGTAAAAGAAGCCCTGCGGTTTTTGAAAAAGGCTGGCTGATCAGGGCGTTACCCTTCCAAGGCCACCTCGACTTCGGTCAAATCCGTCAATGAGGCACCGATCAACCGCAAGGCGGGCAGCGACATCCGGCTGCCAGCGGTCGCGGGGCCGTCGAGCGGCAGCAAGGTCACCAGCGACGATTTGCCATTGGCAAGGTTGGTGACCCGCCCTTGGGATTCGGTTTTGACCAAGGGTGTCTTTACCCACAATCCGGGCTCTGTTGGACTGCCCAAGGACACAACCGTTTTGCCCAAATTCTTGCTGGGGCTCTGCGCGGGAGCCACGGCTGCGGCGCGTTGTTCGGGCGTAGTGGTATCCAGTGCTTCGGCTGTGCGCGCTGCTGTTGGCGGCGGTGGCGCAGCAGTCGCAGGGGCAAGTGCTGCCGTTTCCACTTCGGCGGCGGGCGGCAGAGCTGCGTCAGCCTCTACCACAGGTGCAGGATCCTTGCGCAGGAAACCCCCGACTGTCGAACAGCCCGATAAAAGCGCCACAAGAACGACGGATACCACAATTTTCTTCATATCCAGCCTGATCTCCCATGCCGCTTTTGTCTGTTTGAACCGCGACCTTCAGGTCGGCAGTGCGATGCTTAACGGTATAATCTCTTGTTCAGGTTCTTCAACGGGGGCTTCAGCTTCCGGCGGTGTACAGCCGGCCAGCAACGCCGCCAGCGTGGTGATCATCATCAAGTGTTTCATTTTCTAATCCCTAGTTTTGCAATTCCTCGACCCTAGCTTTCCTGTTCTGTCACTTCAATCATCCAAATGCCGCTTGCCCAGCCGCCGGTGGATCACTACCTATTACCCCATGAACGCCCCTTTGATTGATCCCTTCGCCCGCGCCATCACCTATTTGCGCGTTTCGGTCACCGACCGTTGTGATTTCCGCTGTGTCTATTGCATGTCCGAGAACATGACTTTCCTGCCGAAAAAGGAATTGCTGACACTGGAAGAACTGGACGCCATGTGCACCACGTTTGTTGGTCTGGGTGTCGAGAAATTGCGCATCACCGGTGGCGAACCTTTGGTGCGCAAGGGGATCATGACGTTTTTCAATTCCATGACCCGCCATCTGGAAAGCGGCGCGTTGAAAGAGCTGACGCTGACCACCAACGGCAGCCAGCTTGAGCGGTTCGCCGACGATCTTTACGCCGCCGGCGTGCGCCGCGTGAACATCTCGCTTG
Organism: Sulfitobacter geojensis; assembly: GCF_000622325.1. Lineage (NCBI taxonomy): Bacteria > Pseudomonadati > Pseudomonadota > Alphaproteobacteria > Rhodobacterales > Roseobacteraceae > Sulfitobacter > Sulfitobacter geojensis. The sequence goes on from NZ_JASE01000005.1 coordinate 2,655,468, forward strand.
ATACCATCGACGAAGGCAAGTTTGCCGAGATCACCCGCTGGGGCCGCCTGCCCCAAGTATTGCGCGGTGTTGATGCCGCATTGAAGGCCGGTTTGAAGGTCAAAATCAATGCGGTCGCCCTGAAAGATTTCAACGAAAGCGAACTGCCCGAAATTACGAAATGGTGCGCCGATCTGGGCATGGATCTGACCTGGATCGAAGTCATGCCAATGGGCGATCTGGGCAACGAGGACCGGCTGGGCCAATATTGGTCGCTGGACGATGTGCGCGCCCGCTATGCCGACCATTACACCGTCACCGATCTGGCCGAACGCACCGGCGGACCTGCCCGCTATGTGCGCCTTGAGGAAACCGGTCAGAAAATCGGCTTTATCACACCGCTGTCCCATAATTTCTGCGAAAGCTGCAATCGCGTGCGCCTGACCTGCACGGGCGAATTGTACATGTGTCTGGGTCAGGAAGACATGGCCGACCTGCGTGCGCCCCTGCGCGCCAGCCCCGACGATACCCGCGTGCTGGAAATGGCCATTCGCGACGCCATCAGTCACAAACCCAAAGGCCATGATTTCGATTATTCCCGCCAGCGTCTGGACGGCCAGATGCCGCGCCACATGAGCCACACCGGCGGCTGACCCCCACCATGTCCGCGCCCTTCCTTTATCGCGCATGGGTCGCGGCCAGCATGGTGTTGGTGCCTTTCGCAACCTTTGTTGAGTCCAAAAAGCTGCGCCGTGCTGGCGTCAGCGTTGTGCGGGCGCATGAGAAAATCGGCCACGCCACCGAACCGCGCGAAGACGGCGTGCCGCTGGTATGGTTTCATGCAGCATCGGTTGGGGAAAGCCTGTCTGTGCTGGCGCTGATCGCGCGTATGGGCGTGCACCTGCCGCAAGCGCAGTTTCTGATCACGTCCGGCACTGCGACCTCTGCCAAGCTGTTGGCAAGCCGCCTGCCGCCGCGCTGCGTGCATCAGTTCGCCCCGTTTGACGCCCCCGGCCCCCTGCGCCGTTTCCTGAAACACTGGCACCCCGATGCAGCCGTGTTTGTCGAAAGCGAGATCTGGCCGCAAATGTTGCGCCGGACCCATGCCACAGGGGCCAAGCTGGCCATGGTCAACGCCCGCCTGTCGGAACGATCCATGGAAAGCTGGCGCAAACGTCCGAAACTTGCGGCCTATCTGCTGGACGTGTTTTCACTGATCCTGACGCAGAACGACAAGATGGCTCAAGGCATGGTCAACATGCATGCCCCCGCAGAACGGGTGGCGCGTGGCATCAATCTGAAATCCATGGCAGGCCCCCTGCCGGTTGACGAAGATGCATTGTTCGAGGCCCGCGCTGCAATCGGTCACCGCCCCGTCTGGGTCGCATCCTCCACCCATGAGGGCGAAGAACAGGCTGTGCTGGCCGCGCATAAAACCTTGCTGGAAACGCACCCCGACCTGTGTCTGATCCTCGCGCCGCGCCATCCCGAACGAGGCAATGATGTGATGAACCTGATCGCGGGCGCAGGGCTTAGCCTGACGCGGCGCACCCGTGGTGACATGCCGGGCGGACAGGTGTTTCTGGCGGATACCATGGGCGAACTGGGGTTGTGGTATGATCTGGCAGACATCGTTTTCCTGGGCGGTTCGCTGAAACCCATTGGCGGGCATAATCCGTTTGAAGTGGCGCAATCAGGGGCTTGCGTGCTGTCGGGCCCCCATGTTGCAGCCTTTGCAGAAACCTACGCCGAGATGGAAACGCTTGGCGCGGCCCGCTTTGTGGCGGATGGTGCGGATCTGGCGGCAAAGGTGGATCACCTGCTGCGCGATGATGCGGCGCGCGCCAAGTCCTGCACCGCCGCACGCGATTTCATCGACGGGCAAACCGACCTGCTGGACGGCATCGCCACCCGCCTGATCACCGCGCTGGAGCTGACCTCATGAGCCACGTCGACATTGCAAAAGTCCAAGTGATCGCCCCGAATTTCAAGAAACGCCTCTCCGGTGTGACATCCACAGTTGTGCGCCTTGTGCCCGTCCAGTCGCGTGACATCACCATTGCTGCAACCGGCCCCGTGATCCCCGCCCATGTGCCGCAAATCCCGCTGGCGTCGCTGATCACTATGCCGCGTTCTGGCCCCGATGGTCCGCGCGTCTGGCATGCGCGGCGCAACGTCGAGATGATCGGCGGGCTGGCGTTGAAATACCTGCTGGGCAAACGGCTGAAGCTGGTCTTTACCTCGGCGTCGCAACGCAAACAAAGCGGACTGACCCGTTGGCTGATCCGGCGGATGGACGCGGTGGTGGCGACCTCCGAACGGGGGGCGGCCTATCTTGAGAACCCCGCGCAGGTCATCATGCACGGGATTGATCTGGACGGTTTTGCACCTGCGCAGGACAAGGCCGCCTTGCGTGAAAAACTCGGGTTGCCTGTAAACGCGCAGCTCGTCGGGTGTTACGGACGTATTCGCGCGTCGAAAGGCACGGATGTTTTTTGCACTGCCATGGCGGACGTCATCACACGCAACCCGCAAGCTCATGCCCTGATCATGGGGCGCGCCGTGCCAAAGGACCGCGCATTCTTACAGGAGATTAAAGACGGCATTGAAAAACAGGGCCTTGTTGGCAATTTCCATTTCCTGCCCGAAGTCCCGGTCGAGGAAATGGCCGATTGGTACCGCATCCTTGATCTCTATGTCGCGCCACAACGCTGGGAGGGGTTCGGCCTGACCCCGATTGAGGCCATGGCCTGCGGCGTGCCGGTTGTCGCCACCCGTGTCGGCGCATTTGAACAGATTATTGTGCAGGGCACCGGTACCTTGGTCGCGCCCGAAGACCCCGCGGCTTTATCAACCGCGATCCACGACGCCTTTGCACCGCCGTTTCCGATAGATGACTGGGGACAGAATGTGCGCCCGCATGTGGCGCAGCACTTTTCCATCGAACGCGAGGCGGCGCAGCTCATCGCGCTCTATCGTCGCCTGCTGTCTGACGGTTAGACCGGCGACGCATCCCCCTCAGCAAAACCGACCTAAACCTGCGCGCGTTTCGGGGTGGAGGGTCCCCCACCCCGAACTTCTAGATTACGCCGCTGGCATGCGCTGTTCGACAATGCCTGCCCACCAGCTGCACCCTGCGGGGATCGCTTCGTCGTTGAAATTATACATCGGGTGATGCACCGCCGCGCCGTCCCCGTTGCCCATCAGGATATATGCACCGGGACGCGCTTCGAGCATGAAGGCAAAATCTTCGCCGCCCATGACCAAGGGAGCCTCGCCGCACTCACCCGCGACCTGCCGTGCCACATCCGCGGCGAACTCGGTCTGCTCGGGATGGTTCACCATCACCGGATAGTTGCGCACGTATTTCACCCGCGCCACGGCCCCGAAACTGGCCGCGACACCTTCGCAGATTTCGACAACCCGCTTTTCGGCCAGATCGCGCAATTCATTCGAAAGCGTGCGCACCGTGCCCAGCAGGTTCACACGCTGCGGGATCACGTTGAAGGCTTTTGACGAAGATTCGATTGATGTGATCGACACCACGATATTGCCGATCGGATCGGCATTGCGGCTGACGATGGTTTGCAGCGCGGTGATGATATGCGCGGTGACCACGGTGGTATCAATGGTTTCGTTCGGCTTGGCCGCATGCCCGCCAAGACCTTCGACTTCGATCTCTAACAGGTCGGTCGCGGCAAAAAACGGACCTGTGCGGATGCCGAAGGAACCGGTCGGCATACCGGGCCAGTTGTGCATGCCATAGACTTCCTGAATGCCCCAACGCTCCATCATCCCGTCGTCGCACATTTCCTTACCACCGCCGCCGCCTTCTTCGGCGGGCTGGAAAATCACCACGCAGGTGCCATCGAAATTACGGGTTTCGGCCAGATACTGCGCTGCGCCCAGCAACATTGCTGTGTGCCCGTCATGCCCGCAAGCATGCATCGCATTTGGCGTCTTGGAGGCATATTCAACGCCGGTTTGTTCATGGATCGGCAGCGCATCCATATCCGCGCGCAACCCGATGACCTTGCCCGAGGTCTGTGTTTTGCCCTTGATCACGCCGACAACACCGGTGCGCCCGATGCCTTCGACCACTTCGTCACACCCGAAACTGCGCAGTTTTTCGGCCACTGTGGCAGAGGTGCGGTGGGTTTCGAACAGGATTTCAGGGTGTTCGTGCAGATCACGGCGCCATGCAGTGATGTTGTCATGAAGTTCGGCAAAACGGTTTTTGACCGGCATCGGGTTTCCTTCCGAAAAAATACGATATGACAGGGTTCTATGCCTTTCCCCCGCAAGACAAAAGGGGCAGCGGTTGTGCCCCTTTTTCTTTCGTTCAGATCATCCGGTCCACCGACAGGACGGGCAACACCGACGCCGTGCAAACGCGCGCCGTCGGCGGTTGTCCTTAGACCTCCAGCGGCTTTTCGCTGCGTGTCCACGCCAGTGGCTGGAACACTTCGTCGACAGGTGTTTGCGCGACGTGGTTGGTGTAGTTCGACATGGTTTTCTGCGCCATACCAAGGATCACGTCCAGAACCGCACGGTGACCGTAACCGGCGTCAAAGAAGGCCTTCATTTGCGCATCTGTCACATTGCCGCGCTGGCGCACCATCTGCACGGTAAAGCTGCGCAAGGCTTCCAGTTTGTCCGAGCCCAAAGGCGTTTCGTTGCGCAGCGCGTCGGAAAGATCATCGGAGACTTTCATCATCTTGGCGATCCCTGTGTGCGCCGGCACGCAGTAGTGGCATTCGTTTTCGACATTGATTGCCTGCCAAACAACGGTCAGCTCGTCCGCGTCGAAATCTGTCTCGGTGAACAGCTTGTGCAGCACCTGATAGCCCTCATAAGCCTGCGGGCTTTCGGCCAGAACCTTGTGCAGGCCGGGCAGACGGCCGAACGCCTTTTGCGATGCTTCCAGCAGCGGCTTTGACGCTTCGGGGGCAGTATCGAGATCGTGTGAAGGGAAATCAGTCATGGCAAGTTCCTTTAGATTTGTATTGCTAAAACGCATTTAGGCTTTCTTGAGCGGTCACTCAAGTATATAATTGAGTAATCGTTCAAGAATAGGTGATCCTGTGCCCCGCAAACCCAACTATGACCGTACTGCCCTGATTGCGCGCGCGCGCGATTTGTTCTGGCGACAGGGCTGGGCCGGTACATCGCTGAAAGATCTCGAAAACGAATTAAAGATGAAACCCGGCAGCTTTTATGCCGCTTTCGGGTCAAAGGATGCGCTGTATGAATTAGCGATGGATACTTATGCCGCTGATGGGGCCGCGCGTCTGACAACGCTGGTCGAAGCCGAAGGCGCGCTGCGCGCCCTGCAAGACTATCCCAAATTGGTGATTTCGCGCGACTCCGCCCCGGCTCAAGCCTGCATGCTGGCGAAAACGGTTCTGGAGTTAAAGCCCCGCGACCATCCGCTTGCGGCGCGCGCGACCACCCACCTTAAAACTATGGAAGGGCTGTTTGCCGATGTCTTTGCGCAAGCACAAGCCAAGGGTGAGATCAGCGCCGAACGCGACCCGACGGCATTGGCGCGCCGGTATCAATCGGACCTGATGGGCTTGCGCGTATCGTCAGAGCGCGGCGACATTGACGCGCGCCTCATTGCGGATGAAATCGCGCAAAGCCTGTCCCAGCTCTAAACCTTGCGTGCCGCCTAACTTGCCTTCAGTCGCGTCTCAACCACTTCGGCAAACCACGAACAGCCTGCCGGTATCGCCTCGTCGTTGAAATCATACATCGGGTGATGCACCGTTGCGCCCTCGACCCCGTTGCCGATCATCATATAGGCACCGGGCCGCGCGTTCAGCATGTAAGAAAAATCCTCGCCCGCCATAATCGGTGGCGTGTCGCGCCAGACGTCGGGGGTTACAGTTTCGGCAACATCCGCGGCGAAATCGGTTTCGGCGTCGTGGTTCACCGTGACCGGATAGCCGCGTTCATAGTCGATCTCGGCGCGGCACTGATGCGCCGCTGCGGTATGGGTCACAATATCGTGCAGGCGCGCTTCGGCCAGATCGCGCACATCCTCATCCAGCGTGCGCACCGTGCCGCGCAGTTTGACCGTCTGGGGCAGCACATTGTGGCTGTCCGTGTCGCTGCGCAGGGTACAGACCGACACAACCACCTGTTTCACCGGATCCACATTGCGCGCCGCGATGGATTGCAGCGCCACAACCACATGGGCCGCAGCCAGATTGGTATCAACCGCCTCATGCGGGGCCGCCGCATGGCCGCCCTGCCCGTCAATCACGATGTCGAACTGATCGGCAGCCGCCAACAAAGCCCCCTTGCGGATTGCAAACTTTCCCACCGGATAACCCGGCATATTGTGCATGCCGTAAACCTCGTCGATCGACCAGCGCTCCATCAGCCCGTCCTTGACCATTTCATTGCCGCCGCCGCCGCCTTCTTCGGCGGGCTGGAAAATCAGCACACAGCGGCCATCGAAATTGCGGGTCTCGGCCAGATATTGCGCCGCCCCCAGCAACATCGCCGTATGCCCGTCGTGCCCGCAGGCATGCATCTTGCCCGCGATTTTCGACGCATGTGGCAGGCCAGTCGCCTCATGGATCGGCAGCGCATCCATATCCGCCCTCAGGCCCACAGTGCGTCCTGACGCCGTCTGCCGCCCCTCAATCACCGCAACCACACCGGTCTGCCCGATGCCAGTGGTGATGTCGGTGATGCCGAAGCTGCGCAGCTTTTCCTCGACGAATTTCGCGGTCTCATGCACGTCGAATTGGATTTCGGGATATTGGTGTAAATGCCGCCGCCATGCGGTGATTTCTGCGTGTGTCTCGGCAAAGCGGTTCTTGATCGGCATTTTGGATATCCTGCTGGAGAAATTCAGAAAGGTGGCCCTAAATCTATTGCGCTTCCATCTGAAAACCTGTCTGCGCGGAACCGTTTCAGATCATGCCCCAAAGCATCCCCCATGACCAGAGCGGCCAGCACCCGACCCATCCCCGGCCCGATGCCAAAACCGTGCCCCGCCATGCCGGTGCCAATAACCAAACCCGGAATTGCAGCACAGTGATCCACGATCGGCACCTGATCAGGCATCGTGTCAATCATGCCTGCCCAGGCGGATTTCAACCGCACCTGCGGCAAACTGGGGAATCGTTCCTGAAAGTTGCGTACAAGGCGGCGCAACTGCTTCATATCGGGGGCCGGATCAAGGATACGCATCCGCTCAAACGGTGTGACCTCGTCGCCCGCCCACCGGCGCGGCGTGCCCCAAGCATCGGGAAACCCCTTGGGCGAGGTGGGGCGGTAGGTCTGGCCAAAGGGGGTTTGGCGCAGCTGCGGCAGATATTTGCGAAAGGCGCGAAAGGCATCGGGCCCGATGAACAACTCGGCCACCCCTGCGGGTGCCAAAGTATAGCCGCCATCCATCCGGCGGCGGAACGCAACGCGGTTGTCCGCGGCGGCACCGCTGTGGACATCCGGCAATACATGGGTCGCCGCCACGCTTTCACGCACTGAAAGCAGCGGGATATCAACGCCGTGGTTGCGCAGGAACAACGAGGACCACGCGCCCCCCGCCAACACAACCGAAGGTGATTTAATCAGGCCGCGCTCGGTCACCACCCCTGCCACATTGCCCGCCTGCACATCCAGCATCCGCACAGCGCAGTTTTCAATGATCCGGACGCCGGCGGCTCTGGCGATCCCCGCCAATGCGGGAACAGCCGTCCACGGCTCGGCGCGCATATCCGATGGTGTCACCATGGCGCCGCGCATCCGTGCGCTCATCTGCGGGAACATCGACGCGGTTTCCGACCCGTTGAGAATCTTCGTATCGACACCTAAGCCGCGCGCATGGGCGGTCCATCGCTCGAAACCGGCCAGCTGTTTGGAGGTCTGCGCGAAATAGGTCACGCCGCCTTGGCGTAACCCGAAATCGACACCGGTTTGCGCGGCGAGTTCTTTCCAGCGCCCAAGCGCTTCGATCATGATCGGCAATTCGTCGGGGTCACGCCCCTGCTGGCGGATCCATCCCCAATTGCGCGACGATTGCTCGCCTGCGATGCGCCCTTTTTCCAGCAGCACAACCGATTGCCCTGCCTGTGCCAGATAAAGCGCTGTGCAGATCCCGATGACGCCACCGCCGATCACCACCACATCGGTCGCAGCGGGCAGTGGCCCCGCAAACTGCACGGGGCTGGTGTCTGAAATTGGAAAAGCCTGCATTGTTATCCCTCAAACGCGCCGTCCGGGCCCCGCGACAGCCCCGCAAGAGGCCGCGCCGTTTTATGAACCCAGACGCACCAGCAGCTTGCGCATGAAATCATGGCCCGCGTTAAACTGTGCCACTTCGATGAATTCGTTTGGCTGATGCGCCTGTGCGATGTCACCCGGCCCACAAATCACCGCAGAATATCCGGCGTCCTGAAACTGCCCGGCTTCAGTGCCATAGCTGACCTTGTGGCTGGCATTGTCACCGGTGATCTGGCGCACAAGCGTTTCGGCCTCGCCGTCCTGCTCCGGTTGTAGGGCCGGCACGTCAAAGCGTTCGCTGATCCTGATCTCGGTTTCGGGCACGACCGCCTGCATTTGCGCTTCGACCTCGCGCACTTTCTTGAGGTAGGCCGTCGCCCAGTAATCCTTGTCTTCGCCGGGCACCACACGGAAATCCATCGCGAAATGGCAATCCTTGGCCGTGATGTTATGCGCCGTACCGCCCGAAATCATACCGACGTGGCAGGTGGTGAAAGGCGGATCGAACATCGCGGCCAGATCAGTCGGTTTGGCCGCCATATTGGCCGTGTTCATCTCGTTTGCCCATTCGATCAGCTTGGCACCCGCCATGATCGCATTGACGCCCGTGTGCAGCAGCGATGAATGCACTTCGAAACCCACGACATGGGTATCAAACCCCGTGCCGCCCTTGTGGCCCGTGACCGCCTGCATCGTCGATGGCTCTCCAATGATCGCCGCCGACCCTTTGGGCAGCACGGGCTGCATCGCCTTGATCATCGGCGGCGCACCGGTGCAGCCGATTTCTTCGTCAAAGCTGAGCGCGATCTGCAAGGGGCGTTTCAGCCCTGCATATTTCCCTTCGACCAAGGCCCAGATGGCCAGCGCATCGAACCCCTTCATGTCGCAGGTGCCGCGGCCGTAATATTTGCCGTCTTTCTCGACCACCGTGAACGGATCAGTGTCCCAGGGTTGCCCGTCGACCGGCACCACATCCGTATGACCGGACAACACAACTGCGCCCTCTTCCCATGGGCCGACATGGGCGAAAAGCGCATGTTTGGGCTGATCGGGGTCAATATAGCGGTGCGACTCAATCCCGTGGCTGGCAAGGTACTCAGCCACCCAGTCAATCAAAGGAATATTGCTATCACGCGAAACAGTGGGAAAGCTGATGAGCTTGGTCATCAGTTCCAGTGGGGTCAAACGGTCTGTCATTTCTTAATATCCGCAATCAGTGATCAACAGGTGGTGGCCGGGGTTTACCTCGACGTACTCTGACGGCTTGGCGTCATAACCGGCAGGATGGATCGGCGACGGGATCGGCTTGAAGTTCAGATCCTTCTCGTCCTTGCGCTTGCGCGGATCAGCAATTGGCACCGCTTTCATCAAGGCTTGGGTATAGGCATGCAGCGGGTTTTCAAAGACCTGCTGGCGTGTGCCGATTTCGACGATGCGGCCCAGATACATCACGCCGACATAATGGCTGACGCGTTCGACCACCGCCATGTCATGGCTGATGAACAAAAAGCTCAGGTCCAGCTCTGCCTGTAATTCCATCATCAGGTTTAGCACCTGCGCCTGCACCGACACATCCAGCGCCGATACCGCCTCGTCCGCGATGATCAGCTTGGGGTTCAGTGCAAGGGCGCGCGCAATGGCCACCCGCTGGCGCTGGCCGCCGGACAATTCATGTGGGAAACGGCGCATGAAGCTGCGGGGCAATTCCACACGGTCAAACAGCATCTCCACACGTTCGTCGATGGCCTTGCCTTTGAGCGTGCCAAAATTATGGATCGGTTCGGCCACCTGTTCGGCCAAGGGCATCTGCGGGTTCAGCGATGCGAACGGATCCTGAAAAATCATCTGCATATCAAGCCGCGCAGTGCGCAGGTCACGCTGGTTCAGCGCCATTATATCTTTGCCGCCCACGTTGATCTCGCCGGTCAGCGGCTCAACCAGCCGCAATATCGAACGCCCCGCCGTGGATTTGCCACAGCCTGATTCGCCCACAAGGCTCAGCGTCTGGCCCTTGTTGATGGTGAACGACAAATCCTCCACCGCGTGCACATTGGCGACCGTTCGGCGAAAGAACCCGCCCTTGACCGGAAAGCGGGTCGTGAGGTTCTTGACCGTCAGCAACACCTCTTCGCTGCCTTCAATCGGGACAATCGGTTTATCTTCGGACCCCAAAAGCTTCATCGGTTCGGGGAAAGCTTTGCCTGTCATCTCGCCCAGCTTGGGCACCGCGGCCAGCAAGGCTTTGGTGTAAGCGTGCTGCGGGTTCTCGAAGATTTCCTCGACCGTGCCCTCTTCGACCTTATTGCCGCGAAACATCACGACGACGCGGTCGGCCATCTGGGCCACCACCGCCATATCGTGGGTGATGAACATGACCGCCGTGCCGGTTTCACGCTTCAACCGGTCCATCAGCGCCAGAATTTCAGCCTGAATCGTCACATCCAGCGCCGTCGTCGGTTCATCCGCGATCAGCAGCTTCGGCTCACAAGCCAAAGCCATCGCGATCACCACGCGCTGGCGCATACCGCCGGACAATTCATGGGGATACTGCTTCAGGCGGCGCTCGGGTTCGGGGATGCGCACCTGATTCATCAACTCAAGCGCGCGGCTCTCTGCCTGCCGTTTGCTCATGCCCTTGTGCAGGCGCAAACCCTCGGTCAGCTGGCGGCCCACCGTGAACACCGGATTCAGCGCCGTCATCGGCTCCTGAAAGATCATCCCGATCTCGTTGCCCCTGATCCGGCGCATGTCGGGGCCGCTTGTCTGGGCCAGATCGATCTGGTCCTTGCCATCGCGATCAAACAAAAGGCGTCCGCCGGCAATCTCGCCACCGCCGTATTCCACCAGCCGCATCAGCGACAGGGATGAAACCGATTTACCGGAACCGGATTCGCCGACTACACAAACGGTTTCGCCCGGATTGATGTCGAAACTGACATCCTCCACCCCGACAACAGGGCCGTCTTTGGTCTGAAATTCGACCCTAAGGCCCTGAATTTGCGCAATAGGCCCCGTGTTTGTCTGATCGAGCATGATGTCCCCTGATGATCCAATGACGCGTTTCGGCAGCGCGTCTTCAAGAGACGCTAAGGTGAATACTTGGGCAGGTCAAACGAAGTGGGTCAAATTCGGACCTATTTTGTGTCCAAGCGATGAGAAAGCTTGCAATTCTCGTGAAACATGTTGTGATTGCGGCCATGCGCTCTGGGGGTGCGTGGCAGAGTATCGAACATAAGCCTTCGGTTACGTAGGGTTATGCGCCACTCTTAATGTATCCCCGGGCGATAAAACCGGGCGGGACCATCCTGCCCCAAAACACGGCACAGCTAAAACGTGTACGACAAGGAGAGTATATATGAAACTTAGAACCCTTTTAATGGGGGCTATCGCAACCACTGCTTTTGCACCGGTTGCTTTTGCCGACGGTCATTCCGGTGAACGCGGCCGCGACGGGGATGTGAAAATCCTGTATTGGCAGGCCCCTTCAATTCTTAACCCGTTCCTGTCAGGCGGCACAAAAGACGTCGAAGCCGGTTCCTTGGTTGTCGAACCACTGGCCCGCTACACAGAAACCGGTGAAATGGTTCCGTTTCTGGTGACCGAGGTTCCCACCGTTGCCAATGGCGGCGTGTCCGAAGACCTCAAGTCGATCACATGGAACATCACACCCGGCCTGAAATGGTCCGATGGTACGCCCTTCACCTCTGCGGACGTGAAATTCACGGCCGAATACTGCATGCACCCCGAAGGCGGTTGCGCACAGGGTGCCAAGTTTCAGGGTGTCGAAAGCGTAGAGGCCATCGACGAGCTGACCGTCAAGGTCACTTTCGAGAACCCGCAGCCAAACCCGTATGGCCCATTTGTCGGTGGCGAAAGCCCGATCATTCAGGCGGCGCAATTCGCGGACTGTCTCGGTGCCAAAGCGCCCGAATGTACAGAAGCCAACTTTAACCCCATCGGCACAGGTCCGTTCAAGGTTGTAGAATTCCGTCCCAATGACGTGATCACGATGGAAGCCAACGAGAACTACCGTGTCGAAGGCAAGCCTGCCTTTGCAACGCTGACCCTCAAGGGCGGTGGCGACGCCGCAGCCGCGGGTCGTGCGGTTCTGGAAACGGGCGAATACGATTACGCCTGGAACCTGCAACTGGCACCCGATGTTATTGCCAAGATGGAAGAAGCCGGCAAAGGCAAAGCCATCGCCGGTTTCGGCCCGCTGGTTGAACGTCTGGAAATGAACCTGACCAACCCGTCACCGGATCTGCCACCAGAAACACGTGCAACCGTTGCGGAACCACATCCGTTCCTGTCCGACTTTAAAGTCCGCAAGGCGCTGTCGATGGCCATCGATCGCGAACTGCTGACCGAAGTGGGCTATGGCAAGGCCGGTACACCAACCTGTAACCTCGTCCCTGCCCCTGCTCTCTATAACTCTGACAACACAGAGTGTCTGACGCAGGACATCGACGGTGCGAAGGCCCTGCTCGACGAAGCGGGCTGGACCGACAGCGATGGCGACGGTGTGCGTGACAAGGACGGCGTAAAGCTGGCGATCCTGTACCAGACATCTACCAACGCTGTGCGTCAGGACTTCCAGGCGTTGATCAAAGACTGGTGGAGCCAGATCGGTGTTGAAACCGAATTGCGCAACCTTGACGGTTCCGTATTCTTTGGTGGTGACCCGGGTTCGCCTGACACGTTCCAGAAGTTCTATGCGGACGTGGAAATGTACGCGAACACCTTCAACGGCACAGACCCGCAGGCGTACCTGTCGGCCTACCGTTGTGGCAACGAACCAAAGCCGTCGTCGCAGTGGCAGGGTGAGAACATCAACCGCTTCTGTGATCCGGCCTATGACGCCCTGCTCGACGAACTGGCAAAGACCGGTGATCTCGACAAGCGCGGCGAAATCGGTCGCAAGCTGAACGACATGATCACCAAAGACACGATGACAATCGTGCCACTGGTGAACCGTGCCCGCGTTTCTGCGCACTCCAACAGCCTTGGCGGTGTTGCGTTGAACGTATGGGACAGCGAACTGTGGAATGTGGCCGATTGGTATCGCATGAAGTAAGGCTGCGGCGGGGGTTTCCCCGCGCGCGTCAATACCGTAAGGCGGGGTTTTCCCCGCCTTACACGTACATATCCCTCACAGACTGCTAAACAAAGGCGCCTGTTCCCTATGCTGACCTTCACGTTCCGACGGTTGATCCTTTCGATCCCAACGCTTTTGTTCATCAGTTTTATCATCTTCGGCTTGCTCCAGCTTGCCCCCGGTGATCCGATGGCCCAGGTACCCCTGACGGTGCCGCCCGACGTAAAACAGAAAATGCGCGAAGCCCTTGGCCTTGGTGCCCCGTGGTACGTGCAGTACTATAAATGGCTGATCCAGTTCTTCTGGATCGAACCCAAAATCTTTATCGATTACCTGACCAACACCAGCTTTTTGCTGGGATGGTTGCCCGATACCGCCTTTTACCAAGGCGAGTTGCGCGTGATCTCGTGGCAGACCCGTTCGCCGGTGATGGACATCGTGGTCCAGCGCATGCCGCAGACGCTCTGGGTGGTTGGTTTGTCTTATGTTGTCGGCATCGTCATCGCGATCCCGATCGGCATCTATTCGGCCTACAAGCATTATTCGGTTTTCGATCAGGCCGGTACCTTCATCACTATGATCGGATTTTCGATCCCTCCGTTCTTTACCGGCCCGCTGCTGATCGTGATCTTTTCGGTCTACCTTGGCTGGTTACCTTCGATCTATGACACCACCCATGTAGTCACCGACTGGGCCAGCTTTAAGGTGCAGATCTTCCAGATGATCATGCCGGTGATGGTACTGGCGCTGCAAACCACAGCCCAGATCAGCCGCTACATGCGCGGCGCGATGCTGGACAACCTTAATCAGGATTACGTCCGCACGGCCCGCGCCAAAGGCCTGCGCGAGGGCGTTGTCGTCATGGTCCACGTGCTGCGCAACTCCATGATCCCGGTAGTCACCATCATCGCTCTGGGCATGCCCGCGATCTTTGGCGGGGCGATCATTACCGAAAACGTCTTTAAGGTGAATGGCATCGGCCAGCTGCTGCTGACCGCCCTCTTCGCCAACGATTTGCCAATGGTGATGACGCTGACCTTCATCTTCGCCATCCTCATCGTTCTGTTTAACCTGATTGCAGATGTCCTCTACGGACTGCTCGACCCAAGGATCCGTTATGACTGAGCAAGCCATCCCCGCCAGCCCGATAGAGGCCGACATCGAAACCTTTGGTGCGCTTACGGACAAAGAGCCGCAAAAGCCGCCGCGCAGTCAGTGGAAAGACATCTGGGACCAGTTTCGCAAACACAAAGGCGCGGTGTTTGGCGGCGGGTTTCTGATCTTCATTACGCTGGGTGTGATCTTTGGCCCGTGGCTTTGGGATCTCGATCCTAAGACGCTGGACATCCGCAACAAGAACTGGCGGCCGGTCTATACCCTGCTCTGGGATAGCGATGCCAAGGCCGGTTGGGCCCATCCGTTCGGCACGGACCAGTTGGGCCGCGATATCCTGTCCCAAATGATTGCGGGCGGCCGTGTATCGATGGCGGTGGGCTGGCTGGCCATGGCGCTGGCGCTGATCATCGGCACAGCAATCGGTGTGCTGTCGGGCTATTTCAAACGGCTGGATTTCTGGCTGATGCGCTTTACCGATCTGGCGCTGTCCTTGCCCATCCTGCCGCTGACGCTGTTGGCTGTGACCCTGTTCCGCCAGCCCCTGAACTCCAGCTTCGGCCCTGAGGGCGGCATGTTCATCCTGATCGTCGGCATCATCGGCCTGACCTCATGGATGCAAACCGCGCGGATTGTGCGGGGCGATATTCTGGCACTCAAGGAACGCGAATTCATCCTCGCGGCCCGCTCCATCGGGACCACGTCAGGCAAGATCATCCGCCGTCACCTGTTGCCCAACGTGATCTCGCCCATCATGGTATCGGCCACCCTTGGCCTTGCCACAGCGATCATTACCGAGAGCGCACTCAGCTTTCTGGGCGTCGGTTTCCCGTCGGATTTCCCCACATGGGGCAAGTTGCTGGCGGATGCGGTCCAGCGGATGCAGGACTATCCCGAACGCGTCCTTTTACCCGGTATCGCAATTTCGCTGACCGTGCTGAGTGTGAACTACCTTGGCGACGGGTTGCGCGACGCGCTGGATCCGCGCATTCGCGGGCGCTGACGCGCAGATGCGTGCCGCAAGGTAAGCCAAATAAGAACCGGAACACAGCAAGGGGCACGCAAGTGCCCCTTCGCGTTTCGCCACTACGCCCTCAAGGGAACGCCCATTCCAAAAAATCCCGCCGGCGCAGAACTTTGTTCCGGCCACTTTTCACGCGCGTATATGCGACGGGCTTGATCCCGAAGGGATGCCGCTCCAGATGGAACAAACGTTCCCAAGGAGTCCTGCCATGTTTGAAACATTCGAATTCGAGACACTGACCGCGCCGCAGGCCTCTGTCTATTTTGCACTGATCATCGGCGTTCTCTTTGGCGTGCTGGCCCAGATCACCAAATTCTGCTTCCGCCGCGCTCTTGTCGGTGAAGACCGCCGCGCCGCTGCGGGTGTCTGGTTCACCGCACTGGCTGTTGCACTTGTCGGCACACAAGCTGCCGTGGCCGCCGGTTGGATCACGTTTGATGATCACCGTTTCATGATTTCCGACATGCCCGTGCTCGCCATCGCCATCGGCGGGCTGCTGTTCGGTGCCGGCATGGTGCTGACCCGCGGCTGTGTGTCCCGCCTGACCGTGCTGAGCGGATCTGGCAACCTGCGCGCCGCCGTTGTGTTGCTGGTCTTTGCCTTGGTGGCGCATATGACCCTGAAAGGCGTGCTTGCGCCGCTGCGCACTTCCCTTGGCGCTATGACCGTGGATATGGGGGATTACATCACGCTGGCCGCCCTCCCCGGCGGCATGTGGCTCTGGACGGCGATACTGGCGGTCGCAGCGCTCGCTATTGCCCTGCGCTCCGGCAACGGGGGCGGTATGCTGATCCTGGCCGCGCTGATCGGCCTATTGGTACCTGCCGCCTGGGTTGGCACCGGCTTTGTGCTGTTTGACGACTTTGACCCGATTGGCATGGAAAGCCTGTCCTTCACCTCGCCCGCAGCGGACACCTTGTTCTGGAGCATCGCCAGCACGTCGATTGCACCGGGCTTTGGCACCGGCCTGATTGGAGGCGTAATCTTGGGCGCCTTGGCGGCCAGCCTGATCTTTGGCGGCTTTCAGTGGCAGAGCTTTGAAAACCCGCGCCAGACAGGTCGCTACATTCTGGGTGCTTCCATGATGGGCGTCGGCGGTGTTCTGGCCGGTGGCTGTACCCTTGGCGCGGGGTTGTCCGGCGTACCGACCCTGTCGGTTGCCGCGCTTTTCGCCATTGCCATGATCGCTGCGGGCGCAAAAGCGGCGCAGTTTGTCCTTAGCCAAGGTGACGCTTCAACCGCCGCACCATCAGCCACACGGCGCCCACAACAGGCAGCGTAACCAGCGCCAGCAAGGTGCCCTTGGACAGCCCGAGGGCACCCGCTAGCGGGTACATCAGATATCCCACGAGCGAGACCGCGTAATAGCTGATCGCCACCACCGAAAGCCCCTCGACGGTCTTTTGCAAGCGCAGCTGCAAATCCGCCCGCCGATCCATGCTGGCAAGGATGTCCTGATTCTGGGCGGAGCGTTCCACATCGACCCGCGTGCGCAGCAACTCGGCCGCGCGGATCGCACGTTCCGACATCGCCTTCAGCCGGTCCTCTGTCGATTGCACTGTGCGCATCGCAGGGTCGTAGCGGCGCAGCATGAATTCGGCAAACCCCTGACGGCCCATAAACCTTTCCTCGCGCAGCACGGCGATCCTTTGTCCGACAATCGTGCGATACGCCCCCGTCGCGCCAAACCGGAAAGCGGTTTTCACCGCCAGCGTTTCCAGCTCGACCGAGATATCCAACAGCGCATGCAACGTATCCTCTGCCCGCGCGGAAGGGCCACGCATCTGCGCCATGAGGTCGGTCAGCTTCATATCCAGCGCGTTCAACTGCGGGGCCAGCCAACGCACCATTGAAAAGCCCAACATGGATGCGGCCTTGTAAGTTTCGATCTCGAACAGGCGTTGCACGATGCGGCCCTGCCGCCGGTCACCGGTTGATTGATCGGTAAAGACCGCGATCCGCAAATGCCCCGCCGGATCAATGCGAAAATCAGAGGCCACCACCGCCGCCCCTTCCAGCACCGATGCCACCGCAAGGCTTTCAGGCACAAACCAGTCGCCTAACAAGGCGGTGATCTGCTCCGGCGCTTCCGGCATTGGCATCAGGCGCAACAGAGCGGAGGTAATGCGCCCGCCCGGTGCTTCCTCCAGCCAGTAATCTGGAAAGACATCGAATTCATCAGGATCAAACGCGCGCGCACCCAAGGCGTCCATGAATACCGTATAGGTCACCATCTCGGTGTGCTGCTCCCACTTGAGCCAGTATTTCCCCATTTCACCATAGTAGTGCGTCGCCTGCGGGTCAGGCCGTGGTGCGCCATAGTGATCCAGCAGCGCATTGAGGTGGCTGACGTCTTGCGCCTTGTCACGGCTTGCCGCGTCTTCGGGTTGTTTGATCGCAAGGAACACCGCAGTGGACGGCGCTTTGAGCGAGGGAAAGGGGCGCGCATGCAACTCACCGCTGAGAGCATAGCGTTGCGGGTAGTCTTTGATCGGGGCCATGGCGGGTTCCTGCACAAGCTTTCCCAACGTCATAGAACGCCAGCACGAAAATTTCAATTATTTATAATTTTCAATGCGTTAACGGGATACAATGGTATACATCTACGCTCACCAAAGGCTGCCCCCGCGCCAGTTAGAAACTGTATCTTGCGCGATGCTTCCCTAATTTTTGCGGAGCACAACGACCAAAAATTGCGCCACTGGTTCCCGTCGCCGGTACAGTTCATCTCTCTTGAGTAACGCCGCTAAACATACCGCTCCAGCACAACAAAACGCCCCACCATTTCTGGCAGGGCGTTTCAATCAAGCATCGGAAACTTTCAAAGTTTCCGGCCGTTTTCTTTGTAAGAAAACGATTAATCGATCATCGGCAAAAGCTTGTCCAAAGACGCCTTCGCATCGCCATAGAACATCCGCGTATTGTCCTTAAAGAACAGCGGGTTTTCGATACCGGAGTAGCCTGTCCCCTGCCCGCGTTTGGATACGAAAACAGTCTTGGCCTTCCAGCATTCCAAAACCGGCATGCCGGCAATCGGGCTGTTCGGATCATCCTGCGCCGCTGGGTTCACGATGTCGTTGGAGCCGATGACAATCGCGACGTCCGTGTCCGGGAAATCATCGTTGATCTCGTCCATCTCCATTACGATGTCATAGGGCACCTTGGCCTCGGCCAGCAGCACGTTCATGTGCCCCGGCAAACGCCCCGCAACAGGGTGAATGGCGAAACGCACGTTCTTGCCCTGTGCCCGCAGCTTCTTGACCAGTTCGCTTACTGCGCCCTGCGCCTGCGCAACCGCCATGCCGTAGCCCGGAATGATGATCACTGAGTCAGCTTCGTTCAAAGCCGTGGCAACACCGTCCGCTTCAATCGCGATCTGCTCACCCTCGACAGCCATCTGTTCGCCCGCTGGGCCACCAAAGCCGCCCAGGATCACAGATACAAACGACCGGTTCATCGCCTTACACATGATGTAGGACAGGATCGCACCGGAGGAACCGACCAGCGCCCCCACCACGATCAACAAATCGTTGCCAAGGCTGAAACCAATCGCCGCCGCGGCCCAGCCGGAATAGCTGTTCAGCATCGACACAACCACGGGCATGTCCGCGCCACCAATACCGGTGATCAGGTGATACCCGATGAACAGGGCCGCCAGCGTCATCACGAACAGTGGGAAGAACCCACCGGTGTTGAAATACCAGATCAGGCAGAGCAGCGAGAGGCCCGCCGCACCTGCGTTCAAGACATGCCCACCGGGCAGCTTCTTGGCAGCTGAATCCACCTTGCCGGCCAATTTGCCATAGGCAATCACGGAACCGGTAAAGGTCACCGCGCCGATGAAGATGCCAAGAAAGACTTCAACCCGCAGGATGTTGATCTCTACGGCTGTTTTCTTGGCGATCAGCCCTGCAAAGGTGCCAAGCGCGTAAACATCACCGCCCCCAGCAACATAGTCTGCCACACGGCCAATTTCGAAATGCGCGATAAACCCGACAAAAACCGCGGCCAGACCCACAAGGCTGTGCATCGCCGCCACAAGTTCGGGCATCTGCGTCATCTGTACCCGTGTTGCCAGCTGATAACCGATGGCACCGCCGCCCGCGATCAGGGCCAGCGACAACAGCCAGTATCCCGACCCCGGCCCGATCAGCGTTGCCGCGACGGCCAGTGCCATACCGACAATGCCATACCAGACCGCGCGTTTCGCGCTTTCCTGACCCGAAAGCCCACCCAACGACAGGATGAACAAGATTGCTGCAACCACATAAGCTGCTGTTGTAAAACCGAAATCCATTACATCAGCCCCTTAAGATTTCTGGAACATGGCGAGCATACGCCGTGTCACGAGGAAGCCACCGAATATGTTGATCCCACACATAAAGACCGACAGGGCAGCAAGTAAGATCACAAGGAAGGAGCTGGATCCGATCTGCATCAGCGCTCCCAGAATGATGATCGAAGAAATGGCGTTGGTCACAGCCATGAGCGGTGTGTGCAGGCTGTGCGCCACGCCCCAGATGACCTGAAAGCCGACGAACACCGCCAGAACGAACACGATAAAGTGCTGCATGAAGCTGGCCGGTGCAACAAGACCCACGGCCAACAGCAGGGCACCGCCCACAGCCAGCAGCGTGACCTGATTTTTGGTCTGCTGCTTGAAAGCTGCGATCTCGTTGGCCGCTTTCTCTTCGCGCGTCAGCTCCTTGGGCGCGGGCTTTTTCGCCTGTGCTGCAATTGCTGCCACCTTTGGTGGGGGGGGTGGGAAAGTGACCTCTTTGCCATGCGCAATTGTCGCACCACGGATGACGTCATCTTCCATGTTGTGGTTGATCACACCGTCTTTTTCCGGCGTGAGGTCGGTCATCAGATGGCGGATGTTGGTCGCATAAAGCGTCGAGGCTTGCGTCGCCATCCGGCTGGGGAAATCCGTGTAGCCGATGATGGTGACGCCATTCTCGGTCACGATCTTTTCGTCCATGACGGTCTGTTTACAGTTGCCGCCCTTTTCTGCCGCCAGATCGACGATCACCGACCCCGGCTTCATCGCCGCAACCATGTCGGCGGTCCAGATTTCAGGCGCTTCGCGGTTGGGGATCAAGGCCGTCGTAATGACGATGTCCACCTCGGGGGCCATCTCGCGGAACTTGGCCAGCTGCGCTTCGCGGAATTCCGGCGACGACACAGAAGCGTAACCGCCAGTCGCCGCACCGTCCTGCTGTTCTTCCTCGAAATCGAGGTAAACAAACTCGGCGCCCATTGATTCAACCTGCTCCGCCACTTCGGGGCGCACGTCAAACGCATAGGTAATCGCGCCAAGCGAGGTCGACGTGCCGATGGCGGCCAATCCGGCCACACCGGCACCGACAATCAGAACCTTCGCCGGGGGCACCTTGCCCGCCGCCGTGATCTGACCGGTAAAGAAACGACCAAAGTTGTTACCTGCCTCGATCACCGCACGATAACCGGCGATGTTTGCCATCGAGGACAGCGCGTCCATCTTTTGCGCCCGTGAAATACGCGGGATCATTTCCATCGCAACCACGGTAGCACCCTTATCGGCCGCCTTTTTCATGTTTGCTTCATCGGCCACGGGGCTGAAGAACGAGATCAGCGTCTGGCCATCGCGCAGACGTTTCATTTCGGCAGTATCGGGTGCGCGCACCTTGGCGACCACATCGGCGGCCTTCCACAAAGCGGCGGCGGTTTTTACCACCTCAACGCCTGCGGCCGTATAATCCGCATCGGCAAAACCGGCCGCGGCGCCCGCGCCTGTCTCGACCAGACATTCATGTCCCAGTTTCTGCAGCTGTAGCGCAGAATCCGGCGTCATCGCGACGCGGTTCTCTCCCTGAAAAATTTCCTTCGGCGTTCCGATCTTCACTCAGTCTTCCCCCATGTTTGGTCGCGGCTGGCAATCGCACCCTTTGGCGCACCCTCCGGGCCACATTTTTGCACCCGCAGCAAATAGCGCGATGAGGCCGCGCCTACAAGCGTGGCAAGGCCAAAAGGTATTTAACGCTGCGAAGTTTTGCCGCGGGCGTGGCGAATTATGCGTGCTAACGGCAAATCCGTGGCGCAATTTTATTTCTGTGGTTGCGCAAATGACGCAATAAAGCATCCCCAAAAAGGAACGCAGCGCAGGGAATCACCGCCGTGAAATACCGCGCCACGCGAAAGCAGACGCCAGCCTAAAGAACCGCCCCACCGCATAAGATGAAAGATGGGCCCGGTTAAGGGCCGCAAGCAGCCGACAGTTCTACAATGTCTGCCCCCCCGCCGCCGAGGTATTTACGCAAAATTAACCATGCCAAGCCTAGCCTTCTGCATGTCCTCTCATGTCCGCCAAGGCACCACCGGTGCCACCTATTTCTTCACGCTGCGACTTGCCGACCGGCAGGACGATCTGCTGTTGCGCAAGATCGATTTGTTGCGTTGCGCGATGCGCGAAACGCTGCAGCGCTACCCGTTTCACATCGACGCCATCGCAGTACTGCCCGCAACATTGCATATGTTGTGGACGCTGCCGGCGCAGGATGACGCTTATGCCAGCCGCATCGCCCTGCTGAAATCGCGGTTTTCGCGCGCCTGTCCGATGCCTGCGCACCGCAGCCTTGCCCAGATCAAGCGGGGCGAAAAGGGCATCTGGCAACGGCGATATTGGGAACATGCGATCCGTGACGCGGGCGATTTCGCGCGCCATCGGGATTTAATCCACCTTAGTCCCGTTCACGCGGGGCTTTGCGCACGCCCGCAGGATTGGGCACATACGTCGCTTCACCGTGATTTGCGTGACGGGAACAAGCGCTCAAAAGACCACTTTCGTCAGGACACCGCGACCGCCACGGGCCACACCTCTAAAAGTGCAGTCGAGAAACCTGTCGCACCGCATGTGGTGGACGCAACGCTATAGCCGTGGCCGCAAATGCAGGGTGGCCGATGCGCGTTTACACGGCCTTGAGTGTCGGCACATCGCCCCGTGCAGCCCAGTCGCGCACCGCATCGCCAAAGCCGGAAAACAGCGCATGTGACACAGGATCCGCATCCGCGTTCCACTCCGGATGCCATTGCACCGCCAAAGTGAAACCTGTCGCACCTTGCACATAGATCGCCTCGGGCGTGCCATCGTCGGCGTAGCCGTCAATCACAATCCGCGCGCCCGCGTCCTTGATCCCCTGCCCGTGCAGCGTGTTGGTCCGCACCTTCACACTGCCCATCAGCCCGTGAAACACACCGCCTTCGGTAAAGGTTACATCGTGGCGCAGTTCGAATTTTTCCTCGATCGTGCCGTCCGGCGGCATCCGGTGGTTCATCCGTCCGGGCAATTCACGAATTTCAGGATACAGCGAACCGCCCATCGCCACGTTCACCTCCTGAAAGCCGCGGCAGACACCGAAAAACGGCTGTCCGCGGTCCACACACGCGCGGATCAGCGGCAGGGCAATCGCATCGCGGGCCCGATCAAAATCACCATGCGCCAGCGTCTCCGCCTCGCCGTATTCTTCGGGATGTACATTGGGACGCCCGCCGGTGAACAGGAACCCGTCACAAGTGGCCAAAAGTTCCTCGACGCTCACGTGGCGCGGGTCCGACGGGATGATCAACGGCATACAACCGGAGACTTCCGCAATCGCATCCGAATTCATCTGCCCGCCTGCGTGCACCGGATACTGGTCATTCAAAAGATAGGAATTGCCGATAATACCAACAACGGGTCGGGCCATAAGTCACCAAATTTTGCCTACGTTTGCCCCTATATAGGACAGCGCGGGCAATCTCTCAAGCGAACTCGGGCGGCCGCTGCGTCACCACCGCCCACACGGGACGGCAGTGCGCAATTATCCGGCAATGGATCAGATTTCGCCAATCAAACCGGCGGCGTCGATCCCCGCCATCGCCGCAACAGCGTCGTTGTCAGAAGTGTCGCCGGTCACGCCAACCGCGCCAATCACCGCGCCCTTTTTGTCGCGCAACAGCACGCCGCCCGGCACGGGGATGACCTGTCCCCCGTACACGCCGTTCACCGCTGCCATGAAATAGGCCTGATCCTCGGCCCGTTTCATCTGCGCCGTGCCCGCCATGCCCAGCATCACCGCGCCGTACGCTTTGCCATGGGCAATCGCAAACCGGCCCGGTGCCGCGCCGGTTTCGCGTTCGAACGCCTGCACATGGCCGCCCGCGTCCAGCACCACAACAGACAGGGGTTTCAGCCCCATATCGCGGCCCTTTTCCAATGATTTGCGAATGATCGTACGCGCTTTGCGCAATGAAATTGCCAACTTCGTTACCTCTTTAGCTTTCGATATTTTGGGTGTTGGTCCGTGCCAAAGCGCACCGGTATTCGCCGGTTCAACCCGCCGCCTTCAACTCCAGCCGGCGCGCATGCAACACAGGTTCGGTGTAGCCCGAGGGCTGCACACGTCCCTTGAACACCAGATCGCAGGCCGCCTGAAACGCGATGCCGTCAAAGGACGGTGCCATCGGTGTATACAGCGGATCGCCGGCGTTCTGGCGGTCAACCACCTGCGCCATTTTGTGCAACGCAGCCGTCACCTGATCGGCATTTACGACGCCGTGATGCAGCCAGTTGGCCAGCCCTTGCGCCGAGATCCGGCAGGTGGCGCGGTCTTCCATCAGGCCCACATCGTTGATGTCGGGCACCTTGGAACAGCCCACCCCCTGATCCACCCAGCGCACGACATAGCCAAGGATGCCTTGCGCGTTGTTTTCGATCTCGCGGGTGATTTCATCCTCGGACAGGTTGCGGCCCGACAGGACCGGAATCGTCAACAGATCCTCCAGCGTGCCCCGCGGCCCGCCTGCTTTCAGCGCGTCCTGACGCGCCAGCACATCGACTTTATGATAGTGCATCGCATGCAGGGTCGCCGCCGTGGGCGATGGCACCCAGGCACAATTCGCGCCCGACTGCGGATGAC
Source organism: Sulfitobacter geojensis (assembly GCF_000622325.1). Taxonomy (NCBI): domain Bacteria; kingdom Pseudomonadati; phylum Pseudomonadota; class Alphaproteobacteria; order Rhodobacterales; family Roseobacteraceae; genus Sulfitobacter; species Sulfitobacter geojensis. Next base: position 2,679,853 of record NZ_JASE01000005.1, read on the forward strand.
CGATTTTGGCAACCATCATATCCGCCATGCGGTCGGGCATGGCCCACATGCCCTTGCCGATCTGTGCCCGCCCTTGCAAGCCACAGGCCAGCCCGATGTCCACGTTACGATCCTCGTAAGATGCAATCCATGCCGCATTCTTCATGTCGCCTTTGGGCACCATTGGCCCCGCTTCCATCGAGGTGTGGATTTCATCGCCCGTGCGGTCCAGAAACCCTGTGTTGATGAAGGCGACCCGCGACTTCGCAGCGCGGATACATTCCTTGAGGTTCACCGACGTGCGGCGCTCCTCGTCCATGATGCCCATTTTGACCGTATTCGCCGACAAGCCCAGCGCAGTTTCCACCCGTGTGAAAATCTCATCGGCAAAGGCGACCTCTTCGGGGCCGTGCATCTTGGGTTTCACAACATAGACCGAACCGGCAATTGAATTGCCACCATCCCGCGCGAGATCATGCATGGCAATCAGCGCCGTGATCATCGCATCCATCAACCCCTCGCCCACTTCCGCACCGTCTCGGTCCAGCACCGCAGGATTGGTCATCAAATGTCCGACATTGCGGATCAACATCAACGCACGGCCCTTCAACGTCAGCTTGCTGCCATCCGCTGCCGTATACTCACGGTCAGGGTTCATCACCCGCGTCAGGCTTTGACCGCCTTTTTCAAAAGTCTCCGACAGGTCCCCCTTCATCAGGCCCAGCCAGTTGGTATAGGCGACAACCTTGTCCTCGGCGTCCACCGCCGCGACGCTGTCTTCGCAATCCATAATCGTCGAAAGGGCGGATTCAAGTACGACATCGGAAACATGCGCCGGATCATCCTTGCCAATCGCGTGGCTGGCGTCGATCTGCACAATGATGTGCAATCCGTTCTTTTTGAACACGATGGCAGTCGGCGCGTCTGCCGCCCCGTCATATCCCGCAAGCTGTGCACTATCGGCCAGCGTCACGGTACCATCGCCCGCGACCCCGTGCACCGCGCCATCCATTACGCGGTAGCCGGTCAGATCGGCATGGCTGCCTGATGCCAACGGCACAGCCTCGTCCAGAAACGCCTTGGCCGCCGCGACCACACGTGCGCCCCGCGCAGTATCGTATCCACCGCCCGCAGGCAGATCGCCCAGCGCATCTGTGCCGTAATATGCATCATAAAGACTGCCCCAACGGGCGTTCGCCGCGTTCAACGCAAAACGGGCATTGGTGATTGGCACCACCAGTTGCGGCCCCGGTACAGCGGCAATTTCAGGATCGACGCCTGTTGTTTCAATCGCAAAATCAGGGCCTTCGGGCACCAGATAACCGATGTCGCGCAGGAAAGCGGTATAGGTTTCTGCATCATGGGGCTGGCCGGCGCGCGCCTTGTGCCAATCGTCAATCTGACCTTGGATTTGCGTACGTTTCTCTAACAAAGCGCGGTTCTTTGGCCCCAAATCATGCACCAGCGCTGAAAAACCGGACCAAAAAGCATCCGCCGACACACCCGTGTCCGGCAATGCCTGATTTTCCACAAACGACACCAATGCCGCGTCTACTTGCAATCCCTGCTTTTCAATCCGTTGCATCGCCGTTCCTCCTGCCGCGTGTTTCCTTTCGGAAACTCATAAGGCCTAAGGGAACCTCGCACAAGGCGGTGCGGTAAAATAATCTTACCAAAGCTAAGATGGCGATTTCGGGCGAGACTTTTTACATCTCTGCGAGCAGTATTTAACCGCATCCCAAACCCCTGCCCATTTGCGCCGCCACGTAAACGGCCGCCCGCAAGTCAGGCAGGTTTTCTGCGGTAAATCGACTTTCTTCTGCATCTTTGGCATATCGCCCTGCACCGTCCCTGCAGCCACACCAAAGGCCGCATAGGTTCCCCCATGCAGCCCGAATACGTCATCTCGCTGTTTCAGCGCTTCGCCTGCGCGACACCTGCCTTAGTCAGATGCCGTGCCGGTGACCGCAGTCTCTGCTGCAGCGCCGTTTTCAGGGTTCAGGCCAAGATCGCCGTCGGGATCGTCAGAATTGGCCATCGTGAAACCGATCACAAGGACCAGCATCAACGCACCAAATCCGATTGCACCTTTTACACCGAACAATGACGCCTTGTGGTTCTCTTCCTGCTTTTCGATATTTGTGTCGGGGGCTGACATAGTCATCTCCTTTTGCATTGCTTCAATTGACCCGTTGAGGGTCGGCTGTTGAATGACTAACTTGCGCGTGAACCAATCGTTCCCAAGTTTATTGAGGTCCCCCATGCGCGACGCTGCCCCCAAGACCATTTTCCTGTCCGATTACACGCCCTATCCGTGGACCGTCGACAGCGTCGATTTGCACTTTACCCTCGACCCGCATACGACCCGCGTGCGCAGCGTGATCCGTTTCGCGCCAAATCCGGCTTTTACCGGCGAGACCCAGAAAACCATGTTCCTGCACGGCGAACAGATCAAACTGATCTCGGCGCAGATTGACGGCACGGCGGTAGTACCTGACTTGACGAGCGAAGGGTTGACCTGTGCGGTGCCGGGCGGACCGTTCACTTGGGAATCCGAGGTCGAAATCGACCCCGCGAACAACACCGCCCTTGAGGGGCTATATATGTCAAACGGCATGTATTGCACTCAATGTGAGGCCGAAGGGTTTCGCAAGATCACATTCTACCCTGACCGTCCTGATGTCATGAGCGTCTTTACCGTAACGGTTGAGGGCCCGCATCCTGTGTTGCTTTCAAATGGCAATCCGGTCGTCACTGAAAACCATCTCGCCAAATGGCATGATCCATGGCCCAAACCTGCGTATCTTTTCGCATTGGTCGCGGGTGATCTGGTTGCCCATTCCGACAGCTTCACCACCATGTCTGGCCGCCACGTCGATCTGAACCTTTATGTGCGTCCCGGTGACGAAGGCAAATGCGCCTTTGGCATGCAGGCGCTCAAGGCTTCGATGAAATGGGACGAAGACGTCTATGGCCGTGAATACGATCTGGATCTGTTCAACATCGTCGCCGTAGACGATTTCAACATGGGCGCAATGGAAAACAAGGGCCTGAATATTTTCAACTCCTCTGCCGTTCTTGCATCGCCGGAAACATCCACCGATCTGAACTTTGAACGGATCGAAGCAATCATCGCGCACGAGTATTTCCACAACTGGACCGGCAACCGCATCACCTGCCGCGACTGGTTCCAGCTGTGCCTCAAGGAAGGGCTGACCGTTTACCGCGACAGCCAGTTCACCTCCGATATGCGCTCGGCCCCCGTCAAACGTATCTCTGATGTCATCGACCTGCGCGGTCGCCAGTTTGCCGAGGACCAAGGCCCGCTGGCCCACCCTGTCCGGCCCGAGAGCTTTCAGGAAATCAACAACTTCTATACTGCAACGGTCTACGAAAAGGGTGCCGAGGTCATCGGGATGCTGAAAACCCTTGTCGGGGACGAAGCCTACTACAAAGCACTCGACCTCTATTTCACACGCCATGATGGCGATGCAGCAACCATCGAGGACTGGCTGAAGGTGTTCGAGGACAGCACCGGCCGCGACCTTGCACAGTTCAAGCGCTGGTACTCACAGGCGGGCACCCCGCGCCTGTCGGTCGAACATAGCTTCGAGCTGGACACGCTGACCCTGACCTTTACGCAACACACGCCGCCCAGCGCGGCGACACCTGATCCGCAGCCGCAGGTGATCCCGATTGCTGTTGGCCTGATCTATCCTGACGGGACCGAGGCGCTGGAAACCCGCGTGCTGGAAATGACCAAAGCCACCCAAAGTTTCCGTTTCACAGGGCTGGAAGATGAACCCGTTCCGTCCATTTTGCGCGGCTTTTCCGCACCTGTGGTGCTGACCCATGACTTAAGCGATGCGGACCGCGCCCATCTGCTGGCCCATGACACCGATCCCTTCAACCGTTGGGAACAGGGGCGCATGCTGGCGCGCAAATCACTGCTTGCCATGATTACAGAAGGCGCAGACCCCGAATCTGCCTATCTTGCGGGCATTCACAAGGTCGCCACCGACACCACGCTTGATCCCGCGACCCGTGCGCTGATGCTGGACATGCCGTCAGAAGCAGAACTTGCCACCGTCCTGCATGAGGCTGGCACCACGCCCGACCCCGCGGCGATCTATTCCGCACGCGAGGCGATGGCCGAAGCGCGCGCCGACGCCTTTGCTGACGTCGCCGCCGACATCTATGCGGCCAATACCGTAACCGAAGCCTATCAGCCGAACGCCGATCAGGCAGGGCAGCGCGTGCTTGGCAATGCCATGCTGGCGATGATCACGCGGCGTGATGACGGTGCACAGGCGGCTGTACAATATGACAGCGCCGACAATATGAACCAACAGCTTGTGGCGCTGGCCCTGCTCGTAGGTGCGGGCAAAGGCGATGAAAAGCTGCAAGCTTTTGAAAAGCAATGGCAGGATGACCGCCTGGTGATGGACAAGTGGTTCGGTCTTCAGGTCTCCAAGGCGAAGCCCGAGGACGCCGCCGCCACGGCGCGCCGTCTGACCGAACACCCCGCCTTTACCCACACCAACCCCAACCGTTTCCGCGCAGTCTTCGGCGCGCTTGTGATGCATCACGCGGGCTTTCACCACGCTTCCGGTGACGCCTACACGCTGCTTGCCGACTGGCTGATCACCCTTGATCCGCTGAACCCGCAAACCACGGCACGTATGTGCTCTGCCTTCCAGACGTGGAAACGCTATGACAGTGACCGGCAGGCCAAAATGCTGGCCGAGATCACCCGCATCCTCGCCACGCCGAACCTTAGCCGTGACACCACCGAAATGCTGACCCGCATTAAAGGAGCGTAAGGATGGCCAGACCCGTTTGCCTGATCACCGGTGCCTCTGCGGGCATTGGTGCCGCCTGTGCCGTGCTTGCCGCCCAGCGCGGCTATGACGTGGCGCTCACCTACAACTCCGATCCCGCCGGAGCCAAGGCTGTCGCCGCCGCAGCCGGTGAAGCCGGTGCGAAAACGCATGTCATTCAATGCGATGTGGCCGACCCCGCCGCGATCGAGGCAATGTATGCAACCGTCGACGCGCAATTCGGCCGCCTTGATGCGCTGGTCAATAACGCAGGCATTGTCGATCAGGCCGCACGCGTTACCCAAATGTCCCATGCCCGCCTGCGCCAGATGTTCGACGTCAATGTGATCGGCGCTGTCGAGGTCGCACAGGGCGCTGTTGTGCGGATGGAAGCGGCAGGGAAAGGGGTTATCGTCAACATCACCTCCGCCGCTGCCCGCCTTGGCTCGGCCAACCAATATGTTGATTACGCCTCTTCCAAGGCCGCCATGGACATCTTCACCAAAGGACTGTCAGACGAAGTCGCAGCAAAGGGCATCCGCGTGATGGCCGTGGCACCGGGGCTGATCGACACAGAAATCCACGCCAAGGGCGGCGACCCCGACCGCGCCGCACGGTTGGCGCATATGGTGCCGATGGCGCGCACCGGATCAGCCGAAGAAGTCGCCAAAGCGGTGCTGTTCCTGCTGTCGGACGAGGCATCCTACATCACCGGATCAACCCTGAACGTCACTGGCGGACGGTGAGCGCTGCCTATACTTACACCCGTCAAGGCCGCAGCCCCACCACTGCCGTGGTTGTGCTTGCCATCTGGACCGCGACCGTCAGCGCTTGGGCGCTGCTTGATATGGCCCCTTGGCTGGTCGCATTGGTCGGGCTGTGCACCCTGCCCGCCATGTGGGACCACTACACAAATCCGCTCAGTGGTTTGACGCTGGAAGACGGCAATATCCTGTGGTTCAGCGGTAAGCGGAGGGGTGCCGTCGCCTTTGATGAAATCGACCACGTGCGCCTCGATACGCGGCTCGATTTCTCTGTGCGGGCGACCCTTGTGCTGAAAACCGGCGCGAAACTACGGCTCCCGTTCGAGGCAACACCGCCCCATGAGGCTTTTGAGCAAGCCCTGCATGCGCGCGGCCTTGCAACCAAACGCTTTCACTTCCAGCTGTTTCAGTAACTCAGGGTCGCGACCGTGGCCGCGTGGCATTGACCGGCTTGCAATAGTTCTGCCGCTTGAGCCAATTCGCCATATCGCGTCGTTTAGGTGCTGAATGCATCGGCCCCCAATCCGCTGTGACGCCTTGGCCCTTACGGTTCTTATAACCGTGGATCACACCGTCACGCGGCACTGTATGCGCCATAATACGCACCGCACAGCTCAGGTTTGCCGCCCCGTTCTTAAGCGCTGCACCGCTGCCGACATTGCATTTATACCCCCGCGCCGTGGCCGGCAGGATTTGCAACAGACCGTACCACAGCCCGCCCCCCCCCACAGCCCAGGGTTTGTAGGTGCTTTCGTGCTTGGCCAGCGCCGACATGAACCCGACCCAGAATGCGCGGCGTTCCGCTTCGCTTGCCTGCGGGTATTTCGGGCACCAGTTTTCGATGTCGGCGGGCACCAGATCGACCAGCGGCTTGCCGTGCTCTTTTAACGCGGACAGGGCCGCGCGGGTCCAAAGCTGATGACCGCCCATATGTTGCCAACGGGTGCGCGGGATCTGCCCTCTGCGCGCGGGCGGGCGTAAATCCGTCTGAAAGCTGTTGGATATGCCGTTGGATGCAGCCCCTTGTGACCCGCCGTTTTGTTGCGCGTCTGTGCTTGTCTGTCCCGCAGGGGCCGCCAGCGACGCCGCAACAGGGCGCATAGGTTCGGCGGCAACACGGGCTTGCGGACGCACCGCAGGTTCGCCGGCCACCGGGGCACCCCCTCCCAGAAGCGCAAGTGTTAGAACAAAGCCCAGATTTTTCATCGCGCCACTATGCAAAGCAAATCCCGCCAATGGCAAGCACACGGGCTTTTGGCGCAAAAACGTCGCAACAAAGCGCCCTTAGTCAAGCGAATCGTCGCCATTCACTGGACAATCCGCGCATTCATTCCCCCGGCACCTGCCCCAAAATCCCCATATTAGCGGGACAATAACCGCGAATTAATCGCACCCCCGCCACGGTTACGCCCCAATGGTCCAGCAGTTTGAACGCAACGAAAACGTGTTACTGGATCACATTTGATGAGACCTCTCAGCGCCTTCTTTCAAAAGCACATGCCCCCTCTGGCCGGTATCCTGAGCCCGAAAGAGGTTCCGGCGCCAGTCACCCCTGTGCCGCCAACGGCGATCAAGCGGCGCGTTCCGCGCACAGTGATGCCCGTGCCTGTTGAAGAAGTGCTGCACATCCCTTGCCCTGATCCCACTGCCGAAGATTCATTTCGCGACAAACATCTCGCCTCCGCCCAGTTTCTGGTGCGTCAGGAACGCTGGTCCGATCTGATCGAAGCGATCAAGATCGCGGATGCCCGCCGTCACATGACCCCCGGCACCATGCCAATTGCCGATTTGCTGTCCTTCGGGGCACGTGCGGATGTGGTGCACGCGGCCGAACATGTGCTGATGGACGGCAAACCGCCGAAGGGCGCACCCATCCTTGCCGGTATCGAAGCGCTGGAACATGAGCTGGTCGACCACCCCAATTGTTATGTGATGGCCTGTATTGTGGCGCAGGCGCATATGGATATCGCTTGGGCATGGCGCGGCAATGGCTGGGACATCGAAGTGCCCGCCCGCAACCGCGCAGCCTTTACCGCGCATTTCGACCGTGCCGCCGACATCATGGCAGAGTTCTGCCCGCAGTCGCTGAACTCGCCCTTGCTGGCCGCGACCGGCTGTGCGCTTTTGGGCGGCATCGAAAAGAACAAACGCCAGGTCGCCGACAGCTACGAAGCGCTGATTGACCTTAACCCCGCGAACCCCCGCCCGATGCGGGCGATGGGCAACCACCTGTTGCCACGCTGGTACGGTTCATACCCCGAGCTGGAGTTGGAAGCCCGCCGCACTGCGGCCCGCACAGAAAAAACCTGGGGTGCCGGTGGCTATACCTGGGTGCAGTTTGACGCGATTTCCTGTGATGATCAGGCCTGTGCCAACCTTGATCTGGATTTCTTTATCGAAGGTCTGCGCGATATTCTGACCCGCAAACCGGACGCCTACACGGCCAATCTGCTGGCCGCCTATTGTGCCAACTCCATCGGCCAAAGCTTTTCGGGCAATGATCAGGCCGACCTGATCCGCGCCCAGATTTCCGAGTGTTCACAATGGATTGTCCGTGAACATTTGACCGAACTGCACCCGATGATCTGGGCCCATGCGGCGCGCGGTTTTGACAACAACCTGCGCATCCACTCGCCGGGCCGCTTTGCCGCTTCGGGGCGCGATGACGCGGTGCGGTTGATCTCGTCGCTGTTCAGCTCGGAAATTGCTTCGGGCAAGCGGATCGTCTTTACCGAAACCGGTCCCGTCGCCATGGAAGCCTGACCTTTCGAAACGCAGCGCGTGCCTTAGCGTCAGGTTTCATATTGCAGTCCTACGTCATTTGACACATTAGAGACATACCAGCGCCCGCCGCTGATCCCGGTTTCGCGCAAGTCATGACGCAGCCCGTGGGACGACCTTTGCGACGTTCATGGCCCCCTGTTGCCCCGCTTTGGGCAGCGATTTAGTGGATGCCATGCAAAACCGACCCAACGCGCCAACCCCGATTGATCCCTTCCTCGTCCGCCTGCTGAAACGCACGGTTCTGGTCCTGCTCGGGCCATTCTATTTCCTGATCATCGCGTTTGTTCCACTGCTCTGCGCCGGGCGCAAAGGGTTTCGCGGCTGGTATTGGCGACTGGTCAAACGCTCCTGTTCGCGGCTTTTGTGGTTGCTTAGCATACGCGCGGACATGACTGTGGCAGATCGGGCCGCGCTGGCCAGCGATACCGGCAGCATCATCGTGATCAACCACCGCAGCCATCTGGACGGGTTTGCCCTGATGCATGTGGTACCCGATGCAAAATGGTTCACCTTCGCCGCCAAAAGCGAGTTCTGGAAAAGCAAGCTGTTGCGCACCGGTTTCGACGGGGCTGGTCTGGTACCGATTGAACGCGCCAGCGGATCTGTCGCAATGGAAACCCTGACTGCGGCCGTACACGCGATGCCGCCACGCCGCTCTGTGGTGCTGTTTCCCGAAGGCACCCGCACCAAAACCCAGTCCTTGGGGGAATTCAAAGCAGGTGCCGTGCTGGTCGCGCGCCAGACCGGCCGTACGATCACCCCGATTGTGATCCACGACAGTGACCGTCTTTTGCCGCGCGGTGCGCATGTCCCTGCCAGCGGCACCATCCACATCGAAGTGCTTGACCCGTTCATCTGCGATCTCGACGCGCCTGTGGATGATGACGTTGCCCGCCTGCGTAACAGCATGATGGCGGCCTTTGACGCGCCTTAAACCGTCGACAGCGCCTGAAAACCCCTCATGCCCGCCTGCGCGCCTTGCGATATCGCGCCCCTGCTCTTGCAGCACCCCGCCGCCTGTCCTAAGACCGGAACAACACCAGCGCACACGAGGCCACCCATGCTTGATCTGACATACGACACCCCGAAACCCCGCGTGATTGCAGGCGCAAAACACGACTGGGAACTTGTCATCGGTATGGAGGTCCATGCGCAGGTCTCTTCGAACTCGAAACTCTTTTCCGGTGCCTCGACGCAATTCGGCGCGGAACCCAACAGCAATGTGGCCTTCGTAGATGCTGCCATGCCGGGTATGCTGCCTGTCATCAACGAATATTGCATCGAACAGGCGGTGCGCACGGGCTTGGGCCTGAAGGCAGAAATCAATCTCAAATCCGCTTTTGACCGCAAGAACTACTTCTACCCCGACTTGCCCCAAGGCTATCAGATTTCGCAACTCTACGAACCCATCGTCGGCGAAGGCGAAGTGCTGGTGGAACTAGGCGATGGCACCGCCCGTCTGGTGCGCGTTGAACGCATCCACATGGAACAGGACGCGGGCAAATCCATTCACGATATGGACCCGAACATGTCTTTCGTTGACCTGAACCGTACCGGTGTCTGCCTGATGGAAATCGTCAGCCGCCCCGACATTCGTGGCCCCGAAGAAGCGGCCGCATACCTTGCCAAATTGCGCCAGATTCTGCGTTATCTCGGCACTTGCAATGGCGACATGCAGTCCGGCGCGATGCGCGCGGATGTGAACGTGTCGATCTGTCGTGTGGGCCAGTACGAGAAATATCAGGAAACACAGGACTTTTCCCACCTCGGAACGCGGTGCGAGATCAAGAACATGAACTCCATGCGCTTTATCCAGCAGGCCATTGACGTCGAAGCCAAGCGCCAGATCGCCATTGTCGAGGCCGGCGGTGAAGTCACGCAGGAAACCCGCCTGTTCGACCCTGACAAACAGGAAACCCGCTCCATGCGCTCGAAAGAAGAAGCGCATGATTACCGGTATTTCCCCGATCCCGACCTTCTCCCGCTTGAGATTGAACAGGCGTGGGTGGACGATATCGCCGCCAATCTGCCCGAATTGCCCGACGCCAAGAAAGCGCGCTTTATCAACGACTTCGGACTGTCGGATTATGACGCATCGGTTCTGACGGCGGATCTGGACAGCGCCGGATATTTCGAAGCTGTGGCGCAGGGGCGCGACGGCAAAATGGCCGCGAACTGGGTGATTAACGAATTGTTTGGCCGTCTGAAGAAGGACGAAAAGGACATCTCCGACAGCCCCGTCACCCCTGCGCAGTTGGGTGAAATCGTTGATTTGATCAGCTCTGATGCCATTTCGGGCAAGATTGCCAAAGACGTTTTCGAAATCAGTTATACCACAGGCCGTAACCCCGCAGAGATCGTCGAAACCGAGGGCATGAAGCAGGTCACCGACACCGGTGCCATCGAAGCGGCGGTGGACGAGATCATTGCGGCTAACCCCGATCAGGTGGCGAAAGCGCAGGCCAACCCGAAACTGGCGGGCTGGTTTGTCGGTCAGGTGATGAAAGCCACGGGCGGCAAGGCAAACCCGAAAGCGGTAAACCAGATCGTCGCGGCCAAGCTGAAGTAAGGCGGAGTTCACCCCGCCACGTGTCGCGAAATTAGAAAGGCGGGATCAATCCCGCCCTACGGAAAGCCAAACCGATGACCCAACCCTTCCGCTCCAGCCTGATGACGGTGAAACCCGAATGGATTGATTTCAACGGTCACCTCAACATGGCGTATTACAACGTGTTGTTCGATCAAGGTGTTGATGAACTCTACCCGCAGATCGGGTTTGGCTATGACTATGTAAAATCAACCGGCTGCACGACATATGTCGCTGAATTCCATGTCTGTTATCTGCGCGAACTTCACGAAGGCAACGAGGTTTACGCCACCTTCCATCTGGTCGATTTCGACGAAAAGCGGTTTCACAGCTATAGCGAGCTTTACCACAAGGACGGCTGGCTTGCCGCCACGGCCGAGGGGTTGACCCTGCATGTTGATCAATCCGGGCCTAAAGTTGCCCCGATGCCGCAGGCAATTCAGGACAAAATGGCCGCCTATAAAGCCGCGCAAACAACCCCGATCGACCCCGCGCGCATTGGCCGCAAAATCTCGCTGACGCGCAAGGCGAACTAGCGCAGCCGCCCGCGAAATCACGCGCCGAAATGAGCGCTTTCCATCTGTGGCCCGTTCCCTTTCCCGATCCCATGGGCTACACCGCTTTGACCCAAATCAGAGACATCCCATGCCCCGTTTTGAATACAAAGTTGTGCCCGCCCCGCAAAAGGGCCTGAAAGCCAAAGGCGTCAAAGGGGCCGAGGCGCGGTTTTCCCATGCGCTGCAGGAATTGATGAATGGATTGGCGGGATATGGCTGGGAATACCAGCGCGCTGAAACGCTGCCCAGCATCGAACGCGCGGGCCTGACATCGACCACCACCGAGTGGCGCAATGTGTTGGTATTCCGCCGCCTGCGCGAAACCGACACGGAGGCATTTGCCCCCGAACTGCTGCCCCCACCGTCCGACGCCGCGGCCCGTGAAGCGGAAGTCGCGCAAAAAGAGACGCCCCCCGCAGATGCCGATGCCGGGGGTGAAACAGCCAAGGACGCGCAAAACGACGCAGCCGAATCCGAAAAAACCGACACCGCCGAAAAGACATCCGCCTGGGACAACGGCGTCGAAGACACCAAAGATGTCGAGGGCATCGGCTCGACGCTTGAAACACTCGCCGCTTCGCGAAAGACTTCTAAAACAGATGGTTAAACGGCACTCTTAAACGTCTAGATCAAGTGCCAATGCATGAATACGCCCCATCAGTTCCGGCCCGATTGCCCCGTGTACGGCACGGTGACGGGCGATCCGGGACAACCCGTTAAACGCCTCTGCCCGAATACGAACATTGAAATGACTCTCGCCGCCCTCTTGAAATCCTGCATGTCCGCGATGACTTTCACTGTCATCCACCACATCCAACTCCCGCGGCGACAGTGCCGCTTGCAACCGCGCTTCAATCTCTTGCGTTTTCGACATATTTTTTCGCTTTGCCCCCTTCAATATCGCCCCACAGCCTCTAGACTGACCAGCCTGAGTCGGAAAGGTCCAAGACATGAGCAAATCTGATCCCTTTGGTTTCGACATGTCCGTGTCGTCGTCAAAAAAGAAGAACCCGCGTGGCCGGCGCGGCATGTCCGGCGCGTCCGAGACATCGGTGCGCATCTGCGACCATGACGGTTGTGACGAAGCCGGCAAGTTCCGCGCGCCCAAAGCGCCAGACGTGCTGGATGATTATTTCTGGTTCTGCCAGCAGCACGTGCGCGAATATAACCTCAAGTGGAACTTCTTTGACGGCACGACGGAGGCCGAATTGAACGCCCAACAATCCGAGGATAAAGTCTGGGAGCGCAAGACGAAGCCTCTTGGCGATCCCGAGGCCCGTGCATGGGCGCGATTGGGCATCGAGGACCCGCATCAGGTGCTGGGCAAGAACGCCACGCAGAACCCCGGCAAAGGCGCGCAATCGGGCCGCCGCCTGCCCCCCACCGAGCGCCGCGCGGTCGAAATTCTGGAGGTCAAGGACAACATGACCAAGCCGGAAATCCGCAAAGCCTATAAGGTGCTGATCAAGGTGCTGCACCCTGATATGAACGGCGGTGACCGTTCGCAAGAAGACCAGTTGCAGCAAGTGATGTGGGCATGGGACCAAATCAAGGGCAGCCGCAGCTTCAAGGATTAACCGCTTGGCCTCTGAGCGCCAGGGCAAGGAGGCCAGGATGGACTACCCTTATGATTTGGGCGCATATTCGCGCCAGATAACCACCAAAAGCGCCGAGGCGCAGCTGTGGTTTGATCGCGGATTGAACTGGATTTACGGCTTTAACCACAAAGAAGCGATTGCCTGTTTCAAACGCGCCGCAGAGGCGGATCCGACTTGCGCCATGGCCTATTGGGGCCATGCCTATGCCGCCGGTCCCAATTACAACATGCCGTGGGAGTTGTACGATTCCAAAGGCTTGGCCGATGCGCTGGCGGAGGCATATAGCGCCACGCGCAAAGCCTTGGTACATATCGCGCATATGAGCCCGCCGGAAAAGGCCCTGATCAACACATTGATCCACCGTTATCCGCAACGCACGCCCGTTGACGATATGGCCCCGTGGGATCACGCCTTTGCCGACGCAATGCGCGAGGTTCAGGCCGAATTCCCCGATGACGCCGACATCGCCGCGATCCATGTTGATGCTTTGATGAACCTCACACCGTGGAACATGTGGGACCTGCCCACCGGTGCGGTGGCCAAAGGTGCCGCCACGATTGAGGCGCGCGCGGTTCTTGAACGCCAGATGACCTTGCCGGGCGGCATGGCCCATCCCGGTGTGCTGCACCTCTATGTGCATCTGATGGAAATGTCGCCCTTCCCCGAACAGGCGCTTAAGGCCAGTGATGTGCTGCGCACGCTGGTACCTGACGCGGGCCATATCGTGCACATGCCCAGCCATATTGATGTGCTTTGTGGCCATTATGAAAACGTCGTGCGCTGGAACGAAAAGGCGATTGAGGCAGACCTGAAGTATTACGAAGCCGAGGGCGCATTCAACATCTACACCGGTTACCGGCAACACAACTATCATTTCGTGATCTACGGTGCCTTGTTCTTGGGGCAATATGAACCCGCGATGCGTGCCGTGCGCGGCATGGACGCCACCACGCCAGATGCGCTGCTGGACATCAAATCGCCGCCGATGGCCGATTTCTTTGAGGCCTATCTTAGTATGGAACCCCATGTGCTGATCCGTTTTGGCATGTGGGAAGACATCCTGAAACTGCCCCTGCCCGCAGACGTTGAAACCCGCTGCACCAAGGTCGCGATGATCGAATACGCCAAGGCGCTGGCCCTGTCCGCCCTTGGTCGCGTTCCCGAAGCCGAAGCGCAGCACGCGGTTTTCACTGCCGCGAAGGCCCGCGTGCCAGACACCCGCCTGTTGCACAATGTGCGCGCCATCGACCTGCTTGAAATCGCCACCGCCATGCTGGACGGGGAACTTGCCTATCGTAAGGGTGAGTATGAAATCGCCTTCAAACGCCTGCGCGATGCGGTCGCGCTGGATGATGCCCTGCCCTACGACGAACCTTGGGGCTGGATGCAGCCCACCCGCCATGCGCTTGGCGCATTGTTGTCTGAACAGGGCCATTTCGATCAAGCCGAAGAGGTGTTTCGTCAAGACCTCGGCCTTGCCGCCGGATTGCCCCGCGCCTGCCAGCATCCCGATAACGTCTGGGCTTTGCGCGGGCTATACGACTGTCTGGTGGCGCAAGGGAAAACAGCGGAAACCGCCCATCTTAAACTGCGCTTGGATCTGGCGGATGCCCGCGCGGATCGCCCCGTCAAAGCGGCCTGCGGCTGTGCACAGGCGGCTATGTCGTGACGTTCATAAAACAAACTGGCCTGAACGGGGAATAAACCCTTAGGCCAACCCTTGCGGCTATCCCCGATATGTTGCACCAATTGCCCGAACAAATCTCCCCCCGCGGGAGAACCGATGAAAGGACGACCTCATGGCCGACGGCACGCTGGATCTCGACGCGAAACCAAACAAAGACATCAGCGTCCGTGACGTTTTTGGCATTGATACGGACATGGTTGTCAAAGGCTTTGCCGACCGCACCGACCGCGTGCCAGAGCTGGACAGCACCTATAAGTTCGATCCCGACACGACACTGGCGATCCTTGCCGGTTTTGGCCACAACCGCCGCGTTATGGTTCAGGGCTATCACGGCACCGGTAAATCGACCCACATCGAACAGGTGGCAAGCCGTTTGAACTGGCCTTGTGTGCGCGTTAACCTTGACAGCCACATCAGCCGGATCGACCTGATTGGTAAGGATGCCATCAAACTGAAAGACGGCGTGCAGGTTACTGAATTCCAGGAAGGCATTCTGCCTTGGGCCCTGCGCAACCCGACTGCGATTGTATTCGATGAATATGATGCGGGCCGCGCGGACGTGATGTTCGTGATCCAGCGTGTGCTGGAAGTCGACGGCAAGCTGACACTTCTTGACCAGAACAAAGTGATCGAACCGCACCCCCATTTCCGCATCTTCGCCACCGCGAATACAGTGGGCTTGGGCGACACAACCGGCCTCTATCACGGGACACAGCAGATCAACCAAGGTCAGATGGACCGCTGGTCACTGGTCGCCACGCTGAACTATCTGTCGATTGACGCGGAAACTGCGATCGTTCTGTCCAAGAACCCGCATTACAATACTGCCGAGGGCCGCAAAACTGTCAAACAGATGGTCACAGTCGCGGACCTGACGCGCACGGCGTTTATGAACGGTGAACTTTCCACTGTGATGTCACCACGTACTGTTATTGCTTGGGCCCAGAACGCCGAAATCTTCCGCAATGTCGGCTATGCCTTCCGCCTGTCCTTCCTGAACAAATGTGACGAGCTGGAGCGCCAGACCGTTGCAGAATTCTATCAGCGTCTGTTTGACGAGGAATTGCCGGAATCTGCGGCGAGCGTCAGCCTAGGCTAAGCACGCTCTTCCCTATTTCGAATAGAAAAAGCCCCGCTCGCATCGCGAACGGGGCTTTTTTTACGCTTGGCCTTGCGGCTTAGCTGTCGGACTTTGCGTCGTCTTCTTCAAGCGAGCCGTCCACGTCTTCAACGACTTCAGCGTCGTCATATGCGTTTTCGCCTTGGTCCGCTTTGGCTGTGTCTTCCATCGATTCACCGGTGACCTTTTTAGAAGAAACTTCCTCGTTCGGGTCCGCTTCAACGGACTGCTGTGGTGAACCGGTTTCGGTCGCAAAACCCGCAACAGGCACGGCGGACAACAAAGAGATGGTTACGATTGTGGCGGCGTTTTTAAAGTGTGTCATTGTATATTCCTTCAATTCTGCCCTCTCAAAGCTGCAACCTGATGCTGTCAACCGTTGGAGCGTTCGGGAAAACAACGCGTACATCCGTGAATAGGTTCCCTAATTCTTGGATTAATCGCGGCTTCCCCCCTTTGACCCCCCCGCCAAAACCTGCGAAACCATAAGGGAATTTGGCGAAGGACATCCGCATGAGCAAACCAACCGACAATCCCGCAGATGCCTTCAAAAAAGCCTTGGCCGAAGCGTCCAAGGTTATGGCGAACGATCCCGAACTCAGCGTCACCTATTCGGTCGATCCCTCGGGGCTTTCCGGCGAAACCATGCGCCTGCCGCAGGTGTCGCGCCGTATGACCCGCGAGGAAGTCCTGCTCGCTCGGGGCACAGCCGACGCCCTTGCCCTGAACCGGCGCTATCACAACGGCCAGACCCACGCGCGTTACGCCCCGCAAGGCGAAATGGCGCGAGATCTGTACGAGGCGATGGAAACCGCCCGCTGCGAGGCGATGGGCGCGCGCGACATGCCCGGCACAGCGGGCAACATCGACGTCAAAATCAAACACGAGGCCCTGCGCAAAGGGTATGATCAGGTCAAACAGGCCAGCGATGTCCCGTTGGCCACGGCTGCCGGATACCTTGTGCGCCATCTGGCCACTGGACGCGACCTGCCTGCGGGCGCCGAAAATGCCATGGAGCTGTGGCGCCCGTTCATCGAAGAGCAGGCCGGCGGCACATTGGAAAACCTGAACGACATTCTGGAAGACCAGTCAGAATTCGCCAAATTCGCCCGCAAGATGATCAGCGATCTGGGCTATGCCGACCAGCTGGGCGATGACCCTGACATGCTGGACGAAGACAACGAGGACGAAGCCGAAGAAGGCGCGGAAGAAGAACAAGATCCGGACAGCACCGGTCAGGATGATCAGGACGAAGACGAGGCCGAAGGCAGCGCCGAACAGTCCCAAGAAGAACAGCAGGACAGTTCCGAAGCGCAGGTTTCGATGGATGATATGGCTGATCAGGAAATGGGTGAAGAGGCCGAAATGCCCGAGGGCGACGCCCCGATGGAGCCCCCCGCCCCGCAACCTGTGTCCGACGCGGACCCGAATTATCTGGTCTATCTCGACAGCCATGACGAAGTCATCGGTGCCGAAGATCTGGCCGATGCTGTCGAACTGGAGCGCCTGCGCGCCTATCTCGATCAGCAGTTGGAGCCGTTGAAAGGCGCAGTGTCGCGCCTTGCCAACAAGCTGCAACGCCGCCTTCAGGCACAGCAAAACCGGTCTTGGGAATTTGATCTGGAGGAAGGTACGCTGGATGCGGGCCGTCTGGCGCGTGTGGTGGCAAACCCGACAACGCCCTTGTCTTTCAAACAAGAAAAAGACACCGAATTTCGCGACACCTGCGTGACGCTTCTGCTTGATAACTCCGGTTCGATGCGGGGTCGTCCGATTTCCATCGCCGCGATCTGCGCGGACGTTCTGGCGCGCACGCTCGAACGGTGTAACGTCAAGGTAGAGATCCTTGGCTTTACCACACGCGCGTGGAAAGGCGGCCAAGCCCGCGAGGCATGGCTGAACGATGGCCGCCCCGTACAACCGGGCCGTTTGAACGACCTGCGCCACATCATCTATAAATCTGCCGATGCCCCGTGGCGTCGGACCCGCGATAATCTGGGTCTGATGATGAAAGAAGGCCTGCTGAAGGAAAACATCGACGGTGAGGCTCTGGAATGGGCTCACCGCCGGATGATGGCGCGTCACGAGGCGCGTAAAATCCTGATGGTGATTTCAGACGGCGCACCGGTGGATGACAGCACGCTGTCTGTGAACCCCGCCAACTATCTGGAAAAACACCTGCGTGATGTCATTGCCATGGTCGAGAAACGCAAAGCCGTTGAATTGCTCGCGATTGGTATCGGCCATGATGTGACGCGCTATTACGACCGCGCGGTGACCATCACCGATGTCGATCAACTGGCGGGTGCCATGACCGAGCAACTGGCGGCGCTGTTTGACAGTGATCCAAGAGCACGGGCGCGCGTCATGGGCATGCGCCGCGCCGGTTAAAAGCGCGGAATTGAGTTTAAAAGCAAGATGAAGGAGGGGCGGATGTTCCAGAGTTTCGAGGTCACTGCGAGGCCGGAACAGGGGCCGCCCCGATTGCGTGCGCTACGCGCTGAACTCACGGTCGAGGGGCTGGACGGCTTTCTGGTGCCGCGCGCCGATGCCCATCAGGGGGAATATGTTGCTGCGCATGACGACCGCTTGGCGTGGTTGACGGGGTTCACCGGATCGGCGGGTTTTTGTTGCGTGCTGCACGATATTGCCGGCGTATTCATCGACGGGCGTTATCGCACGCAGGTCAAGGCGCAGGTTGCAGCAGATTATACGCCGGTGCCCTGGCCGGAAGTCTCGCTTGGCAACTGGTTAAAGGAACAGTTGCCCGCAGGCGGGACTGTCGGGTTTGATGCGTGGCTGCATACGCCCGAGCAAATCGCGCAAGCCGAGGACACGCTGAAGGGTACCGGCATTATCCTGCGCCCCTGCGTCAATCTTGTGGACCGGATTTGGGTCGATCAGCCAGCCCCGCCGATGTTTCCCGCCAAGGCGCACCCGATTGAATTTGCAGGGGAAACTCATGTCGAAAAACGCCAACGTCTGGCGCAAAGCCTGCGCGAGGCGCACCAGAAAGCCGCCGTCATTACCCTGCCTGACAGTCACAACTGGTTGTTGAACATCCGGGGGGCGGATATTGCGCGCAATCCCGTGGCGCACGGGTTTGCTGTGTTGCATGACGACGCCACGGTTGATCTGTTCATGGCCCTCAGCAAGCTCGACGACCTGCGCACCCATTTGGGCGATGACGTCCGCTGTCATGCGCCCGAACAGTTTCTGGACCTTTTGCAAACACTAGGCGGCCCTGTACGGCTGGACAAACAATCGGTTCCGGTGATCGTTGCCGACACCTTGGGCGATGTGGCCGTTTGGGGCAGCGATCCTTGCGCCCTGCCCAAGGCCTGCAAGAATGCTGCAGAAATCAACGGATCTGCGCAGGCGCATTTGCGCGATGGGGCGGCCCTGTGTGAATTGCTGGCATGGCTCGATCAACAACCCGCCGGCACGATTACAGAAACGCAGGTGGTCAGCCGGCTTGAGGCCGCGCGGCGCAAGGACAACGCCTTGCAAGACATCAGTTTCGAGACCATCGCCGGCACCGGCCCGAACGGCGCAATCATGCATTACCGCGTCACCGAAGAAACCGACAGCGAACTGCAAGACGGGCATCTGATCGTGTTGGATTCCGGTGGACAGTATCTGGATGGCACCACGGACATTACCCGCACCGTGGCCATCGGCACCCCACCGCTCGAGGCCCGCGCGGCCTTTACCCGCGTGCTGGCCGGTATGATCGCAATGAGCCGCCTGCGCTGGCCCGTCGGGCTTGCAGGTTGCCACATCGAAGCGGTCGGGCGCATGCCACTGTGGCTGGCAGGGCAGGATTTCGATCACGGTCTGGGGCATGGCGTCGGCGCGTACCTTAGCGTTCATGAGGGCCCGCAACGGCTGAGCCGCGTCAGTCAGGTGCCGTTGCAACCGGGCATGATTCTCAGCAACGAACCGGGGTATTACCGCGAAGGGGCCTTTGGCATTCGCATCGAAAACCTGCTGGTGGTGCGCGAGGCCCCTGCTCTGAGCGGCGGCGATGATCACCGCGCGATGCTGAACTGGGAGACCCTGTCATTTGCGCCTATCGACCGGCGGTTGATTGATGTCAGCCTGTTGGACGCAGCGTCACTGTCCTGGCTCAACGACTATCACGCGCAGGTGGCTGAAAAGATCGGCCCACGGGTATCGCCTGTTACAAAACTATGGTTGGATAGCGCGACTGCCCCGCTTTAAGGGGCGGCGCTGCGTGTTTGAGGGGGAAATTGCATGGCTAGTCACATTAAGATCAACAGGGCGTCCGGCACGTGGACCGTGCGCGCGGGCGGTGCGGTTTTGGGCGAAACCACCGAAGCGCTTGAGCTGACCGAAGGTGACTACCCGCCGGTGATCTATTTCCCACGCGGTGACATCGCCATGGCCTTTCTGGATGCCAGCGACGAGACAAGCCATTGCCCGCACAAAGGTGACGCCAGCTATTATTCGGTTGTGACCAAAAGCCGGACGTTGAAAAACGCGGTCTGGTCCTATGAAAACCCGCATGAGGCCGTGGCCGGTATCAAAGGGTATCTTGCCTTTTACAACATGGACGAGATTGCCGTCGAACAGATTTGAGCGCCGCAAATCTGCGACGCCCGTTGCAATCCTCCCCGAATTCGCGATCAAACGACGGAGCTTATCGGGGATGGGTTGATGATCCACGATTGATCCGCCGCAAGTGCCGCAGCGCTGCTGTTTTGTAAAACTGCGACAATATCGCCGCGATAGACCACCTCGGTATCGATGCCATTGATCGCGGCGCGCACCACGATATCGCTGCCGCTCAACAATGCCGGCGTGCTGCCGTCCCCGCCCACGAGTTCCAGTGCATCAACAGCCGGATCGAAATCGGTCACGATAACCGCATCCTGATCGGCCAGATCAAAACCAACGACGCCAATCCTGTCAGCGCCACTGCCGCCGGTGACGACATCGCCGTCATTGGCTGCGATGATGTCATTGCCGTTGCCGCCGTTCAGGGTATCCGCAGCGCTGTCATTTGCGCCCAAGGTGGTGGTCGCGGTACCGGGGCGTTCATAGCCGTAAATTTGGTCATTGCCGTCATCGCCGTTGGCGACATCCGCGCCATCACCGGTTTCCAGTATATCGGCATCATTGCCACCGTTCAGCGTATCATCCCCGTCACCGGCAAACAGCCCGTCACTGCCGCGCCCGCCATTGATGAAATCATCCCCCGGATCCCCGCGCAAAAGGTCATCGCCGTTGCCGCCATCCATCACATCATCGCCAAGCATACCCCAAAGCGTGTCATTGCCGATCTCGCCGCCAAGGGCATCCTCCCCCGCGCCGCCGACCAAAAAGTCGTCGCCGGTGCCACCACGGATTGTGTCATCGGCACCGAAACCGCGAATCTCGTCGTCCCCCGCATCGCCAGTGATGGAATCAGCGGCACCACTGCCCAAAATCGTATCAGCACCCGTAGTGCCCGCCGTCGTGCTGGACGTCGTAGTGGTTGTCGTCGATGCCGGATCTGCCGTGATGTTGGCCAACCATGAGGTATCCGCCGCCAGCGCTGCCGCATCGGTGCCCTCCAGCACGGCCACAAGCTGATCGTTGAAAAAGACGTTGCTGTCCTCCCCGTTGGCGTCCTGTTCAACCGAAATCCGGTCTGTGTCCGCCTCCAGTGACAGGTCAGGCCCGGCGCTGGCCGCCAACAACAGCATGTCCTCTGCAGGGTTGAAGTCGGTGACAATAACGCCACCGCCCTCTTCCTGATCATAACCGATGGTGCGGATCAAATCCGCGCCCAATCCGCCCGATACTGTATCCCCGTCATTGCCGGTAATCGTGTCGTCGCCGCTGCCCCCGTTCAATTCATCCGGCAACAGATCGTCCTCTCCCGCCAGAAACCCGTCATCCACCGGCAAACGGTACCCTGTGATCAGGTCGTTGCCATTACCGCCAAAGACCGTGTCCGCGCCGTTGCCGGTCTCGATCAGATCATTGCCCAGATTGCCGATCAACGCATCATCACCGGGCCCGCCCAGCAGCGCATCATCCCCATTGCCGCCGCGCAATACGTCATCGCCATTGTCCCCGCGCAACACATCATCGCCAAAGCTGCCGTTCAACCGGTCGTCCCCATCGCGCCCCCAAAGGGTGTCATCGCCGGTCCGCCCGAAAAGCTGGTCGTCCCCGTCCCCGCCAACGGCCAGATCATCGCCGCCGCCACCGATCAGCGTGTCATCACCGCCATACCCGCGCAATTCATCGTCGCCGTCCAACCCGCTCAGCAGGTCAGTACCACCCGTTCCGGTCAGGGCGTCGTTTGCCGCCGTCCCGTCGACCCCGTCAGGATCAGGTGTCGGCGGGTTTGCAATATTGGCGTCATCGTCGATCCCGACATCCGCAAGGGATGCAAGGGACGCGAGAAGTCCGATACCGATCATAGGCAGTAAAACATAAGCGAGCATGGCAGCTGGGCTCCTGAAATTGGATTTGGATCAATACAGCACCCTGCGAACAGGATACCGTGACGCCGCTGCGCACCTGAACGTGACCACACATATAGATGTGGACCCCGCTCAGGAACGCGACGACTTAATCTATAATGATCTGAAATACTTAACTAAAAATTAAGAATGTTCTTCGGCCGCAGTCGCTGCCAAAGCGCGGTTATAGGCCTTCAACGCATCCACATGGAACAAAGCCCCCAACAGTTCGGGCGGGGCCCCCACAGACAAGGTCACCACCGGCAAAAACCGTGCGCCGCTGGTTTCAAACATCGGCATGGCCGCCTCAAGCGTGGCTGCCCCGTCGATATAGGTGCCCGCGTTGATCAATTCCCAACAGGCCGCTTCATCGGCGGCATTCGGATCGTCGGGCCGGCGCATGATCCGCGCAACCATAAACATCGCCAGCAAATAGGCCTGCGGACCCGCCGCCAGATGAATGCCGCGCCGCTCCATCTGGGTGAGGAAGAAACTGCGATCGACAATGCGGCTGGCCAATGCTGTCGACATGCTGACCGCGACCATCACCGCCAGACCGGTCTGCCAATCCCCTGTCATTTCGAAGACAATCAGGGTGGTCGATATCGGGGCCCCCAATACCGCCGCCGCAACCGCACCCATGCCTGCCAGCGCATAAAGGGACGAAGATCCGGACACATCGGGAAACACTCCCGTTGCCACCAGACCAAAGCCAAGCCCTGTCAGTGCACCGATCATCAAGGACGGTGAAAACACCCCGCCCCCCATGCGCCCGCCAAGCGTGATCGCAACGGCTGTGACCTTGAGCACCGCAAAAACAATGACCTCGTTAAACGTCAGCTCGCCCATCAAGGCCAGCGACATGGTTTCATATCCGACCCCGATGATATGCGGGAACCACAGGGCGATCACCCCCAGCAATGCGCCCGCCACCGCCGGACGCAACCAGCGCGGCCATCCAGTGCGGGCCTGCAAGACATTACCCAGATCCTCGGCCCAGAAGATGCTGCGCATCAACGCCACCGCGACCAAACCGCAGGTCAGGCCCAGCAACAAAAAGGCAGGCAATTCAACATAGAACTGCAAATCGCCATAAGTCGGCAGGACAAATTCCGTCACCCCGCCAAATTCGATCCGGTTGATCACCGTCCCCGCAACTGACGCGATGACAATCGGCGCAAAGGCATGCACGGCGAAATGGCGCAACACTACCTCAAGCGCGAACAAGGCCCCCGCGATCGGCGCGTTGAAAGAGGCCGAAACCCCCGCCGCCACAGCACAGCCCAACAAATCGCGCCCCGTGATGCCATCCGCGTTGATCTTCTCGCTGACCCATGTGGAAATGACGCCGACGATATGCACCACCGGTCCTTCGCGCCCCGACGATCCGCCCGTCGACAGCGTGATCAAGGACGCAAAGGCCGACGCGACCCCCGCCTTGGTTTCGACCCGCCCGTCATGCATTGCCGCGCCAAGGATCACATCCCCGACCGACCGCGCCCGCGCATCATGGGTGAAATGGTGCAGGATCAATCCGACAACCAAACCGCCAATGGTGGGGATCAGCACCACCCAATACCACTCCAGCCCGCTGATGAAGGTGTGCAGGTTCTTGACGTCCTCGGTCCCGTACCATGTCGATTGCAACAGATTGATGCCCTTGCGAAACAACAAGGCGGCAAAGCCTGCGGCAATCCCGATCAACAAAGCGATGAACCAGAAGGTGATTTTGCCCGGGCCCCGATGGCGGATCACCTGCCAGCCCAGCTTGCACGACGTTGCTGCCATGCCGAACTGCTGCGCGATAAAGCCGGGCTCGCTCATCTTATGCGTGCCCCCTGCGCCATCAGCCTGCCAGCAACGCCTCTGCTGCCGCGCGGGCGGCATCGGTGATCGTGTCACCGGCCAGCATCCGGGCGACCTCGTCCACCCGTTCGGGCGGCGACAGCGGCACCACATTCGACGTGGTCACCCCTTTGGCAACCGCTTTTTCCACCCGCCAGTGATGCGCGCCAAGGGCCGCCACCTGCGGGCTGTGGGTGACCACCAGAACCTGTCCTTCGCCCGCCAGCGCAGACAAGCGCCGCCCAACAGCATCGGCAGTCGCCCCGCCCACG
The DNA here is from genome assembly GCF_000622325.1 of Sulfitobacter geojensis. NCBI lineage: Bacteria > Pseudomonadati > Pseudomonadota > Alphaproteobacteria > Rhodobacterales > Roseobacteraceae > Sulfitobacter > Sulfitobacter geojensis. Next base: position 2,704,345 of record NZ_JASE01000005.1, read on the forward strand.
CCACGGTCAATTTCGTCGAAAATCATCGTCAGACCGCTTTGGCCCTGCGTCAGACACACCTTAAGCGCCAACAAGAACCGGCTGAGTTCCCCCCCCGAGGCGATCTTGCCCAGCGGTCCCGCCGGTGCACCGGGATTCGTGGCCACAGTGAACCCCACCGCATCGCGCCCTTCCGGCCCTTCGGGTTCATCCGTGATTTGTGTTTCGAAAACTGCGCGCTCCATCTTGAGCGGGGCCAGTTCAGCCGAAACCGCCTTGTCAAGCTTGCCTGCCGCCTTGCGCCGCGCCGCGGTCAGGGCGCTGGCAGCCTTATCATATGCCGCTTCTGCGTCACTGACCGCCTTGTCGAACCCTGCCTTCGCGGCCTCGCCCGCATCAAGCGCCTCAAGCTTGCCGCGCAAGGTGCCGGCAAAACCCGCGAGTTCGTCCGGCGCAATGTCGTGTTTGCGTGCCATCGCGCGGATCGCGAACAGGCGTTCTTCGGTCTCTTCCAGTTCCAGCGGGTTGAACGACATCTGGTCCATAGCATCCGCAACGCCCGACATCGCCTCGTCCAGCTCGACCATCGCGCGGCCCAACGCCGCCATCGGTGCCTCAAGCGCCCCTTCGGCGCGCGTTGCGGCCCCGTCCAGCCAGCGCATCGCGTCGCCCAGATGGCGTTCTGCCCCGCCTTGGCCCATCATTTCATAGGCGTTGACCACATCCGCACGGATCTTTTCCGCGCCCTGCATCTTGCGCCGCGCCACGTCCAACGCCGCTTCTTCACCCTCTTGCGGGTTCAGTTTGTCGAGTTCGGCCACTGCGTGACGCAGGAATTCTTCCTCGGCCTTGATCGCCTCGCGCTCCGCCGCGGCCTCAGCCGCCGCTTTGCGGGCCGCGCCCAGGGCCCCCCAGGCTTTGCGCACCTTGTCACGCACAGTGCCCGTGCCGGCAAATTCATCAAGAATGGCACGATGTCCGCGCGGGTTCAGCAATCCGCGATCATCGTGCTGCCCGTGCAATTCCACCAGCGTTTCCGACAACGCCCGCAGCACCTCGCCCGAACACCGCCGGTCATTAACCCACGCGGTCTTGCGCCCTTCCGCCGTGTTGATCCGGCGTAGGATCAACTCCTCGCCATCAGGCAAACCGGCCTCTTGCAATACCGCATGCGCCGGATGGCCTGCGGGCAAATCAAACCACGCGGTCACTTCACCCTGCGCAGCACCCTGACGCACCAGATCGGCGCGCCCGCGCCAGCCCAGAACAAAACCCAGTGAATCCAGCAAGATAGACTTGCCCGCGCCGGTTTCACCGGTCAATACGTTCAACCCCGGTTGAAAGCTCAGCTCCAACCGGTCGATGATCAGCATGTCGGAAATATCAAGTCCGCGCAGCATGTGCTTATCCCGTAGGGTGGGTAAAACCCACCGTTCCTACAACCACTCGCCTTTAATCGTCTGGCGGTAAAGAGCAGCCAGCCAATTGTCCTTAAAGAACGCCGGCTCAAGGCCACGGCCCGTCAGCAATTTATAGCTGTCCTCATACCATTCGGACGACTGGAAGTTATGTCCCAGAACGGCCCCTGCGGTCTGCGCCTCTTCGGTCAGCCCCAGCGACAGATAGGATTCGACCAAGCGGTGCAATGCCTCTGCGGTGTGGGTGGTGGTCTGGAAATCCTCCACCACAACACGGAAACGGTTGATCGCCGCCGTGTAATGATCCCGCTTCAGGTAATAGCGCCCGATTTCCATCTCTTTACCGGCCAGATGGTCAAAGGCCAGATCGAACTTCAGGATCGCGGATTTGGCATATTCGCTGTCGGGATATTCCTCAATCACGGTGCGCAGGGATTGCAGCGCTTGGAACGTCAGCCCCTGATCGCGACCCACTTCGTCAATCTGATCATAATAGCTGAGCGCCAGCAAATACTGCGCATAGGCCGCGTCATCATCAGCGGGGTAGAAATCAATGAACCGCTGCGCTGCGGACCGGCTGTTAGGATAGTCCTGATCGCGATGATAGGAAAACGCCTGCATAATCAACGCCCGCCGCGCCCAGTCGGAATAGGGGTAGAGCCGTTCAATCTCGGAGAAATAGAACGCCGCCTCGCCCGCCTGATTGCGGTTCAGTTCATATTCACCGCGTTCGAAAATCTGTTCGGCTGAATAGGTCTCAAGCGGGATTTCCTGTGGATTAAGGAAACTACCGCCCACCAGACCGGCATTCCGGCTGCCGCCACATGCTGTGAGACTGGCCGCAATAAGCATTGCACCGATCACCTTTGTGGTGGATCCCGTCCTGCTCATGCCTGAACCTCTTGCATCTTCACACCCATGGTCTTTTCAACCGTTATTGACCACTTGCTAGCACATTAATCTGCAATGCAAAATGCCGATTGCACCCCAACTGGGGCCGACATTCACAATTCGCACGGATCCTTGCGCGCAGCTGCGCCAATGGATCAGAAATACATGTGCAAATAAGGAGTTTCAAGAGCCGCAACACCGCATCAGCGGGTTCAGGCAACCTGCGGGATTTCATCCCAGACCAGACCATAACCCGGCAAGCGCTGCGCCATGGCCGCGTCACATTCCACCATGCGCACCGCGCCGGGGGTGGCAAACAGCTTGCGCAACAGGGTGTTGGTCAGCGAATGCCCCGCCCGCACGCCAGTGTAATGCCCCAAAAGCGGCGCACCGGCCAAAGCCAGATCACCCAACGCATCAAGCATCTTGTGCCGCACAGGTTCGTCCGCATGGCGCAAGCCGCCCGGGCTGACCACCTGATCGCCATCAAACACTACCGCATTTTCACCGGAGTTGCCGCCAAGCGCCAAACCATTGGCCTGCATTGCCACCACATCGGCCTGACGACAGAAGGTGCGGCTGTCACAGAGCTCGCGGGCGAAAGAACCGTTGTTCATCACCAGTGACTTCTGCTGCTTGCCGATCGCGGCGTCCGCAAAATCAATTTCGAAATCAATGCGCAATGTGTCCGAAGGGGAAAGCGTTGCAGTCGCATCGCCCTCGGTTACGCTGACGGTCTGCAAAACCTCAAACGCCATGACGGGGGCCGACAAGACGCGAATGCCGCGCTGCATAAAACCGCGCACAAAGGGGATCGCAGATCCGTCAAGGATCGGCACTTCAGGGCCGTCGATTTCGATCAGGGCGTTATGGATGCCGCAACCGGCAAGCGCCGCCATCAAATGTTCGACTGTGGAAATCGACAGACCTGTCGCATTCTCAAGTTTGGTGCACAACGGCGACCGGTTCACCGCATCCCAACGCGCAGGAATCAGACGGTCGCCGACAGAAACATCGGTACGCGAAAACCAGATACCGTGATGCACACCCGCAGGACGGATCGTCACGGTCGCGGGCGCACCGGAATGCAGGCCCTTACCAGTAAAACTGATCGCTGATTTGATGGTTGTTTGCACGCGGTCTCGCTCTCGGGTCATAGATCGGTTTTTAACTTGTTAATGCAGATAGGCCGCAGGGGCTAAATGCTCAACTCAATCTTTGTAACGGACTGAAACATGGGTGAAACAAATGGGCGCAATAGCGCCTGTTGCGCCCTAACCTACTAGTCTAAAACGAAAAAGGGCCGCCCGAAGGCGACCCAAATCTCACATATAAAGGGCGATTAATTCGCCTGACGGCGCAGGAATGCAGGAATTTCGATCCGTTCCTGATCCGCATCCTGCTCCTGAACGGGCTGCGGCGCGGCGGCAACACGGGGCTGCTGCTGCTGTACGGGCGGCTGCTGGCGGGTTGGACGCGGTGCCGCCTCGCCTTCTGCATGACCGGTCATCCGGTTGATCAAGGAGTTGATGCCGAAGCGTGGTTTTTCGCCGCCGGCCTGACCGCCTGCTGGTGCAGCTGCCGCTGGACGCTGCTGCTGTTGCTCGGGGTTGGCCTTTTGTGCGGCGGCACGCAAACGCGCCAGCGCTTCGGGCGACGGTGTACCCGGTGCCGGTGCGCGCGGTGCAACATAGGCTTCGGGCTGCGCTTCCAGCTCTTCCTCGTTGCGTGGCTCAAAGGCGGCAACCTGTGGCTGATACGCAGGTGGCGGCAGATCGTCAGCGCCGGCTTCTTCTTCAAAAAGGTCATCGGCCTGCTCTTGAGCGGCAGTGCGCTGCACGTCCATATCTTCAAACAGCGGGGTCTGCTCTTCAACCTGCTCGCTTACGGCTGCGGTGGCCACAACAGCGGCAGGTGCCGCTTCGATGGCTTCTTCCGCAACGGTCTGCTGGCGCAACGGCTGGCTCATGGAGCGACGCGGTACCGGCATTTCGGTGTTCACATCCGTGGCATCAATACCTGTGGCCACAACGGAAACCCGCATCAAGCCGCCCAGTTTGTCGTCCATAGTCGAACCAACAATGATGTTCGCCTCTGGATCGACTTCTTCGCGAATACGGTTGGCTGCTTCGTCGAGTTCGAACAGGGTCAGATCCGCACCACCGGTGATGTTGATCAATACGCCCTTCGCGCCGCGCAGGCTGATTTCGTCCAGCAGCGGGTTCGCGATGGCCTTCTCGGCGGCCTGAATGGCGCGATCTTCGCCCTCGGCTTCGCCAGTCCCCATCATCGCCTTGCCCATTTCGTCCATCACGGCGCGAACATCAGCAAAGTCGAGGTTGATCAGGCCCGGACGGACCATCAGGTCTGTCACACCTTTCACACCTTGGTACAGAACGTCATCTGCAAGGCTGAAAGCTTCGGTGAATGTGGTTTTTTCATTGGCCAGACGGAACAGGTTCTGGTTTGGAATGATGATCAGCGTGTCGACAACCTTTTGCAGTGCCTCAACACCGTCCTCGGCCTGACGCATGCGCTTGGCACCTTCAAACTGAAACGGCTTGGTGACAACACCAACGGTCAGAACACCCAATTCGCGGGCGGCCTGCGCGATGATTGGCGCAGCACCGGTCCCTGTACCACCGCCCATACCGGCAGTAATAAAGCACATGTGCGCGCCCGCCAGATGGTCCACGATCTGTTCAATGGACTCTTCGGCGGCTGCGGCACCGACACTTGCCCGTGCGCCCGCGCCCAGACCTTCGGTCACTTTAATACCCAGCTGAACGCGGTTTTCCGACTTGGCTTGCTGCAATGCCTGTGCATCGGTGTTGGCCACAACGAAATCAACACCGTCCAACTCTTTTTCGATCATGTTGTTGACCGCGTTACCACCGGCACCCCCGACACCGAAAACGGTGATACGAGGTTTGAGGTCTTCTTGACCGGGCATCGAAAGGTTGAGTGTCATGTGCTGTCCGCCTGTTGATTTAGCCCACGTCCCACGGGCCCTTTTCTGCATAGATTCATACAACATTAGCCTTAGTCATCGCCAAGGTCACGCAAAAACCGCGATTTCAACACAAAATACAGCCATAAAATACATATTTTCACGCAAGATTTCGCCGATTTGGGCAAATCTTGCGGTCAAGCGCCAACCAACCACTAGCCAGCCGGAAACCCACGCCGGACCAAGGGCGCGAAAACGACTCAACTATAATGTACGTGGTCCTGCTCGACCCGCGCTCGCCTGTGTTTTGCGGCCTTATCTTGGCCTTGGCGATTGCGTTGTTGATACAGGCTCGCAGAAAGCTTGTCACGCGCAATTGGTCGAAAAAATCACGCGCCTACAGCTGTGGCATTCTATGTGTGTTACGCCCGATCCCCACTGCCGCAACACGGCTGCCTGCGCCCAAGGCGCACAAGATGCATATTTCCCGCATTAACCCTCAGAATACCGCGCCCTCTTCGCATGATTTCATCCGATGACGGCTTAATTGCGAAAATCGCGCATGGCCACTCTGGTATTCCGTATGAAACAGTCAAAAGAGTGATCCCCATGAGCCAGACCCTTTACGTTTACCAATCTCTCGCCCGCGCCACCCGTGAACACGGAGTCGAAACCATGTTCGGGCTGATGGGGGATGCGAACTTGTTTATGGTCGACAGCTTTGTGCGCGACTGCGGGGGGCGTTTCGTACCCGCCGCCCATGAGGGCAGCTCGGTTCTGATGGCGCTGGCTTTTGCCCATGTCTCTGGCCGCGTCGGCGTGGCAACCGTGACCCATGGCCCAGCCCTGACCAATTGCATGACCGCTCTGACCGAAGCGGCCCGCGCCCATATCCCGCTTGTGATCCTTGCGGGGGACACCCCCGTCGACAACCCGCGCCACTTGCAAAGCATCGACCAGCGTGAACTGGCCAAGGCGACGGGCGCAGGGTTCGAACAGTTGCGCAGCCCTGCGACCGTGGGCAAGGACGTCGCCCGCGCCTTTTACCGCGCACAGGTGGAACGCCGCCCCGTTGTCCTGAACATGCCCGTCGAATTCATGTTGCAGGAAGTGGCGCATGACATGCAGGTGCTGGATGTCTTCACCGCGCCGGGGGGCGTCGCGCAGGGTGATATCCTGGACAATGCCATCGGCATGATCGCCGCGGCCCGCCAGCCGCTGATCCTTGCCGGTGCGGGTGCCGTCGGCGCGCGCGAACAGCTGATCAAGCTGGCCGACCGCCTCGAAGCGCCGCTGGCCACCACGCTCAAGGCCAAGGGGCTGTTCACCGGCCACCCCTATAACATCGACATTTTCGGCACGCTTTCCACGCCCGCCGCCTATGATCTGATCGCGCGTGCCGATTGCATCATCTGTTTTGGCACAGCCTTGCATGATTTCACCACCGACCGCGGCAAGTTGATGAAGGACAAACGCATCATCCAGATCGACGTTGAACCCGAAGCCATCGGCGGCGGGCTGCATCCTGACGCAGCGCTTGTGGCGGATGCAGGGCTGACAGCGGAAACGATCCTTTATTGGCTGGACGAAGCCGAAGTGCCCGCAAGCGGGTTCACCCGCGAACTGGACATCGCAACATTGACCACCCATCCGGCGGCGGCCCCGAAATCCGGTGACGGGTTCATCAACTTTGTGCACGCCCTCGAACGGCTGGAAACCGCCCTGCCCCTAGATCGCGTGCTGGTCACCGATGGCGGGCGTTTCATGACCGAAGTCTGGTGCCGCATCTCTGCCCCTGACCCGACAAGCTTTGTCAGTACGGTGAATTTCGGGGCCATCGGGCTGGGCCTGCAAGAAGCCGTTGGTGCCGGTCTGGCCGCACCTGACCGTCCTGTGGTGCTGTTCACCGGCGATGGCGGTTTCATGATGGGCGGGATCAACGAATTCAACACGGCTGTGCGCCTTGGCCTGGATCTGATCGTGATCGTTGCCAATGATTCCGCCTATGGCGCGGAACATATCCAGTTCATTGATCGCAAAATGGACCCCGGCCTGACCGAATTCAACTGGCCGTCCTTCGCGGGCATCGCGAAATCACTGGGTGGTGACGGGGTCGAAGTGCACTCCGAAGCCGAACTTGAAACCGCGCTCGCCGCATTAAAGACCCGCAAGGGGCCTTTCCTGATCGAATTGCGTCTTGATCCAAACGACGTGCCGCGCATGCGCATCTAAGCGCTACGCCCCAAGCCCGCCCCCGTGTTTCACGGGGGGCGGGCACTGCCGGGCTCTGACCGATTACCAGTTGTCCTTGAACCACTTCACGGCGCGCTTCAGCGAGCGTGACGGGTATTTGTCCGCCGGAATGTCAAAGTCCCACCATTCATCCTGCGGATGTGCGGCAAACAGCGACAACCCGACTGCCGAGGCAAAGCTTGGCCCCGTTGCGGCCTGCGGCAACCCATGAACGCGCAGCGGACGGCCCAGACGCACCTGCTGGCCCAAAATCTTGCTCGCCAACCCGTCAAGTCCGGGGATCTGGCTGCCACCGCCGGTCAGCACGATTTGCTGGCTGGGCAAATGGTCGAAACCCGCGGCATCCAGACGCACGCGCACCTCTTCGAGGATCTCCTCGACGCGGGGGCGCATAATGCCGATCAGCTCGGCGCGCGACGCCGTGCGGCGGTCGTGCTCATAATCGCCTGTATCTCCACCGATCTCGATCATTTCACGGTCGTCCATGCCGGTGGCATGCACCCCGCCATAGAACGTCTTGATCCGTTCGGCATTCGCTGTCGGCACTTGCAAGCCCAGCGAAATGTCCTGTGTCACGTGATCCCCGCCCATGCGGACCGTATCGGCGTAAATCATATGCTTCTTGATAAAGATCGACACCCCGGTCGACCCGCCACCCATATCGATACAGGCGGCACCCAACTCTTGCTCGTCCTCGACCAGCGACGAAATGCCGGAGGCATAGGAAGACGACGCGATGCCCGCCAGCTCCAGATCACAGCGTTTGATGCAATGCGCCAGATGCTGGACCGCCGCGGCGTCGACCGTCAGCATATGCATATCCACCGACAGCATCTGCCCCAGCTGACCGCGCGGATCGCTCAACCCCGACCGGTGATCCAGCGCAAAGTTTACCGGTTGGGCGTGCAGCACCTCGCGCCCCTCGCCGTATTCAGGCACATCACATTCGGCCAGAACGCGGGCAACATCGTCTTCGGTAACGGTTTCGCCGTCCAGATCAATCTGCGCGTCCAACCCGTAGCTGCGCGGCTCTGCCCCCGAGAAACAGGCAATCACATGATCCACACGGATGCCTGCCATCTTTTGCGCCGCCTGCAAGGCGGTACGGATCGCGCGTTCGGTTTCATTCATCGCCTCGATCTCGCCGAACTTGACGCCGCGCGAACGTGTCGTCGCCGCCCCGATCACCCGAAACCCGGATTGGCCCGCCAAAGACCCGATGGTGCCTTCGTCGCTCAGCGTATCGCCACCGTCAAAGCGCAACACCAGGCAGGCAATCTTGGAACTGCCCACGTCCAGAATAGCCACAACACCACGCTGCATGGCAATCTTGCGCATGTGGCGCATGGATCGCTGGCTTTCGTATAGATCGTTCATCATCACACTGCCTTCACTGCCCCGGTTCTTTCACGAACCGCTATTTTGTTTTGGCCTGCCACCAGGCCTCGTTTGCATCCGGGTTCATCCTTATCGTCGGACGCTGCCTCTGCCGCATATCTACCATCGCCACATCACGCGTCAGCACCTCTTGGGCGCGCTCCAGCGCAATCACCCGCTCAAGCGCGGGCAGTGGATTGACTTCGGGCAGCATAATCCGCTGGTCGCGGTCCAAGACCACATCCCAGCGCCGCTCGCCCATGCGCACCACGCCGCGCACCCGTTCCCCCAGCGCCGATGCCGCACGCAGCAGCGTCAAGGCTTGTGGCACATGCATCTGTGCCCCCTCACCGGCAATCAACGGCAGGGAGGGATGATCCGCGCGGGCGTTCACCGTGCTGACATGCGCGCCCGCTTCATCGACCAATGCCAAACCGTCGTCATTGCGCCAAACAGCAACAGGCACGCGAGGCGTCACGTCGATGTGCAAAATGCCGCCCGGCTTGATACGCACATTGGCCGTGCGCACGCCCGGCAATTCGGTGATCCGGCTGCGCAAGACAGGCAAGTCCAGATCAAACGAACTTTGCGGAAATTCCAGCGGCATGCTGGCGCGGATTTCTGCGGCCAAAGCGCCTTCGGCCCCGTCAATCGCCATCAGCTTGACCATGAATTCGGGGCGCTCTTCGATACTTGCGCGGGCATCCGCAACGGCTTGGGCAATCGCCCCGCGTCGCCCCTCATCCGCCAGATAGATCGTCCCCGCCATCAAGGTCAGGCAAAACGGCACACCGGCGCGCAACGCCAGCCGGAAACCCGGCGTCAACATCAAGCGCTGCATCCGCCACGCCCACCGTGAGGGGGCGGGATCGGCGCGTTGGGTTTTCTTAACGGTGTTCAGCGGCCACATGACGCGTCCTCCACCATCCATGCACAGAGATCGGGGAAAGAGATTCCAACCGCCTGCCCCTGCTCGGGTGTCAATGAAGTGGCCGTCATGCCGGGTTGGGTGTTTGTCTCAAGCAGGATCAGGCCCGCAGCACCGCGGCTTTCATCCCAGCGAAAATCCGTGCGGCTGATGCCGCGACAGCCCAAAGCATGGTGGGCTTTCAGCGCGTATTCCATACACAGATCGAAAATCTCTTGCGGAATGTCGGCCGGCACAACGTGGCTTGACCCGCCTTCCTTGTATTTTGCGTCATAATCATACCAGCCGGTGGTGATGATATCCGTCACCGTCAACGCGCGGTCGCCCATCACGGTGGTTGTCATCTCGCGGCCGGGTGCAAAGGCTTCCACCATCACTTCGTCGGGCATGTCCGCGTCCAGCTGCGGCGGGCCGTTGGCCGCCTCCTGCACCAGATAGACCCCTACAGAGGATCCTTCGTTGTTGGGTTTCACCACATAGGGCGGTGCCATCACATGCCCTGCCCGCACATCTGCTGCTGCCGCAAGGACGCTTTCGACCACGGGCAACCCATGGGCGCGGAACACATCCTTGCTGCGCTGTTTGTCCATCGCCAGTGCGGACGCCAAAATGCCTGAATGCGTATAGGGAATGCCCAGCCATTCAAGCAGACCCTGCACCGAACCATCCTCGCCCCAACGTCCATGCAGACAGTTCAGGACCGCGTCCGGCTTTATCTCTGTTAAAACGGCACTCAGATCGCGGCCGGCATCGACCTCGATCACGGTATACCCGCCATGTTCCCGCAATGCGGCTGCACAGGCTTTGCCTGAACTCAACGACACCTCGCGCTCTGCCGAGGGGCCACCCATCACTACCGCCACTGTCGGGGTTTGTCTGCTCGACTGACCCACTTTAGCTGCCTTTTACACGGACCTTTTGCGGCCCTTATTCTTTGTATTTGCCGGTTTCCGGCTTGATCTTATGCGTCTGGATCGACCTCTGAAGGGCCCTTAACTTCACCAATTCGCATAATTTCCCATACTAGACTTATCCCGCTGGTATCGTAAACCTTTTTTCGCACCTCCTCGCCGAGGTTTTCAAGGTCTGCGGCAGTGGCTCCGCCCGTGTTTATCAGAAAATTGGAGTGTTTTGGCGACATCTGCGCACCGCCCAGGATTGCCCCGCGCATGCCCGCATCATCAATGACTTTCCACGCCTTGAGATCATGCACATCATCCGCTTTACCGGTCGAGGAAAACCCCGCCGGATTGCGAAAGGTGCTGCCGGCACTGCGGTCTTTGGTCGGTTGGGTTTCGTCGCGCTTGCGCAGCTGTTCTTCCATGCGCGCATGCAACGCCGCGGGATCGCCCCTGGGTGGAGCAAAGGTCGCGGACACGATCACCGCCCCCTCGGCCAAGTCACTCTGACGATAGCGTAAATTCAAATCCTCAGGCGTCAGCGTCACCACTGTGCCATCGCGCAACACCGCCTGCACAGAGACCAGATGATCCGCTGTATAGCTGCCGTAACAGCCCGCGTTCATCCGCACCGCGCCGCCAATACTGCCCGGAATGGTGCGCAAAAACGTCAGATCCAGCCCCGCATCCGCTGCGCGGCGTGCCACATGCGCATCGAGCGCCGCCGCCCCTGCGATCACATGTTCTGCGTCAATTTCGATCCCGTTAAATCCGCGCCCCAACCGCACCACCACAGCGCGCAATCCGCCGTCGCGCACAATCAGGTTGCTGCCCACCCCCATGGGGAAAATTGCCACATTTTCGGGCAAATCGCGCAAGAAGTCGCGCAAGTCCTCCAGATCCGCCGGTTGCAGCAGATAATCCGCCGGACCGCCCACACGTAACCACGTCAAATCGTTCAGATTGCGCTGCGGCGTCAGTTTCCCGCGCGGTGTCGGCAGTTTGGCTTCAGTCATGTTTCAGGATCCCTCAACGCGGCTTTCCATCCATTTGCGACGGATACGGCTTAGGAACAAGCCGATCGCAAAGGCACAAACCGCGTAGATCACTGCCGAGGTTTGCGCAATCAGCACATTCACCTCGAAAACATGCGCGTCCAGTCCGAACACCATCCAGCATAGGTTGGCCCCCAGCCCGATCAGCAGCACTGCCAGAAAGGCTACAAACCGCCGTTTAAAACCGCAAAAACAACAGGCCGCCATCCAGAGCGCAAGCAGCCCGATCAACGTCCCGAGCATGCCGTTCATTCCGCCGGCCCTTTGTAACCGCCCGCCTTGCTGCGCAGCCAGCGGCCGAAATAGATCACCGGCCAGCGCAGGATCGAACAACCCGCGGCCAGCACCAGCAAACCAACCCACGGCCCGTGTTGCACGGTGATAAACCCAAGCAGGGGAATGCCGGCGGCAATCAGGACATAGGCGTTGCGCCAGTGGTTGTCGCGGCTGGGGGTCATCGCCAGCACATTCGCCAGCAGCGCCCAGAAACAGGCAAGGGTCAGCGACAGGGTCATTGCGGCACCTGCGGGTTCTGGCCGCGCAGTTTCGCGACGATAAATTTCAACGGATTGCGGAACATCGACACAAAGGCCGCAATCGCGAGCAGCGCCATAAACCAGCCGACCTGCTGGCCGATGAAAAAGATCAACACCGGCGCCGCAATCAGCAAGGCAATGCCGGGAATATATTGCTGGCGCATCGGCAGCATCGCGACCCCTGCGGACGCAAACACCCATAGGATACAGATTAACATCAATGTCATGGGGCGACCTCTTTCCGGCGCGCCGTCACGCCACCGCCCCTTTCAGGGCCGCAAGCTTTTCAGGCAGTTCGTTGGCCCAGGCGCTGATGGTACCAGCCCCCAGACAGACCACCATATCCCCCGGTCCCGCCTGTTCTTTCACCAGTCGCGCCAGATCGTCCTGATCCTGTACACTGCGCGCATGGCGGTGCCCGTGGCGGATCAAACCCGCCACCAGATCATCGCGCGACGCACCTTCAATCGGGTCTTCCCCAGCCGAAAATACCTCGGCAATGCCCACTACATCCGCATCATTGAAACAGGCACAGAATTCATCGAAATGGTGGTTCAATCGCGAGTAACGGTGCGGCTGATGCACAGCAATAACGCGCCCCTCTGTCGCCTGACGCGCGGCTTTCAACACGGCGGCGATTTCCACCGGATGGTGGCCGTAATCATCAATGATCGTCACCCCGTCAACTTCGCCTACTTTCGTAAAGCGCCGGTTAACGCCGCCAAAGGCAGCCAAGGCTTCGCGGATTTCTTCCAGCTTCATGCCCAGATGGCGCGAAACTGCCACTGCCGCCAAAGCGTTCGACACGTTGTGATCCCCCGGCATCGGCAAGGCACAGCCTTCGATCACCATATCCTCGGCCTGCAAGTGAATATCGAAATGGGCCACGCCGGCCTTGTAGTGCAGATTTTTCGCCCGCACATCAGCCTGCGCGTTGAACCCATAGGTCAGGACCCGGCGATCCGTGATCTTGCCCACCAGTTTTTGCACCTCGTCATGATCGGTGCAGCAGATGGCCAGCCCGTAAAACGGAATGTTGGACACGAAATCAAGAAACCCCTGACGCAGCGTGTCGAAATCACCCCAATGTTCCATGTGTTCGGGGTCGATGTTCGTTACAATCGCAATTGTCGCGGGCAACCGGTTGAAAGTGCCGTCGCTCTCGTCCGCCTCAACCACCATCCATTCGCCCTGCCCCATACGGGCGTTCGACCCATAGGCATGAATGATCCCGCCATTCACAACAGTCGGGTCAATGCCACCCGCCACCAGCAACTCCGCCACCATTGTGGTCGTTGTGGTTTTGCCGTGCGTCCCCGCAATCGCAATGTTGGATTTCAGTCGCATCAACTCGGCCAGCATTTCCGCACGGCGCACAATCGGCAGACCGGCCAGACGCGCAGCGTCCAGTTCCGCATTGCCCGGTTTGATCGCGGATGAGATCACAATAACCTCCGCGCCCTCGATGTTCTCCGCCTTCTGCCCCTCGAAAATCGTCGCCCCCAGACCTTTCAACCGGTCGGTGATCTTGGATGCCTTCAAATCAGAGCCTTGCACGCGATAGCCATGGTTCAACAAAACCTCGGCGATGCCCGACATTCCGATGCCGCCAATGCCCACAAAATGGATCGGTCCCACATCGGTAGGCAATTTGGTTGCGGCAGCTGCGTTCATGTTTTTCTTCCTTGATCTGCGAGGGTCTCAACCAAGGCGGCCAGCGCCTCTGCGGCTTCCGGCTTGCCTACCGACAAGGCTGCGTTTGCCATCTGCAAAGCGATTTGCGGCATGCTGAGAATGGTTTCTATCTGTTCGGTCAGTGTTTCGGGGGTCGCCTCTTGCTCGGTCAGCATCACAGCCGCGCCCGCATCAACCAACCCGCGTCCGTTGGCGGTTTGCTCGTCACGGATCGCTGCGGCCAAGGGCACCAGAACCGAGGGCCGCCCGATCACCGACATATCCGCCACCGTCGACGCACCAGCCCGCGTGATCACCAGCTGCGCTTCCGACATGCGCCGCGGCACATCGTCAAAGAACGGCTGCACATCGGCCGCAATCCCGTTTTCGCGGTAAAACTCGGTCACCCGTTCACCATCTTCATCGCGGGCCTGATGGCTCACGCGGATGTTTTTCAACATGTCCATCGGCAAGGCCGCAATCGCGGGCGGCACCACTTCGCTAAGGATACGTGCCCCCTGTGAACCGCCCATCACCAGCAGCTCCATCGGGTAATCACCGGGCGGAATATACCCCGCACCCGCGCGTTCCAGCACAGAGCTGCGCACGGGATTGCCTACATGCACACCCTCGACACCTTCGGGCAATTCGGTCGGCCATGTGCCGCAGGCCACCGTATCGACCCGCCTGGCAAACAGCTCGTTCACGCGGCCCAAAACGCCGTTTTGTTCATGGATCATCCTTGGCAGGCGCAGCAATGTCGCCGCCCCCAGCGCGGGGATCGACGGGTAGCCACCAAAGCCCACGACAACACTGGGCCGGTCGCGCAGCATCCGCCACGCCGCCCCCAATGTTCCCGCTAAAATGCGGAACGGCACCATCGCTTTGGCCACCACGCCACCGCGCGCAAAAGTGGCTGAACTGACTTGCACGATCTCGACCGCTTCGGGGAAACCGCCCACATAGCGCGCGCCGCGCGCATCCGTGGACAGGCGCACCCGCCAGCCCCGCGCCAACATCACTTCGGCCAATGACTGCGCCGGGAACATATGTCCGCCGGTGCCACCTGCCGCGATGATCAGCAAAGGCGCCTTCATCGCATGCGTCCCCGTCCCAGAATGTCCGAAATCTCGCCCTGTGGGCGCGTGCGGGTAAACGCCAGCAACATGCCGACGGCAATGCCACTCGCAATCACCGATGACCCGCCATAGCTGACAAACGGCAAGGTCATGCCCTTTGCTGGCAACAACCGCACCGCCACGCCCATGTTGATCATCGCCTGAACGCCAAACATACAGGCCAATCCCGTACCCGCCAGCCGGATAAACGGATCACGTTCACGCACCAGCCGCAGCAGGGAGCGCACGACCACACCGGTATAAAGCGCAATGATACACATGACCAAAACCAACCCGTATTCTTCGGCAGCAACCGCGATGATAAAATCCGTATGGGCATCGGGCAGCGACCATTTTACCTCGCCTTCCCCCACGCCCACACCAAACAAGCCGCCCTCGCGGATGGCGTTCGTAGCATAACCCAGCTGCGTTGTGGGATCGACATCAGGGCTTAGAAACCCGTCAATCCGGCGCGCAAAGTGTTCCGAGTTCGCATAGGCCACAGTCCCCGCGATCACAACCATCGCCGCCATGCCGACCAGCAAAATCATCGGTGCACCGGCCACGAAATACATCACACCCCAGCCGAACAACACCAGACAGGCCTGTCCGAAATCCGGCTGCAAGGCCAGCATCAGCACAATCGCGATGCACAGGGCAAAGGACCAGACCTTGCCCGGAGGGCCGTTAATCTCAAGCGAGGCCGCCATCATCCATGCCGCGGCAACCACAAACCCGGGCTTTAAAAACTCGGACGGCTGGAACGACGCAAACCCCAGTGAATACCACCGCGTTGCCCCCTTGCCAAAATCCGTTCCGAAAAACGGCAACAGCGCCAAGGCCACAAAGGCCACCAGAAACCCGATTACCGCCAAACGCCGCACAACCAAGGGCGACATCATCGACGTTAACAACATCGCCAAAATTGCCAGACTGCCAAACACCGCCTGCCGCTGCACGTAATGAAACGGCTGGAACCCGTTGCGCTCGGCCAGCGGCACCGACGCCGCCAATCCCAGCAAAAGCCCGACCGCGAACAGCATCAACACGCAGGACAATGCCCAACGGTCTACGGTTCGCCACCATTTTGGAAGAATGGGTTCACCGTCGATTACACGAACGGTTCCATGCGCCATCGCTGTCATGACTGTCTGCCTTACACTGCCTCATATGCCCCGAAGGACCAGCCCCATTTTTGGGGTCTATCGGATCAGTATAAACAGGTTTGCCCTTACAGGCTAGGGGTTTTCCGCCGCAAACCGATGCTTGCGGCGGAAGCTTCTTTGCGGATCAGGCCGCCTTATGCGTCCCGCGAATGGGATAATCGTTGGCGCGGATGAACTTGATACCGTTTTTGATGCTTTCGGGATCGGGACGCGCAAAGGGCGCATTCGAAATATCCAGAATCTGGATTTCACCCTTGTCGTTGATCACAAACAACCCCGGTTCGGCAAAGGGCCGGTCGGTTTCCTGCGTGCTGCGCGGGTCCGAGACATAAAGCCCCAGCGCCTGCATCTGTGCCACGCTCAGCCCGTAGCCCAATTTCACTGACAGCTCCTTTTCATCCGCCATCGCCTGTGCCTTGTCTTCGGGATCGCCAGAGACCGCGACAACGTCGACGCCCAGTTCGTTGAAATCACTGACCAATCCGTCGAGCGTCGCCAGATAGGTTTTGCAAATCGGGCAATGCAAACCGCGATAAACGACGACCAGTTGCCAATCATGCCCTCCCTCGGGCGTGCCCAAATTTACCGTTCCACCGCCCAGCTTGGCGACCTCTTGCTTGGGGAAAATGCTTCCTGCGGTTAATCCTGTCATGATCCGTTCCTTTCGGTTTGATTGCGTTGGTGTCACAGGTGGCTGCGGCCCCGCTCCCCGGCAACCCCGATCACACCAACTTGACCACCCCGCCGTTGCATGAAAAGCGACAGGCATGGAATTTGATACGGTCATAATCGGCGCAGGGGCCGCAGGCATGATGTGCGCCGCCCATGCAGGCGGGCGCGTGTTGGTCGTGGATCACGCCAAGGCGGCGGGCGAAAAAATCCGCATCTCCGGCGGCGGGCGCTGCAACTTTACCAACATGTACTGCGGTCCTGAAAATTTTCTGTCCGGCAATCCGCATTTCGCGAAATCCGCTCTGGCCCGCTATACCCAATGGGATTTCATCGCCTTGGTCGACGCCCACGGCATCGCATGGCATGAAAAGACGCTGGGCCAATTGTTCTGCGACACCTCCGCAAAAGAGATCGTCGCCATGCTGCGTACCCTGATGGATGACGCAGGCGTCGCGCTGCGCCTGAACACGAGTGTCAGCGGCATTCAGAAGTTAAACAATCACTTCGCCATGACCCTGCAAGATGCTGACAAACAAACAAAAATCAAAGCAACAAACCTGATCATTGCCACCGGCGGCAAATCCATCCCCAAGATGGGGGCCACCGGTTTCGCCTATGATGTTGCGCGTCAGTTCGACATCCCAGTGACCGATACGCGCGCAGGCCTTGTGCCCTTCACCTTCGAGGGCGGGCGTTTCGCCGACATCTCCGGCACCGCCACCCCGTCCAAAGTGACCGCTGGTGGCACAACCTTTGAAGAGGCGCTGTTGTTCACCCATCGCGGCCTTTCCGGCCCCGCAGTGTTGCAAGCGTCCTCCTACTGGCACGAGGGCGAAGCGATCACCCTCAACCTTATCCCCGCCAATGACCTGCTGGAAAAACTGCGCAACCAACGACAGACCTCGGGGCGCAAGAATTTTACCACGGAACTGGCCCACCACCTGCCGTCCCGTTTGGTTGATCACCTTGCGGGCGCATTCGACCTGTCCGGCAATCTTGCCGATTGGTCCGACGCGCGGCTGACCGATCTTACCGACACCCTCGCCGCGTGGCAGATCACCCCCGCCGGCACCGAAGGGTACCGCACCGCCGAAGTCACCCTTGGCGGCATCGACACCAATGCCCTGTCGTCAAAAACCATGATGTCCAAAGATGTGGACGGCCTCTATTTTATCGGTGAAGCCGTCGACGTCACCGGCTGGCTCGGCGGGTTCAACTTTCAATGGGCTTGGTCCTCAGGCATGGCCGCCGCCCGCGCGCTTAGCGCTCAATAACTGCCCGCACCTGCGCGATGAAATCCTCGCCGCGCCGCTCGAAACTGTCGTATTGATCAAAACTCGCCGCCGCGGGTGCCAGCAACACCACGTCGCCTTCCTCAGCCTCCGCTACCGCCCGTGCGACCGCGACCTCCATACTGCCGCAGACCTCCGCCTCGACATTCAGCTGCATCGCAAACCCTGCCGCCTCGCGCCCGATCACATAGGCCTTGCGCACCGATGCGCTGGCCTCTGCCAAGCCTTCCAGCCCGCCTTCCTTCTCAAGCCCGCCACAAATCCAACGGATATTCTTGAACGCCATCAACGCCTTGGCGGCTGAATCCACATTCGTCGCCTTGCTGTCATTCACAAAGCGCACGCCGTTCGCCTCGGCAATGGTCTGACTGCGATGCGGCAAGCCGCCGAAAGAATGAAACGCCAGTTCAATCACCTTGGGGGCCAACCCCAAGGTCCGGCACGCCGCATAGGCCGCGCAGGCGTTCTGATGGTTATGCGCCCCCGGCAGGCCTGCCACATCGCGCAAATCGATCGAGGCCACCTGTTTGCCCTTGCGGTTCTCCGCCAGAAACCCTTTGCGCGCAAACACCTGCCACCCCGGCCCCGTCAATTTGCGTTCTACCGACACGCGGATCACCCGGTCATCCGTCGGCCCCTGTGACAGCTGCCCCGCCAGAAACCGCCCCTCGTCTTCGTCCACACCAATCACCGCGCGGTCCGGCCCGCCTTCGGCAAACAGCCGGCGTTTGGCTGCGAAATACCCGCCCATCCCGTGATGCCGGTCCAGATGATCAGGACTGAGGTTGGTAAACACCGCCACATCCGGCGTCAGGTTGCGCGCCAGATCCGTCTGATAGGACGACAGTTCCAGCACCACGACCTCCCCGTCTACCGCAGGCTCCAGATCCAGCACCCCGCGCCCGATATTGCCTGCCAACTGGCAGGGCCGCTGCACATGTTCAAGAATGTGATGGATCAGCGCCGAAGTCGTCGATTTGCCGTTTGATCCGGTCACCGCCACAACGCGCGGCATGGTCTCGAAATTGTCCCACTCGCGGGTCGCAAAGCTTTGAAAAAACAACCCGATGTCATTGTCCACAGGCACACCGGCCTCCAGCGCAAACGCCACAACCGGATTTGGCGCGGGGTAGAGATGTGGAATACCGGGCGACACGACCAGACGTGCGATCCCTTCAAAAGCCTGCGCCGACTTGAACGGGGTGCACGCCAGCCCCTCGGCCTCCGCCGCGGCGCGGGCTTGCGGGTTGTCGTCCCAACAGACCGGTGTCGCCCCCCCTGCGCGCAGCGCAAGTGCCGCCGACAGGCCCGACCGCCCCAGCCCCAGAACCGCCACACGGCTGCCTGCCAATCCTTGCACTGGAATCATTGTCTTACCCCTGTTAGCCTTATCGCTGCACCATGATGCGATCCTGCATCGTTCACAAGCCGGAGCCTGCATCATCACCGATCTCACAGCCCTATTGCAAAAGCTGAACGCAACCGTGCGCGCCGATGACAACTGGGGCACCCCCGCCAATTACATTCCCGAACTGGCCCGCATCAACCCCGAACAATTTGCCATCACGGTGATCACGGCAGACGGCACCGTGCACAGCGCCGGTGATGCCAATACCCGCTTTTCCGTGCAATCCATCACCAAGGTGTTCACCCTCGCCATCGCTCTTGGCCGCTCGGGAGACCAACTCTGGCACCGCGTAGGCCGAGAACCCTCCGGCAGCGCCTTTAACTCCATCGTCCAGCTGGAACGCGAACAGGGCCGCCCGCGCAATCCCTTCATCAACGCCGGTGCCATTGTCACCACGGACGAAGTGCTTGCCGGTCGGGCGCCCCGCGACGCTTTGGCTGAAATTGTGCAGTTCGTGCGCACGGCCGCCGGCAGCGACGATATCCACATCAACGACGCCGTCGCGGCCTCCGAGACCCAACACGGCCACCGCAATTTCGCGCTAGCGCATTTTCTGGCCTCGTTCGACAACCTCAAAAACCCTCCGGAAATGACCCTTGGGACCTATTTCCACCACTGCGCGCTGGAAATGACCACCAGCCAGCTGGCCCATGCCGGCCGCTTCCTGATGGGGGCACCCGATATGCCCAAATTGATCTCGACCGCCCGTGTACGCCGCCTGAATGCGCTGATGCTGACCTGTGGCCATTATGATGGATCAGGCGATTTCGCCTATCGTGTCGGCATTCCGGGCAAATCCGGCGTCGGCGGCGGCATTCTGGCGATTGTCCCCGGCCAGGCCTCCATCGCCGTCTGGTCCCCTGGCCTCAACCGCTATGGCAACAGCCACAAAGGCACCGAAGCCCTCGCCACCCTTGCCCGCCAAATGAACTGGTCAATTTTCTAAGAACGCGCCGGTCGCAGCCTGCCCGTCTTCGTCTTGCCCTTAAATTCAAAAGCACCCGCGCGAACCATTCCGGTGCGCGACAGCAGACGCCAGTGCCCACTTACCGCACCTTCAGCGTCGCCAACCCGATCATCGCCAAAATCAAAGAGATGATCCAGAACCGGATCACGATCTGCGGCTCGGCCCAACCCTTTTTTTCATAGTGATGATGGATCGGCGCCATCAAAAACACCCGCTTGCCGGTACGTTTGAAATACAACACCTGAATCATCACCGACATGGCTTCGGCCACGAACACACCGCCGACAACCGCGAAAACAATCTCGTGCTTTGCCGCCACCGCAATCGATCCCAAAGCGCCGCCCAAAGCCAGAGATCCGGTATCGCCCATGAAAACCGCAGCAGGCGGGGCGTTATACCACAAGAACCCCAATCCGCCGCCGATCAACCCCATGGTAAAGACCAGCATTTCGCCCGTGCCGGGGACGTAATGCAGCCCCAGATCCTCGGTAAAATCGACGCGCCCCACGACATAGGCAATCACACCCAAGGTCGCCGCAGCGATCATCACCGGCATAATCGCCAGCCCGTCCAGACCATCCGTCAGGTTCACCGCATTGGCAGCCCCGACGATCACGATCACCGCGAACGGGACGAAAAAATATCCCATATTGATCAGCGTGTCTTTGAATACCGGCACCGCCAGTTGATACTGCAAACCTTCGGGGTGATACATGCTGGCCCAGAAACCTGCGATGATCGAAATCAATAAACCCAGCAAAATCCGTATCTTGGACGACACACCGGCCGTGTTCTGCTTGCTGACCTTGGCATAATCATCGGCAAACCCGATGGCCGCAAAACTCATGGTGACAAACAGCACCAGCCAGACAAACGGATTGTCCAGCCGCGCCCACAGCAAGGTCGAAGTCAACAAGGCCCCCACAATCAGCAGCCCGCCCATGGTCGGCGTGCCCGCCTTGACGAAATGCCCCTCCGGCCCGTCTTCGCGGATCGGCTGGCCTTTGCCCTGCGTGCGGCGCAGCACGGCAATCAACGGACGTCCAAAGATAAACCCGAAAACCAGCGCTGTGATAAAGGCGCCACCGGCGCGGAAGGTGATGTAGCGAAACAGGTTAAAGAAATCGCCGCCATCCGACAGCAGGGTCAACCAATACAGCATTCAACGCGCACCTTATCATCATATTGTGGGAACAAGTCCACTTTACACACCATCTACCCGATGGCCCATTTTGCGGATGGCGTCAACAATCGCGCCCAGTTTCATCGACAAAGACCCCTTTGCCAACACCACGTCACCGCTGTCCAGCTTTTGGCGCAATCCCGTTAACATCTCTGCCGATGTTTCGGTCCAGTCGCCGCGCTGGTGCTCCGGCAATAGTTCGTAAAGCGAACGCATCAACGGTCCGATACAATGCACCACGTCCAACTCTTTGGTCGCCTCCAGATGGGCCAGTCCCGCGTGCAGTGCCACAGCGTCCTCGCCCAACTCTTTCATATCGCCCAGAAATGCGATCCGGCGTCCCTTGCTGACGCGCCCGATGTCATGGGTCACCGCACTGGCGGCCAGCACCTCAAGCGAGGCCGCCATCGAGGTCGGGTTCGCATTATAGCTGTCATCAATCAGTGACAGCGTCAGATGGTTTTCCACGGGATCGAGCGTAATCATCTCGCGCACGCCGCGCCCCTGAAACGGCGTCCAGCGCCACAGCGACTGCGCCGCCAGCGCCAGATCGGCCCCCAGCGCCTGCACCACCGCCAGCGCCCCCAGCCCGTTCATCGCAAAATGCCGGCCCGGCGTCGCGATCTTGAACAGCAAGGGCGTGCCATCGGCATCCGCCTGCACCACCGTGGCATCCGCCTGCACGGAGACGTCTTTCAGCTTGAACTGGAACCCGTGTTCGCCAAATTCGATCTCGCGCAGTTTGCAATCCACCGCCTTGGCCATCAGGATCGCGGCATGTTCAATATCGGCGTTGATCACGGCCACACCGCCCACCGGCACCCCTTCGAAAATCGCCGCCTTTTCCACAGCAATCTGCGCGACGTTCTCGAACGCTTCCAGATGCGCGGCCGCAACCGTGGTCACCATCGCCACATCGGGGCGTGCCATTTTGGCCAGCGGGGCAATTTCACCGGGGTGGTTCATGCCGATCTCGATGATCGCATATTCAGTGTCCTGCGGCATCCGCGCCAGCGTCAGCGGCACGCCCCAATGGTTGTTATAACTCGCCACAGAGGCATGGGTGCGCCCCTGATCGCCCAACATCGCCAGCAGCATTTCCTTGGTCGAGGTTTTGCCAACCGACCCGGTGACCGCCGCCACTTTCGCACCTGTGCGCGCCCGCGCCGCAACGCCCAAGGCTTCAAGCCCTGCCAGCACATCCTCGACAATCAACAAGGGCGCATCTTCGGCCACGCCCTCGGGCACGCGGGCAACCAAAGCCGCCCCCGCCCCTTTTTCCAACGCCTGCGCGACAAATTCATGCCCGTCGCGCACGTCCTTGAGCGCCACAAACAAATCGCCCTGCGCAATCGTGCGTGTGTCAATCGACACCCCGTCACAGGCCCACGTGCCAACTGCGCGACCTCCGGTGGCTGCTGCCGCCTCTGCGCTGGTCCAAAGTGTCATGTCAGCCTCCCGTCAAGTGCTGCCACAGCCACACTCGCCTGTTCCACATCATCAAAGGGCAGCACATCATCACCGACGGTCTGCCCCGTTTCATGCCCCTTGCCCGCCACCAACAAGGCGTCACCGGGTCCAATCGCATCCACCCCGCGCAGGATCGCTTCGGCGCGATCCCCCACCTCGGTCGCATCCGGTGCCCCCAACAACACCGCTGAGCGGATCACCGCCGGATCTTCCGAACGCGGGTTATCATCAGTCACAATCACCAAATCGGCATGTTCAGCCGCCGCCGCCCCCATCAAGGGCCGCTTGGTCGCATCGCGATCCCCACCCGCCCCGACAATCGCCACCAGCCGGCCCATCACATGCGGGCGCATCGCCTTAAGCGCGGTCGCAATCGCATCGGGCGTATGGGCGTAATCCACAAACACCGCCGCCCCGTTGTCGCGCGTGGCCGCCAGCTGCATCCGCCCGCGCACGGTCGTGAGGTGGGGCAGCGTGTCAAATACATCCGCCGCATCCGCCCCGCAGGCAATCACCAGCCCGCAGGCCAGCAAAACGTTTTCCGCCTGAAACCCGCCGATCAACTCCAGCCGTTTTTGATAGTCCTTACCGCACCAGGAAAACCGCAAATCCTGCCCCGTCGCGTCAAACCGCTGGCCAGTTAGCTGCAAATCACCGCCATCACGCCCCACCGTGATCACCGCACACCCGCGTGCCCGCGCAATTGCCGCCATTTCAACGCCCTTGGGGTCGTCAATGTTGACCACCGCCGTGCCATCTTCTGGCAACACGCGGGCGAATAGCCCCGCCTTGGCGTCGAAATAAGCCTCAAATGTCTCGTGGTAATCCAGATGGTCCTGCGTGAAATTGGTAAATCCCGCCGCCTTCAACGTCACCCCGTCCAACCGGCGCTGGTCCAGACCGTGGCTTGAGGCCTCCATCGCGCCATGCGTAATCCCGTTCGCCGCCGCATCGGCCAATGCCCTGTGCAAGGTAATCGGTTCCGGCGTGGTATGGGCCAGCGGCGCGGTCCATGCCCCCTCGACACCGGTGGTGCCAAGGTTGACGGCGCTCAACCCCATCTCGATCCAGATCTGGCGGACAAAAGTCGACACGGATGTTTTCCCATTGGTCCCCGTCACCGCCACCATCGTCGCGGGCTGCGCGCCGAACCACAATGCCGCTGTGCGCGACAAGACCTCGCGCGGGGCGTCCGTAACAATCACTGCCACGCCAGCCTCTGCCATCACATCTGCCGCGATCACAGCGCCCTCGGCGTCCGTCAGAACCGCCGCCGCGCCCATGCGCACCGCATATTGAATAAACTCGGCTCCGTGCACACGACTGCCCGGCAAGGCAGCGAACAAGAACCCCTCGCGCACCAAACGGCTGTCGACCGCCAGTCCGGCAATATCGGGATTCGCGCCGCCCCGTGCCGTAAGCCCAAGGGAAGAAAGCGAAACACTTGATGGGCTCATGGGGAAATCTTCTATCAGTTATTGCTGCTGGTCAGCGTTACCATAGAGGGTTTCACAGGTTCAACAGCGGGGCGCAGCCCCAGCAGGGGTGCGACGCGCCGGATCATCTCGGCCGCGACTGGAACAGCCGTCCAACCGGCGGTGCGGCGTGGCTTGTCACCAGAGTTTTCCGAAGGCTCGTCCAGCGTTACAATCAGCACATATTTCGGATCATGCGCCGGAAAGATCGAGGCAAAGGTCGCCAGCGTCTTTTTCTTGTAATACCCGCCGCGTGGCTTGGGCTTGTCCGCCGTGCCGGTTTTGCCGCCGATGAAGTACCCCGGCACCCGTGCGAAACTTGCTGTGCCTTTCGCCACCACCTGACGCAACATCATCCGCCCGTCCCGTGCGGCCCGTTCGGACATCACGCGCGGCCCTTGCTGGGGATTGGTCTGCTTGATCAATGTCGGGCGCACCTTGTAGCCGCCATTCGCAATCGCGGCATATCCTGCCGCCAGATGCATGGGCGAGGTCGACAATCCGTGACCGTAAGAGATTGTAACCGATGACAAATCCGTCCACTTCTTCGGCAACAACGGCTTGCCGCCGGCGGCTTCGACGATTTCGAACGGTGTCGCTTCGAAAAAGCCGAGGTTTTTCAGAAACTCCTGCTGGCGCTTTGCCCCGATCTGCAACGCCATCCGGCCCGTGCCGCGGTTCGACGACTTCACAATGATATCCGTCACCGACAAAGCACCGTAGTTTTTGCCCTGAAACTCGCCGATCCGAAAACCGCCAACCTTCAGCGGTCCCTTGGTTTCGATCACCGTTTGCGCATTCACCAGACCCAGCTCAATCGCTTGGGTCGCGGCGAAAATCTTGAACACCGATCCCAGTTCGTACACACCCTGCACCGCGCGGTTGAACAGCGGGCTGTCAGAGGCATCCCCCTCCACCGCCGGCCGGGGCCGGTTGTTGGGGTCAAACGTCGGCAGCGACACCATAGAAATCACTTCGCCGGTCTTCACGTCCATCAACACGCTTGTCGCGCCCTTGGCGTTCATCAACTTCATCCCGCCCCACAGGATCCGCTCCGAGGCAGCCTGTACCGTAAGGTCCAGCGACAACTCCAACGGCTTGCCCGCGTTCACCGGATCGCGCAGATAATCGTCGAAATATTTCTCGACGCCCGCCACGCCGATCACCTCGGCAGCATGCACGCCTTCCTTGCCATAAGACGCGCCGCCCATGATATGCGCCGCAAGCGATCCGTTGGGGTACAGGCGCATGTCGCGCGGCGCGAACAACAGACCAGGATCACCGATGTCATGCACCGCCTGCTTTTGCTCCGGGCTGATTTTCTTTTTGATCCACAGGAACTTACGCTTGCCGGTGAAATCCTTGATCAGCCGCTCTTCATCCAGATCTGGGAAAACCTTGACCAACCCTTTGGCGGCCATCACCGGATCAACCATATGTTTGGGCTGGGCATAAAGCGCATGGGTGTCGAAATTCGTCGCCAATAGATTGCCGTGCCGGTCGACAATATCCGCACGGCTGGCCGAAATCACCGCACCGGGGGCATGGGCGCGTGGCTCGACCGGATCAGTGCTGGCGAGCATCCCCATACGGGCACCGACGACCCCGAAGGCGCAAAAGAAAAATACGCCCAACACCAACAGGCGCCCCTCGGCCCGCAACCGCGCACCGTCGCGCATCTGCTCGTGGCGGATACGTTTGTTTTCATTCTCGATGGCGTCGGGATTTTCGCCCTTTTGGCGGGCATCCAGAATACGCGCCAGCGGGCGCAGGGGCGTGCGGATCATAGCGGGTCCTCGTCATCAGCGGCTGCGCTGGAAACATCTACGGGGTTGGTGATCGGCAGCAGGGGGGCGGGCGGATAAGGCACCTCGTCCACCTGCCCGAACTGATCAGGATGTAGTGGCAACAGGCCCAAACGTTCAAAATTGATCTCCGCCAGATCGCGCAGCCGGTCGGGGCGGTTCTGATACGCCCACTCCGCCTTGAGCACCGCCAGACGGGCATGGGCCGCACGGATATTGGCGTGCAGCCTGTCCGCCTCGCTTAGGGCCTGCTGGGTCGCGTAATTCTCGCGGTAGGCCCAGAAGGCCAAAGCAATCACCGCAATTGTCGTCAGGATATGAAGCACTGCCCGCATCGTTAAAATCCTTTGACCATCGGCATCCCGATGGATTTTGCATCTAATGCACCGCTTGGCGCATCTGTTCTGATGGCCACCCGCAGCTTGGCCGAGCGCGAGCGCGGGTTCTCTTCCAGTTCCTGCGCATCCGGCCCGATGGCCTTGCGCTTCTTGACGGTGAATTGGGGCGCGTCCTGCGCCATTTCAGGGGCGAACCGGTTCGCATTACCCCCGCCGCCCGACCGCGCTGTCAGGAACCGTTTCACCATGCGATCCTCGACCGAATGAAAGGTCACAACGGCCAGCTGACCGCCGGGCTTCAACGCCCGCTCCGCCGCCATAAGCCCCTGAAACAGTTCACCATATTCATTGTTAACCGCAATCCGCAGGCCCTGAAAACTGCGCGTCGCCGGATGGCTCTGCCCGGGCTTGGCGCGCGGCAAACACCCCTCGACCAGCTTGGCCAGCTTCAGTGTCGATACAATGGGGGCCTCATTGCGCGCCCGTACGATTGCCGCTGCAATCCGGCGGCTCGCACGTTCCTCACCAAACTGAAACAGAATGTTGGCGATGACCTCTTCATCGGCCTCATTCACGATATCGGCGGCGGAGGGGCCGTCCTGCGACATCCGCATGTCCAACGGTCCGTCGCGCATAAAGGAAAACCCGCGCTCCGCCAGATCCAGTTGCATCGAGGACACCCCAAGGTCCAGCACCACACCATCCAGATCGGACGCATATTCGTCCATCTTGGAAAACACACCGCGCTGCATTACCAGCCGGTCACCGTATTCTCCGGCCCATTCGGCTGCCATCTCGAATGCCAGTGGGTCGCGGTCGACTGCGATCACCTTGCGCGCCCCCGCTTCCAGAAACCCGCGCGTATAGCCACCCGCACCAAACGTCCCGTCCAGCCAGACACCCTCAACAGGTGCGACCGCCTCCAGAATGGGGCGCAACAGAACCGGGGTGTGGGGGGCAGAAGGTGTATCCGAAGAGGCCGCAGCAGCCATTATCTCTATTCCCCCGAAGGACCGTCGAGGAACGCCATCGGATCAAAGTCTTCTGGCAAATCGTCCAGCCATTCTTCTTCTTTGGCGCGCTCGACAGTGTCATATGTCTCGGTCTTCCAAATCTGGAAGGTATCACCGGCAGCAATGAAAAACGCCTCGTTCTCAAGGTCGATCTTGTTGCGCAGCTTGGCGGGCAGAACCAAACGGCCGGTTTCATCTACATTTGTCGGGAACGACTGACCGTGGAACAGGCGCTGCAACATCTTGCGCTCCATACTGCCACGCGGCAAGGCGTCGATCTTGGCGTCCACCTCGTCAATCGCGTTCATTGTATAACATTCAAGGTAATTGCGGCGGTGATCACCATAGACAATGACCAACTCGGGGTTTTCACCCGACTTCCAGTTCGGATCGCCAGCCTCCAGCACACGCCGAAAAGAGGCTGGAATTGAAACCCGCCCCTTCGCATCGACCTTGTGGTGGCTTTCGCCTCTGAACCTGCGGCTCACTGTACTTACGTCCTACTCGCAACCTTGCGTCTTGTTGTCCGTCCCACCGGAAAACAGGGTGTTAGATGTGGAAACGGCGGGTCTGATCTGCTGCCACTGATCAACCCGCCGTTCCTGTCCCGCTTTGCGGGGAAGTCCGACTGCGCGCGCCACCTGGGGGGATGTCTGCTCGCTCGCGCGCCGGATCTCTTGGTCTGATGAAAGCGAGGTGCCTGTATGAAACCTGCTAGGTTTTGTTTTTGTTTGGGGTCGTTTGGTGCCCCGTAGTCCCGTTCTCATCCGATGTAATAGGGATACCGTGGGAATTCATGGGCGTCTACAAAAAGTTTGGGAATTACCCCCAATATCTTGTTCTACACAGGCTTTGAAAACAAGATATTGTAGCGCGAGCTGGCTCAAAATTAGCTTAAATTGTCACTCAATTCACGTCAGGCACAAGATATAGTAGCGCCAAAAGACGCCCCACAACGTCCCATCAATTCCCAAAAAACTTCACACACAGACTTATCCACAGGCTATGTTCTTATCTTGTTCTCAAGTCAATCTGTATTTCACCCCAAGATTCAACCGAAATCCCGCAAAAGTGATTCGAAAATCGCACCCGTCCCATGGCCGATCCGCCCCCTATCGTACCATTTCCCATGCATTCCCGTGCACGTTCCCATGATTTCCCTAAAATCGCCCCGCACCGCAGCAAACGGCGGCAAAAACCGCCAGAGCTTGCTTCTTTACCCCCAAGACGCCACAACAGCCCCAGATTTCGACGGAGAAGATAGTGAACACTGCATTGGCAATTTTGGCCCACGCCCTGCGTATGCTCATCTTTGAAACCACAACGACCCTGCGCGTGATCCTGCCCGCATTGATTGTGGTGATGGGATGCAGTCTGGCCATCGCTATATTCGCGCCGGACATGATCACGCTGATGCAGACATCACCCGACACGGCCGTGCCGCCTGCCCCGCAAACCGCGCTCGGCTTTCTGGTGTTCGGCGCGATTGGCTTGATGGGCTACGCGCTGATGGCAATCCTGTGGCATCGACACGTTTTGCTTAACGGGGCAGAACGCCCCGAACACCTGCATCCCGACAGCCGCATCTTCTTTGGTTATATCTGGCGTGCAATTCTTGTGGGGTTTGCCCAGCTGCTTGCGGCCATTCCCGTGTCCGTTCTGATTGGCGTGGCAGGTGGTGTCGCGATCCTGAACAATCCCACCGGTCCGCTGGCCACGCTTTTAGGCCTGATCGGCGGCATCATCTTTCTCTGGATCGCCATGCGGCTCAGCCTTGTCCTGCCTTCCGCGGCCATTGGCCGCCCGATGCGCATGCGCAAAAGCTGGAACATCACCAAGCCCGCCGCATCCGCGCTTTGGGGTGTAGCCCTGCTGCTGTCCGGCCTTAACATGTGTGTCTATACAGTTACGGGCCTGCTGCTGCCCGACATCGGCAGCTTTTCGATGCTGATCCATACGCTAGTCTACGTTTTGGAAGGGCTGGTTTTTGTCTCTGTGCTGACAACGCTATATGGTTACCTGGTCGAAGGCCGATCGTTGGGCCAGTAACCACACAGCGCTGTCAAAGAGACGCCACCGCAGCCGGTGGCGCTTAGGCCATCCCGCCGCGGATCAACCCGTCCGCGATCTGCGCATAGGCTTTGGCCATCACACCCTCCCCCGCAGCAACCGGCGTGCCCGCATCCCCTGCAAGCCGTGTCTCCAGATCAATTGGCAGCGCGCCCAGCAAGGGCACATCCATCTTGGCCGCTTCCGCCGCCACACCGCCACTGCCAAAGATCTCGTGCTCCGCACCGCAATCAGGGCAGACAAACATCGACATGTTCTCGATCAACCCCAGAACCGGCGTCTTCAATGTCGCGAACATATCCAGCGCCTTGCGCGCATCAATCAGCGCCACATCCTGCGGCGTGCTGACCACAATCGCGCCGCTCAACTCGGACTTGGTGCACAGGGTCAACTGCACATCCCCCGTGCCCGGCGGCAGATCAACCAACAACACGTCCAGCTCGCCCCATTCCACCTGACCCAGCATCTGCTGCAAAGCGCCCATCAACATCGGGCCACGCCATACAACCGCCTTGCCCTCTTCCATCATAAACCCGATCGACATCAAGGTGACCCCATGGGCGTGCAACGGGATGATCGTCTTGCCATCGGGGCTGGCCGGCTTCTTGTTCACCCCCATCATGCGCGGAATGCTCGGCCCGTAAATATCCGCATCCAGCAGCCCCACCTTGCGCCCCGCCTTGGCCAGCGCCACGGCAAGGTTCGTACTGACGGTGGATTTCCCCACGCCGCCTTTGCCGGAGCCGATCGCCAGAATGCGCTTTACGCCTGACGGCTTGCTTGGCCCTTCCTGCGGCTTGGGGTGCCCCCCGATCTTGAGGCTGGGCGGCGCGGCAGGTTTCGCCGCTGGCC
Organism: Sulfitobacter geojensis; assembly: GCF_000622325.1. Taxonomy (NCBI): domain Bacteria; kingdom Pseudomonadati; phylum Pseudomonadota; class Alphaproteobacteria; order Rhodobacterales; family Roseobacteraceae; genus Sulfitobacter; species Sulfitobacter geojensis. The sequence continues at coordinate 2,735,134 of NZ_JASE01000005.1, forward strand.
CATGCGCGGTCAGTGCTACAGTCGCCTGCGTCACACCGGGCAGCTCCGATACCACTTTTTCAGCCGCATCGCGCAGCGGGCCCATTTGCCGCGCCACATCCGCATTCGGGGCTTCGATCACAAACCGCACGATTCCCCCCTCGACGTTCAGGGCGCGCACCAGATCATGGGCCAACAAACTGCGCCCGTCGGGCAAACCCACCCGCTCAAGCGCGGCTTCGACATCTGCTTTGGTGACAGGGGTGGGATCAGACATGGCGCGGCTCCTTTAAAGTACTTGCTTGCACGTGACATCGCATTTTACGCACAGGACACAAGGGGGCGCGGCCAATTGCCCACTTATTAGGCGCGCCGCCCAAGGATCGTCCAGCGGAACCATGTTCTTGCTGCATGGCAGCATTGCAAAGAAATCCATTGTGCAAGCGCAGCAAAAAGGCGATTGTAGGTACATCGAAGCGACGCAAGTCCTTCACCAGAAAGACCAGACGCGTTCATCCTCCTCCCGAACAAGTCTGTATTTTAGGCGGCGGTATCTCCTCCCAGATATCGTCGCCGTTTTTTTATCCAAATCACCGCTGCACCCCACCTGCCGCTTCATGCAGGTGAACTGTTTCTTTATCTATTACAGTGTATTGACCCGACGTCCCCTATGCAGAAACCGCATAGCGGCATTGTCGCCATGTCCGTTGCGCGGGGCCAGATAGGGTCTATGTACCCCTCAACGAAACGTAACGATTTACAAATTTAGACGAGGCGCCCGAATGGCATATTTGACATCATCATCCGCAACCGGCACATCTTTTGGCATGCGTGCAACCGCAGCATTTCAGAACATGGTCGCCAGCTACAAACAGCACCGCCTGTACCGCGAGACCTTCAACGAGCTGAGCGCGCTCAGCAACCGTGAACTCGCCGATCTGGGTCTGCACCGCTCGAACCTGCACCAGATTGCACGGGAATCAGCGCAGACTGCACAGCGCTAAGAGATCCTGCCGCGCCACGCCTCCCCGTGGTGCTGCAGGTCACGCCGGCCGCAGCAACATCTCCTCCCTGACGTTGCAGCCCCGCCGCGTGACAAGACCCGAAGCATGATCCTCCCATCAGATTTCGGGCCTAACCAGAACAGCCGCACCTTCCTCCCAAGGTGCGGCTGCTTCTTTTTCAGGGGGCCCACAATTCAACCGGCCCGCAGTCCATTCGATTGTCCGTCGATCAGAGCAGCGCAGAACAGGCCCGCGCAACCACCCTTGCCCATCACAAACGGGTCGCCCCCAAACCGACAAATGTCGCGTGATCGACACCCATACCCCAAACGCGGATTAAAACGGCACGTCGTCACATCCAGTGACAAAGCGGGAGACAACTTTCTTTGTTCCCGCTTTTTCAAATTCAATCTCCAGCTTGTCGCCTTCGATTCCCACAACCGCGCCATAGCCGAATTTCTGGTGGAACACCCGTTCCCCCATACTGAAGCTGCTGACGGCCTGCATATCAATCGTCGCATTCTTGGCCTCTGACGGTTGCGACACCCCGCGTTCGCCCGCGCGCGATTGCAACCGCCGCCATCCGGGCGAATTGTAAACATTCGCCTCTGCCGCCGCTTCATGCAGGTTGCTGGTCGGCATCGCTGCCCCAAAACCGCCGCCATATAATCCGGGCGGGGTCAGCACCTCCACATGCTCCTCGGGCAATTCGTCAACGAACCGTGACGGCATCGCGCTTTGCCACTGCCCGAACACCCGCCGGTTCGCCGCAAAACTGATCGTGCACAGCGCCTCTGCCCGTGTGATTCCCACATAGGCCAGCCGGCGCTCTTCCTCTAACCCTTTGATCCCGCTCTCATCCATCGAGCGTTGCGACGGGAACAACCCGTCTTCCCAGCCGGGTAAAAACACCGCCGGAAACTCCAGCCCTTTCGACGCATGCAGGGTCATGATCGACACTTTCGCGCCGCCCTCGTCGCTTTCGTTGTCCATGATCAGGCTGACGTGTTCCAGAAAGCCTTGCAGGTTCTCGAATTGCTCCAAGGCCTTCACCAGCTCTTTGAGGTTCTCAAGCCGCCCCGGTGCTTCGGGTGTTTTGTCATTCTGCCACATGCCGGTATAGCCGGATTCGTCCAGAATGATCTCGGCAAGCTCCACATGGCTCATTTCGGGCGGGCCGTATTCCACCCGTGCCGGACCGCTCTCGTTGTCCAGCACCTCGTTGTCCACCTGCACCGGCATCACCGGCCCGCGCAGCTTGCTGTTCCAGCGTTCGATCCCGTCGATCAACAGCCGCAGCTGCGCCCCGCCCTTACCGCCAAGCCCGCCATTCGCCAGCAAGATCCGCGCGCCCTCAACAAGGTTCACGCCGTTTTCGCGCGCCGTCATCTGGATTTTCTGCTGCGCCTTATCGCCAAGCCCGCGCTTGGGCGTGTTCACAATCCGCTCGAACGCCAGATCATCATCAGGGCTGGTCACGACGCGGAAATACGCCATCGCATCGCGGATCTCCAAGCGCTCGTAAAACCGCGGCCCGCCAATCACACGGTACGGTAAGCCAATCGTCAAAAACCGGTCCTCGAATGCGCGCATCTGGTGGCTTGCGCGCACCAGAATCGCCATATGATCAAGGCTTACCGCCTCCATCCCGCGCGTCCCGCGTTGCATCGCCTCGATCTCGTCGCCGATCCAGCGCGCCTCTTCCTCGCCGTCCCAATGGCCGATCAGGCGCACCTTCTCGCCGTCCTCGCGATCCGTCCACAGGGTCTTGCCCAACCGCCCCTGATTGCCCGCAATCACACCGGACGCCGCTGCCAGAATATGCGGCGTTGAGCGGTAATTCTGTTCCAGCTTGACCACATGGGCACCGGGGAAATCCGTCTCGAAGCGAAGGATATTGCCCACCTCGGCCCCGCGCCAGCCATAGATTGACTGATCATCATCACCCACACAGCAGATGTTCTTATGCCCCTGCGCCAGCAGGCGCAGCCACAAGTACTGCGCCACGTTGGTATCCTGATACTCGTCCACAAGAATGTATTTGAACCAGCGCTGATACTGTTCCAGCACGTCACCGTGGGTCTGGAAAATCGTGACCATATGCAACAGCAAGTCACCGAAATCCGTCGCGTTCAGCTCGATCAGCCGCGCCTGATAGGCCGCGTAAATCTCCGCCCCGCGATGGTTATAGGCCGCCGCATCCGCCGCTGGCACCTTGTCCGGCGTCAACGCACGGTTTTTCCAGCCGTCAATGATCCCCGCCAACATCCGTGCCGGCCACCGCTTGTCGTCAATGCCCTCGGCGCGGATCAACTGCTTGAGCAACCGCAACTGATCGTCCGTGTCCAGAATGGTGAAATTGCTCTTCAACCCCACCAGTTCCGCATGACGGCGCAACAGTTTCACACAGATCGCGTGAAACGTCCCCAGCCACGGCATGCTCTCGATGCTCTGCCCCAACATGCCGCCAACGCGGGTCTTCATCTCCCGCGCCGCCTTGTTGGTAAAGGTCACTGCCAGAATCTCGTTCGGCCGCGCCCGTCCGGTATTCATCAAATGCACGATCCGCGCCGTCAGTGCCTTGGTCTTGCCGGTGCCCGCCCCCGCCAGCATCAGGACAGGTCCGTCCATCTGCTCGACCGCCGCGCGCTGCGCAGGGTTCAATCCATCCAAATAGGGCTGAGGCCGCGCGGCCATGGCGCGCGCGGACAGCGATGCGCCTTCAAAGGCGTCCATCTCATCAAAACTGCTCATCCCGCTAACCTACCCAATTCCGCGAAAAAGGAAAACCCGTGTTCGCCACATGTTCCCCTCCTCTTTTTGGCCTTAAATACTGCTGCGCGCCGCTTACCTGCTGCGCTAGCGTCAGGATTGCCCACCCCGTGACCTGCCGCGCTTTGTACCGCCAGCCCCTGATTCAGTCCGAAATGTTACAGAATTGTTGCGCCTTTCGCGGATCTCCCTATTGCGCTGCACCGCAGCACGGCTAGAGTGCGCCAAATTCGACAATCAAAGGACCAATTGCCCATGCCCGATTTCTCGAAGATCCTCATCGCCAACCGCGGTGAAATCGCCATCCGCATCATGCGGGCCGCCAACGAGATGGGTAAAAAAACGGTTGCCGTTTACGCCGAAGAAGACAAACTCGGCCTGCACCGCTTTAAAGCGGACGAAGCTTACCGCATCGGCGAAGGGCTCGGCCCCGTTGCCGCCTACCTTGCGATCGACGAAATGATCCGCGTCGCGAAAGCCTCCGGCGCGGATGCCATCCACCCGGGCTACGGTCTCTTGTCGGAAAACCCTGACTTCGTCGACGCCTGCGAGAAAAACGGCATCACCTTCATCGGCCCTCGTGCCGAAACCATGCGCGCCCTTGGCGACAAGGCCTCCGCGCGCCGCGTCGCGGTTGAGGCTGGCGTACCCGTCATCCCCGCCACCGAAGTCTTGGGCGACGACATGAACGCCATCCGCAAAGAAGCCAAAGAAGTCGGCTATCCCTTCATGCTCAAGGCGTCATGGGGCGGTGGCGGCCGTGGCATGCGGCCGATCTACGACGAAAGCGAACTCGAAGAAAAAGTCCTCGAAGGCCGGCGCGAAGCCGAAGCCGCATTCGGCAACGGCGAAGGCTACCTTGAGAAAATGATCCTCAAGGCCCGCCACGTCGAAGTGCAAATTCTGGGCGACAAACACGGCGAAATCTACCACCTGTTTGAACGCGACTGCTCCGTCCAGCGGCGCAACCAGAAAGTGGTCGAACGTGCCCCTGCCCCTTACCTGACCGATGATCAACGCGCCGAAATCTGCGAACTGGGCCGCAAGATCTGTGCCCATGTCGGGTATGAATGCGCCGGTACTGTCGAATTCCTGATGGATATGGCCGACGGCAAGTTCTACTTCATCGAAGTGAACCCGCGTGTGCAGGTTGAACATACCGTCACCGAAGAAGTCACCGGCATCGACATCGTGCAGGCACAAATCCTGATCGCCGAGGGCAAAACCATTGCACAGGCCACCGGCAAGGCGTCACAGGACGACATTCACCTCACCGGCCACGCCTTGCAAACCCGCATCACGACCGAAGATCCACTGAACAATTTCATCCCAGATTACGGCCGCATTACAGCGTTCCGCGAGGCGACCGGCATGGGCATCCGTCTGGACGGCGGCACCGCCTATTCCGGCGGCGTGATCACGCGCTACTACGACTCCCTCTTGATGAAGGTCACCGCCAAGGCGCAAACACCCGAAGCGGCCATCGCCCGCATGGACCGCGCCCTGCGTGAATTCCGCATCCGCGGTGTCGCCACCAACATCGCCTTTGTCGAGAACCTGCTGAAACACCCCACCTTCCTCGACAACACCTATCACACCAAATTCATCGACGAGACGCCGGATCTTTTCACCTTTACCAAACGCCGCGACCGCGCGACCAAGGTGTTGAACTACATCGCCGATATCTCGGTCAACGGGCACCCCGAAACCAAAGGGTTCCCGCGCCTGTCCCCCAGCACCCGCCAGCCCAAACCACCGGCCAATCGCGCCGAACCGCAAATGGGCACCCGCAACCTACTGGAGCAAAAAGGCCCGGCCGCCGTCGCCGACTGGATGGGCAAACAGCAACAACTGCTGATCACCGACACCACCATGCGCGACGGGCATCAAAGTCTGCTCGCCACCCGCATGCGTTCACATGACATGATCAAGGTCGCACCGGCCTATGCGGCAAACCTGCCGTCGCTCTTCTCCGTTGAATGCTGGGGTGGGGCCACTTTTGACGTTGCCTACCGTTTCTTGCAGGAATGCCCGTGGCAGCGCCTGCGCGACCTGCGCGAAGCCATGCCAAATGTGATGACCCAAATGCTGCTGCGCGCCTCCAACGGTGTCGGCTACACCAACTATCCCGACAACGTAGTGCAGTTCTTTGTCAAACAGGCCGCAGAATCCGGTGTCGATGTCTTCCGTGTGTTCGACAGCCTCAACTGGGTGGAAAACATGCGCGTGGCCATGGACGCCGTGATCGACGCGAACAAGGTCTGCGAAGGCACGATCTGCTACACTGGCGATATCTTCGACCCTGATCGCGCGAAATACGACCTGAAATACTATGTCGCCATGGGCAAGGAACTCAAAGCCGCTGGTGCGCATATTCTTGGCCTCAAAGACATGGCCGGATTGCTCAAACCCGCCCAAGCCCGCGTGTTGGTCAAAGCGTTGAAATCAGAGGTCGGCCTGCCGATCCACTTCCACACCCACGACACCGCAGGCATCGCAACCGCCACCATCCTCGCCGCCTCCGAAGCGGGCGTAGATGCGGTTGATTGCGCGATGGATGCGTTTTCGGGCAACACGTCCCAAGCCACCCTCGGCTCCGTCGTTTCCGCGCTGCAACACACCGACCGCGACACCGGCTTGTCGATGGATGCGATCCGCGAAATCTCGGATTATTGGGAGGACGTGCGCCACCAGTACGGCGCTTTTGAATCCGGCATGCAGGCCCCCAGTTCCGAAGTGTACCTGCACGAAATGCCCGGCGGCCAGTTCACCAACCTCAAGGCGCAGGCGTCCTCGCTTGGCCTTGACGACCGTTGGCCCGAGGTTGCGCGCACCTATGCAGACGTGAACCAGATGTTCGGCGATATCGTCAAAGTCACCCCCTCCTCCAAGGTTGTCGGCGACATGGCCCTGATGATGGTCTCCCAGGGGCTGACCCGCGCCCAAGTCGAAGACCCCGAAACCGATGTCGCCTTTCCTGATTCCGTCATCGACATGATGCGCGGCAATCTGGGCCAACCCCACGGCGGGTTCCCCAAAACCATCATGAACAAGGCGCTCAAAGGCGAAAAACCCAACCTCGAACGCCCGGGCAAGCACCTTAAACCCGTCGACCTTGAAGCAACCCGCGCGGACCTGTCCAAACAGCTCGACGGGCTTGAAATCGACGACGAGGATCTCGCCGGATACCTGATGTACCCCAAGGTCTTCCTTGATTACATGGGCCGCCACCGCCAATACGGCCCCGTGCGTACCCTGCCCACGCAAACCTTCTTCTACGGCATGGACCCTTCCGAGGAAATCTCCGCCGAAATCGACCCAGGCAAGACACTGGAAATCCGCCTGCAAGCCATTGGCGAGACCAGCGAAGACGGCGAGGTCAAAGTATTCTTCGAGCTCAACGGCCAGCCGCGTGTGATCCGCGTGCCCAACCGTCTGGTCAAAGCCACCACACAGCAACGCCCCAAAGCCGACCCCGCGAATGAGAACCACATCGGCGCCCCCATGCCCGGTGTCGTCGCCTCTGTCGGTGCCGTTGTTGGCCAACAGGTCCACGCCGGCGATCTACTGCTGACCATCGAAGCCATGAAGATGGAAACCGGCATCCATGCCGAACGTGACGCCATCGTAAAAGCCGTGCATGTGACAGCAGGCGGGCAGATCGACGCCAAGGATCTGCTGGTGGAATTGGAGTAAACCCATACCACCACGATGCGCGACGTGAGGGGGGGTCACCCCCCCTTGCGCCTGAACAACCTTGCCTTTTGCGACTTCCGCTCGGCCATCTGTGCTGGATCGACCCGCTCCAGCGCGAAATCGCCCACAGTCAGCAGCACCTCATCCTTGCGCTCTTGATCCTCGATATCCTTGACGAAATCGAACATCCGCTCGCAGGCCCGCTCGATCTTGCCGACGGCGATGGCATATTTCGTCTCGTCCAGCCGCACTGAATGCAGCCCGCGCACCTGTCGCATCATGTTGAACAGCAGCGGATTGAACTCTTCCGCGCATTGCCGCGTGAACTGGTTTAGAACCGTTTCGATGTTGGTCCGCAGGCTTGTCTCGATCTCCAGTCCGCGGTTCAATGCCGCCTTTTGCAGCGCATTCAACGTTGCCCGCCGGATCGCCTCGGGTGACACGGTGTCCTTTTTCACAAAATCGCTGCAGCCGTTCTTCATCGCGGCAATCGCCACGTCGACGTCATCATCCCCTGTCACCATGATCACAGCGACAGAGCGGTGTCGCTCATCGTTGGCAATCGCATCCAACGCCATCAAACCATCGCCATCAGGCATGTTAAAATCCAAAAAAATCAGATCAAACCGATCATTTTGCAGCGCCGTTCCCATCGCTTCCAGCGTGTCCGCTTCGGTGATGATCGCCTCAAAATCCAGATTGTCGCAGATGCGCCGCAATCGCGCGCGGTCAAAGCGTTCGTCATCAACGATCAAGATACTGACGACACTGGGTATCTTCACGGTCGATTTCAGCGCCGATATCTGAATCTTCTGCATCGACATCGGTGGGACCTCTCCTTGGACTGAAACGCTTCAGACCACAGCAGCCTTAAAGAAAGCTCAATATTTCGCGCCTTAGCGAAAACTTTTTCACCAAAGCGACCCAGGCAAGACACTGGAAATCCGCCTTCAAGCCATTGGCGAGACCAGCGAAGACGGCGAAGTCAAAGTGTTCTTCGAACTCAACGGCCAGCCGCGTGTGATCCGCGTGCCCAACCGCCTGGTCAAAGCCACCACACAGCAACGCCCCAAAGCCGATCCCGCGAATGAGAACCACATCGGCGCCCCCATGCCCGGTGTCGTCGCCTCTGTCGGTGCCGTTGTTGGCCAACAGGTCCACGCCGGCGATCTACTGCTGACCATCGAAGCCATGAAGATGGAAACCGGCATCCATGCCGAACGTGACGCCATCGTAATAGCCGTGCATGTAACCGCGAGCGGGGCAGATCGACGCCAAGGATCTGCTGGTGGAATTGGAGTAAATCCTATAGGCAGGCGCGAACCCGCGCTGCCGCCAACACTGAAACAGGATTCCTTACGTGATCTTCGACTGGACCTCGCTTATCCGCGAATTTGTGACCCTTCTGGTGGTCATTGACCCCGTCGGAACTGTGCCGGTCTATCTGTTCGCGGTGCAAAGCGTGCCCGCACGGCTGCACCGCAATTTTGCTATCCGTGCCGTCGCCATCTCAACGCTGGTGCTGCTGGTCTTCCTGGTTGGCGGTCAATATCTGCTCGAAACCCTCGGGTTGCGGCTGGGATCGTTCCAGATTGCGGGTGGCATCGTGCTGTTCCTGTTCGCCATGACGATGATCTTTGGCGATTCCAAACCCGCCCGCGAGATCGAGGAGGCAGAACGCGACCACCTTGCCGGCGCGGTTTTTCCCCTTGCCATGCCCTCTATCGCGTCGCCGGGGGCCATGCTGGCCATCGTGGTACTGACAGACAACCACACTGAAACCCTCGGCGAACAGGCGGTTACCGCCGCCATGCTGGTCGTTGTCCTTTTGCTGACGCTGGCCATCCTGCTGGCGGCCAACGTCGTCTACAAGGTCATCGGCAACACGGGCGTCAGTGTGATCAGTCGGGTCATGGGCATCGTCCTTGCGACGATCGCCGTTGATTCCATTCTGGGCGGGTTCGACGCGCTGGGTGTGCTGGATGTCTCACCGCCCACGCTGGACAGCCCGCTGGGGCAAACCGCTTCCAACTGATCCGCCCTTTTGTGGCTCAAGGCACCCTTTCGCAAAGCCACGCACCCCAAAGATCAATATTCCCCTCTTCGCCCTCGTCACCGCCGCCCCTTCATGTCATTCTGCCCTTATGAAACTTTCCGCCCTCACCCTCATCGTGCCCGATTATGACGCCGCCATCGCCTATTATTGCGGGACGATGGGCTTTGTGCTGGAACTGGATATCGACCAAGGCGACAAACGCTGGGTCCGCATCGCCCCGTCCAAAGGGGCGCAAACCGGCTTTATCCTCGCACGTGCAGCATCGCCCGAACAAACAGCCGCCATTGGCAATCAGGGTGCGGGCCGCGTCTGGCTGTTTCTGGAATCCGACGACTTTGCAGCCGATCACGCCCGCCTGAGCGCCGCAGGTGTCCAGTTCGAGGAAGATCCACGCCATGAACCCTATGGCACAGTCGCCGTTTTTGCCGATGCTTTCGGCAATCGCTGGGATTTGATCGAATACAGCTGACCCTGTCCAACCTGTCGCATTGCCTCTGCCCTTCGCGCTGCTACCTTTGATCCACACGATCAAGAGAAACGCGATGCCCTATAAATGGATCACCCCGCCCGACACGTCCCACCAGCAGATGCGCCTGTGGCCGCACCAGTCCCTGTCGCCCCGTGGATTTGCCGGTTTCATCCTCGCCACCTTCGTGATGATTCTGATCCCGACCCTGGCGCTTTTGGGTACAACCCTGCTGTGGGGCTTGCTGCCCTTTGTTCTGCTGGCGGTGGCAGGCATCTATTTCGCGCTGCAATCCAACCACAGGTCACGCCAGATCGAAGAACTGCTGACCCTTGATCCCGAAACCGCACGGCTGGTCCACACCACCCCCAAGGGCGAGGTCAAGGAATGGCAGTGCAACCGCTATTGGGTAACGATCAACAAATACGCAACCGACGGTCCGGTGCCGCAGTATATCACCCTGCGCGGCGAAGGACGCGAGGTCGAAATCGGCACCTTCCTCAGCGAGGAAGAACGCATCGCCCTTTACGACGACCTACAGCGCAGCCTGCGCCAATGAGGCGCCGCATGGTGCATCAAAGGTGTACAGGGGGTGCACGGGGGATGACGTTTAACACAAGGTTAAGCGCAGCTTATGCAAAACATGAGGTACGGCGCACAAGTATTTGATGTATATTGACATAATGAGGGCCGTAAAAAGAAAAAGGCCCCAAAGAACGCGCAACACGTTCGGGGCCTCTATCTCTAATAACTTTGTAAATATCGCAGTGCGAAAACAGCCACCGGCTGTTTAGCTTAGGCGATCTTTTACCATTGGGCCGACTTTGCCGAAATCCATCTGGCCGGTATATTTGCCCTTCAACGCGCCAATCACCTTGCCCATGTCGCGGATGCTCTCCGCGCCGATCTCGCTAATCGCCGCCTCGACAGCCGCGGCCGTTTCTTCTTCGTTCAACTGGCGCGGCAGGTATTCTTCGATGATCACAATCTCCGAGCGCTCCCGCTCGGCCAGATCAAGGCGTCCGCCTTCTTCGTAGGCGCGGGCGGATTCAAGCCGCTGCTTTGCCATTTTCCCAAGGATCGCAAGCACTTCGCTATCAGGCACACCTTCGTCAGTGCCGGTCGCACGGGCGGCGATGTCTTTGTCTTTGATCGCCGCATTGATCAGGCGCAAGGTGGACAGCCGTGCTGCGTCCTTGTCTCTCATTGCCTGTTTCAAAGCATCCGTGATGCGGGTGCGCAGAACCATTGATATGCCGCCTTGTTCTATGGAATTCTCAAGATTGCGACCATAGCTAAACAATCCCTGCGAAGCAATGCCATTGCCCCGAGGTTAAGGCCCTGAAATCACGCGATATCTTATTTACCGCTGATCCTTGACCCTGCCCCAGCGGACCAGTATCTACGGCATCGTTTACCCGATACATTCATGCCCCGGAGACTGCCCATGCGCCCTACCGCCTGCCTAGCCCTTGCTGACGGATCGCTGTTTTTCGGGATGGGGTTCGGGGCCACCGGCCAGACCGTCGCAGAGCTTTGTTTCAACACCGCGATGACCGGCTATCAGGAAATCATGACCGACCCTTCTTATGCGGGCCAGATCGTGACCTTCACCTTCCCTCATATCGGCAATACCGGCACCAACCCGCAAGACGATGAAACCGCTGATCCTGTCGCGGCGGGCATGGTCGTCAAATGGATGCCGACGGACCCGTCCAACTGGCGCAATGTACAGCCCATCTCAGAATGGCTCGCCGCGCGCGGTCGGATCGCCATCGGCGGCATCGACACACGCCGGTTGACCCGTGCGATCCGCCAGCAGGGTGCGCCGCACGTTGCCCTGGCCCATGACCCCGACGGCAATTTCGACATCGAAGCCTTGGTGAATGCCGCGCGCGAATTCGCCGGTCTGGAAGGCATGGATCTGGCACGCGAAGTCACCTGCGCGCAATCTTACCGCTGGGATGAAATGCGTTGGGCCTGGCCGGACGGCTATGCGCAACAGACTGACCCGAAACACAAAGTTGTCGCCATCGACTATGGTGCCAAGCGCAACATCCTACGCTGTCTTGCCTCTGCCGGTTGTGACGTTACTGTTCTGCCTGCGACGGCAACCTATGACGATATCATGGCCCACAACCCCGATGGCGTGTTTCTGTCCAACGGTCCGGGCGATCCCGCGGCAACCGGTGCCTATGCCGTGCCGATGATCCGCGATGTGCTGGACAAAACCGAACTGCCGGTCTTTGGCATTTGTCTGGGTCACCAGATGCTGGCCCTGACCCTTGGAGCCAAAACCATCAAGATGAGCCACGGTCATCATGGTGCGAACCATCCCGTCAAAGACAATGACACCGGCAAGGTCGAGATCACGTCGATGAACCACGGTTTCGCAGTCGATGCGCAAACCCTGCCGAAGGGCGTGGTGGAAACCCATGTTTCGCTGTTTGACGGGTCAAACTGCGGCATCCGCATGGAAGGCCGTCCCGTCTGGTCCGTCCAGCACCACCCTGAGGCATCGCCCGGCCCGCAGGACAGCTATTACCTGTTCGAACGCTTCGCCGCGGCCATGCAGGATAAGAAATCCGTAACAGAAACCGCATAAAACAGCGGCTATAGGGGTGCCATTAACCCCGCGTTAACCAACCCCTGCCAACGTCACCTTATGTTTAATGCGTAAGGCGTCTTTGATGAGTAATCTGCGGCTACACCTGAACGATCCGCAAGCGGCGCGGCCTGCCCGCCCGTCAATGCCGCTTGGCCGGCATCTGATCGAAGCAGGTGCGATTAAAGATAGCGACCTGATACATGCGCTCGATTTACAAAACCATATTGATGCGCCCTTAGGCGAAATCCTGATGGCCGAAGGCCTAGCCAAACCGCTCGATGTGCTACAGGCGCTGGCAGACCAGCATAACACCCAGTTGATCGACCTGCGCGATGATCCCCCGCAACCCGGACTAGGGCATCGCCTGCCGGCAAGCCTGTGTCTTGAATACCGCGCGGTTGCATGGCTGGACATGGGCGGTTCGCTGATTGTCGCGACCAGCCAACCCCATCGTTTTGCCACCCTGCGCCGCGCCTTGGGGGATCGCGCGCCAGCCATCCTGCCGGTGATCGCAAGTGATCAGCAAATCCAGGATGCAATCACCCGAACCTACGGTGACGAACTTGCCCATATGGCCGCCAACCGCGTGCCTGCAGCGATCAGTTGCCGCAATTGGACAATGGCGGGGCGCAGCAGACAAATCTGGGCGCTTGCCCTGCTCGCCCCTGCCATGATCGCGCTGTTTGCTGCTCCGATGCTGACCTTGACCCTTGCCACCCTGTTTGCCTTTGTTACCCTATTGATGACGACGGTGCTTAAGGCCTCTGCCCTCTGGTCCCAGATCACGCACAAGACCCCGGATGCTCCTTTGCCCTTTGTTGCCCAACGGGCCATGCCTTATCGCCTGCCAAGGGTGTCGATCATGGTGCCCTTGTTGAAAGAAAAAGAAATTGCTGGCGCTTTGGTCACGCGGTTGAACAAGCTGACCTATCCCAAATCCCTGCTCGACGTGGTGCTGGTGCTGGAAGAAAGCGACGCCACGACCAAGGAAACCCTTGCCCGCACCACATTGCCGCCATGGATCAGCGTGATCAGCGTGCCTGCGCGCGGTGGATTGACCACCAAACCCCGGGCGTTGAATTATGCGCTGGATTTCTGCAAGGGCAGCATCATCGGCGTTTGGGATGCCGAAGACGCCCCCGAACCGGACCAATTGGAACGCGTGGTCAGCCGCTTTCACACAGCCCCTGAAAACGTCGCCTGTTTGCAAGGGATACTGGATTACTACAACCCGCGCGCCAACTGGCTGGCACGGTGTTTCACCATCGAATATGCCGCGTGGTGGCGGGTGTTGCTGCCTGGTGTGGCGCGTTTGGGCCTCGTCATTCCGCTGGGCGGTACCACCCTGTTTTTCCGCCGCAAAATCCTGGAAAAACTGGCCGGTTGGGACGCGCATAATGTCACCGAAGACGCGGATCTCGGCGTGCGTCTGGCGCGAGCGGGCTATGTCACGGAACTGCTGCCCACGGTCACCTTTGAAGAAGCAAACTGCCGCCTTTGGCCCTGGGTGCGGCAACGCTCACGCTGGCTCAAGGGGTTTCTGATCACATGGTGTGTCCATATGCGTGACCCTGTGCAGTTGCTGCGGGATCTGGGCTGGGTCCGTTTTATGGGTGTGCAAACGATGCTGCTGGCCACGGTCGCGCAATTCACCTGTGCGCCGCTGCTTTGGTCCTTCTGGCTCGCGGTTTTTGGCGCGCGCCATCCGGTCGAGCAAACCCTTGGCAGTGGCGCGCTCTGGTCTATGGTGGTGGTGTTCATCCTGTCCGCGACGCTGAACCTTGGCCTGTCACTGGTGGCGGTTCACGGCAAGACGCATCGCCATCTGATGTGGTGGGTCTTCACGACCCCGTTCTACTATCCACTGGGCGCTTTGGCCGCGTTCAAAGCCCTGCATGAATTTGTGGTCAGCCCGTTTTTCTGGGATAAAACCGAACATGGTGTTACCCCGTTACAAGCCCCGCAAGCACCGGCACTGCCCAAGGCTGCGCCGCAAGTGATCCCGACAGCCCCCTATCCGCAACTGGTATTTCGCCGGCATGACCAGATGCACAGACCGGACGACATCCCCGAACGCGCCCGCGCCTAACCTTCGCCTTCCAACCCTTCGGCGACCTGTTTCAACCGGGTCACAAAAGCGACCGAGATATGGGCCCGTAACGCTTCGCTTGCACCCTCTTCGTCGCGCGCCTCGATCATCGACACGATCCGCGCATGTTCCGCCTGCGCGATCTCGCCGCGCCCCTCCGCCGCCAGCGATGTGGTCGCCATCAACGCCATAGAGCGGTACACAAGGTCCAGCTGCTGCACCAGATACCGGTTGTGCGAGGCCAGATGCACCTGCTTGTGAAACCGACGGTTGCTGCGGGACAAGGCCTGCGGCTGGTCAATCAACGCGTCATCCGCCTCGACCATCTCGCGCAGCACACGCACCTCTTCGGTTGTGGCGTGGCGTGCCGCCAACCGTGCCGCCAGCCCCTCCAGCTCGCCGCGCACCGCATAAAGTTCTGCCGTCTGGTTGTGATCCAGTGATGCCACAATCAGGCTACGCCCCTCGCGTGCCAGCAGGGATTGCGTTTCAAGACGCTGCAACGCCTCGCGGATCGGTGTGCGCGACACGGCGAACCTTTCGGCCAGCTCGCTTTCCACCAGCCGGTCGCCGGGCCGAAAGGTGCCGCCGTCAATCGCATCCAGTATCAGCGAATAGGCATCTGTTGATCCGGGTTTAGGCGCGGGCATTGCGAAATTCCTTTTAGATTGGCGCATCCTACCGAGCGCGGCCATTTGCGCAACCACCTGCCTTGCACGATCCTTGCGAACAGCCTAACGATGCCCCATGCCACGCACTGCTTTCACACATGTCGACACTTGGGTCTTTGACCTTGATCATACGCTCTATCCGCCTTCTGCGCGGCTGTTTGACCATATCGAAGTGCGCATGACCGCATGGGTCATGGACGTTCTCAAGGTCGACAAAGCCGAGGCCGACCGGCTGCGGGTCCATTACTGGCGCACCCACGGGACGACTTTGGCGGGCCTCATGCGCGAACATGACGTCGATCCCGAACCCTATCTGGTCGATGTACATGACATTCCGATGGACAGTTTGATCCCTGATCCCCTGCTCGCCGACCGCATTCGCGCGCTGCCGGGGCGGCGGATTGTCTATACCAACGGGTCTGCCCCATATGCAGAACGGGTGCTGGACGCGCGCGGGCTGTCGGGGTTGTTCGATGCCATCTACGGGGTCGAACATGCGGGTTTCCTGCCCAAACCGGAACGCGCCGCCTTTGACCGCGTTTTCGCCACCGACGGTGTCATTCCCACCCGCGCCGCCATGTTCGAGGATGATCCGCGCAATCTTGCCGCTCCTTTTGCCATGGGCATGCGCACCGTTCACGTCGCCCCTGACCCTCTTGCACCCGATCACGCCGAAGCGGGCCATGTGGAATATCACACGGACGATTTGTCTCACTTCCTTAGCCGCCTGACAGGTTAGACTGCTGCCATGAAATATGATTGCGATATCCTGATTTCCGGGGGCGGCATCGCGGGTCTGACCGCTGCTGCTGTCTTTGGCACTGCCGGCTTTGATGTCATCTGTGTCGATCCTGCCCCGCCCATCACCGAGCGCGACGCCGAGGGGGCGGACATGCGCTCTACCGCAATGCTGCAACCGGCGCGCGCAGTACTGGAAACCGCCGGTGTCTGGGACAGACTGGCCCAGCATGCCGCACCGCTACAGATCATGCGGGTGATCGACGCGGGCGGCGATGTGCCCGAACCGCGCGTGACCCGCGATTTCAACGCATCAGAGATATCCGAACAGCCTTTCGGCTGGAACTTCCCCAACTGGCTGCTGCGCCGAGAGTTGCTGGAACGTATCAAACTGCTGAGCAATGTGGATTTCCGGGCCGGCACCGGCACGACATCCCTGTTCACCCGCACCGCCAGTGCCAAAGTGGGGCTGACCGATGGCAGCCGCATTGTCACGCGCTTGGTGATCGCCGCCGATGGCCGTGACAGCCCGATGCGCGCAGCCGCAGGAATAAAGGTATCAACGCGCCGCTACGGGCAAAAGGCGCTGGCCTTTGCCGTCACCCACCCCATTCCGCATGAGCATGTCTCGACCGAAATCCACCGCACCGGCGGGCCTTTCACGCTGGTCCCCCTGCCGGATCGTGACGGGGTGCCGTCATCGGCGATTGTCTGGATGGATGATGGGCCCAAGACCCAAGAACGCGCCGCGATGGACGTCCCTGCCTTTGAAGCTGCAATGTCGGAACGGTCCTGTCACATTCTTGGCCCGCTCACCCTTGCCAGCCCGCGCAATGTCTGGCCGATCATCAGCCAGCACGCGGACCGCCTGTCCGGTGAACGCATTGCCCTGATTGCCGAAGCCGCCCATGTGCTGCCCCCCATCGGGGCGCAGGGGCTGAACATGTCGCTCCAAGACCTCGCTACGCTGCTGGCGCTTGCACAAACGCACCGCGAGGACTTGGGCAATGCGGCCATGCTGGACGCCTATCACAGCGCGCGTTACCGCGATGTACAACTGCGCATCAACGGCATCGACCTGTTGAACCGCGTGTCCCAAGCCAGCAACCCGATGGCGCGGGATTTGCGCGCGAAAGGGCTGGATGCGCTTTATGCGATGGCACCGGTGCGCAAATTGCTGATGCAGATGGGGCTGGGCGTCCGTTAACGCCCTGCCCCGCCTGATTTACAAAACCTTATCAATTACCGCGCCCAAACGGCCCAGCGTGGCATCCACATCATAAAGCTTGTCGAGGCCGAACAGCCCCAGACGGAAGGTGCTGAAGCCGTCCGGCTCGCCCACTTGCAAGGGCACACCGGCGGCGATCTGCATGCCCTCAGCGGCGAATTTCTTGCCGTTCTGAACGTCGCGATCACTGGTATAGGCCACCACCACACCGGGTGCGCCAAACCCATCAGCGGCAACCGAGGTCACGCCCTTATCCGCAAGCATCTTACGCACCCCGTCGCCCAAGGCCCACTGCGCCTCTTTCAAGCGGCCAAAGCCATATTCCTTGGTCTCGAGAATCGTATCGCGAAACGCCCGCAAGGCATCCGTTGGCATCGTCGCGTGATAGGCGTGACCGCCATCCTCATAGGCTTTCATGATCGCGCGCCATTTGCCCAGATCAATCGCAAAGCTGTCAGAGGTTGTTTCGGCCAACCGCGCCTCAGCCCGCGCCGACATCATCACCAGACCCGCGGAAGGCGACGCCGACCAGCCCTTTTGCGGGGCGGAGATCAACACATCGACGCCCAACGCCTTCATATCGACCCAGATACAGCCCGACGCGATGCAATCCAGCACCATCAGCGCACCAACCTCATGCGCCGCGCGTGCCATCGCCGCAATATAGTCATCCGGCAGGATCACACCTGCGCTGGTTTCCACATGGGGGGCAAAGACCACCTGCGGTTTTTCGTCCTGTATCGCTGCGACAACATCTTCGATCGGGGCCGGCGCAAAGGGGCTGACCGGCGCATTGCCCTCCGGGCGCGCCTTCATCACCGTGGCTTTGGCCGTCAGACCGCCGGTTTCGATGATCTGCGACCAGCGATAGGAAAACCAACCGTTGCGCACGACCAGAACATCCGCACCGCGCGCAAACTGACGCGCGACCGCCTCCATCCCGTAAGTGCCGCCACCGGGCACAAGCGCGACCGCATCCGCATTATAGACCTCGCGCAGCAGTTCGGAAATGTCACGCATCACCTGCTGGAAGCTGCCGCTCATGTGGTTCAGCGACCGGTCGGTGAAAACAACCGAAAATTCTTCAAGACCCGTCGGGTCCACAGTATCAAGCAATGCCATTTTCTTTCCTTCATGCAGATGTTTGTTGCGGACTATACCGCCCCGTCCCCTAGCGCCAACGCAAATCGGCCCCCACCTTTCGCCCCGCCGGTCATTCGCGTTTCCTTTGAAAACACAGGTTTCCTAAAGCGGCCCCGCAAGCCGTTCCTCGCTCAGCAAAACATTCGCCTCCACCTCGCCTGCACCGGGCAAGGTCATGATCCGGCGGCGCAACACCCGTTCAAAGTCGGGTAAATCCCGCGCCACCACCCGTAGGCGATAGTCATAGAGCCCCAGAATATGCTCCACCGTCTGCACTTCGGGGATCGCCGCCACGGCGCGCTCGAAATCCTCTAGCGACACATGTGCCTTGCGGGCCAGTTTGATCCCCAGAAATACCGTCACTCCGAACCCCAGCATTTGCGCATCCAGCCGCAATCGCTGATCGCCCAGCACGCCCGCCTCTTCCAATCGCTTGATCCGCCGCCAGGTCGCCGGTTGCGACAACCCGTATCGTTTGCCCAAAGCGCTGGCCGACTGGCGGGCATTGCGCGCCAGACTTGCGATCAGTTTTCGGTCAATGTCATCAAGCTCAATCATATCGGCAAAACCTCGTCTGCCTTGATCCGCGCCACATGCATCAAGGCCTCAATGTCGGCGATATGCGGCAGGGTCAGAATACGGGCACGGTAGATTTGCTGGTAATGCGCCATGTCGCGTGCGATCACCGACAGGCGCACATCCACCCGCCCCAGAAAAGTCTGGATTTCGATCACCTCGGGCACTTGGCGCGCCTCTGCCAGGAACACATCAAAGGCATTGCCTTGCGTCTTGTCCAATGTCACCCGCAACGACACCTCGACCGCATAACCAAGCGCGCTCCAGTTCACATCGCGGCCCAAACCCTGAATGATGCCCTCTTCTTCCATCCGCGCAATCCGCCGCCCCGCCTTGCCCGCGGTCATCCCACAGCGTTGCGCCAACTCCCCGGGCGACAGACTCGGCTCCGCCTGCCAATACCGCAACAACCGTCGATCCAGATCATCAAGCATGATTTTTCCATTTTTACCACGAAACGCGCATTACCATCTTCATCCGGTTAAATAAACTCACAAATCCGACCTACCTCACCGCGTCAGATCCGCTATGGTCACCCCAGAACACATCAATCCAAAGGACAAAGAACATGCGCGTTTATTATGACCGTGACTGCGACGTTAACCTGATCAAGGACAAAAAAGTAGCCATCCTTGGGTACGGTTCCCAAGGTCACGCCCACGCCCTGAACCTGCGCGACAGCGGCGCGAAAAACCTCGTTGTTGCCCTGCGCGACGGCTCTGCCTCCAAGGCAAAAGCCGAAGGCGAAGGCCTGAAGGTCATGGAAATCTCCGAAGCTGCTGCTTGGGCCGACGTGATCATGTTCACAATGCCCGACGAATTGCAGGCCGAAACGTACAAAAAATACGTCCACGACAACATCCGTGAAGGCGCTGCGATTGCATTTGCCCACGGCCTGAACGTGCACTTCGGCCTGATCGAGCCGAAAGAAGGCATCGACGTCATCATGATGGCACCAAAAGGTCCGGGCCACACGGTGCGCGGCGAATACACCAAAGGCGGCGGCGTGCCTTGCCTGGTTGCGGTTGACCGCGACGCGTCCGGTAAAGCGCTGGAAATCGGCCTGTCCTATTGCTCCGCCATCGGTGGCGGCCGTTCCGGCATCATCGAAACCGACTTCCGCGAAGAATGTGAAACCGACCTGTTCGGCGAACAGGCGGTTCTGTGTGGCGGTATCGTTGAATTGATCCGCATGGGTTTCGAGACACTGGTCGAAGCGGGTTACGAACCTGAAATGGCGTATTTCGAATGCCTGCACGAAACCAAGCTGATCGTGGACCTGATTTATGAAGGCGGTATCGCCAACATGGATTACTCCATCTCCAACACCGCCGAGTATGGCCAGTATGTTTCCGGCCCGCGCATTCTGCCTTACGACGAAACAAAGGCCCGCATGAAAGCGGTTCTGTCAGACATCCAGTCCGGCAAATTCGTGCGCGACTTCATGCTCGAAAACGCGGTTGGCCAGCCAACGATCAAATCTTCGCGCCGTGCAAACGACGAGCACCAGATCGAAGTTGTCGGCGGCAAGCTGCGCGACATGATGCCTTGGATCTCTGCCGGCAAGATGGTCGATAAAGCCAAGAACTAAGCCCTGCGCTTGAGACAGAAGAAAGGCCCGCAGCAGTGCGGGCCTTTTGCGTTTCTGGCTCTGTGTCTCCTGTGGTCCAGCGGCCATTGACCCTACTCGCTGCGCCGCCTAGTTCGGTGGGATGAATGCATCTCCCGAGATTACCTATAAAAGCTGGCTGATGATCGCCGTTCTGGCCTTTGTCTGGGGCGGTACCTTCATGGTGACGGAGATCGCGCTGACCGGCATGACCCCTTTCTGGATCGCCGCCGCCCGCATCGGTTTTGCAGCGCTTGTGATGACCGCGATTTGGGGGTGGCGTGGTTTTATCCTGTTCCAAGCCGCGCCCATTGGATCGGAAAAACTGATCCTGATCGCCGTCGGTGCGTTCAGTGGTGCAATTCCCTTTGCCTTGCTTGCATGGGGCCAGCAACATGTGACATCCGGCTTTGCCGGCGTTTCCATGGCATCGACAGCCCTGATCATTCTTCCGATGGCGCATTTTCTGGTGCCGGGGGAACGGATGACATGGCGGCGTGCCTTGGGGTTTTTCATCGGGTTCTGCGGGGTGGTGGTGTTGATTGGCGGTCAGGCCTTTGAAACGACGGGGGCCCGTCTGGAAACCGCCGGGCGCATGGCCTGTGTCGCGGCGTCGGCCTGTTACGCGGCCTCTTCGATCATGATGCGCCGCTTGCCGCAGGTGGATGCCATCGGGCTTGCCACGGTCTTGTTGCTGATCGGGGCCTGTTTCAGCATCCCCCTTGCCTATGTCATCGAAGGAGCACCCGAAATGCCGGAAACCGACATTTTGTTGGTGCTGGTCTTTCTGGGCCTTGTCCCCACGGCCGCTGCAAACTTCCTGCGGGTCTTGGTGGTGCGCAGCGCAGGCCCGGTGTTTATGAGCCTTGTGAACTATCAGGTGCCGGTCTGGTCGGTGGTGCTGGGCGCGTTGATCCTGTCCGAACCGCTGCCCCCCGCACTGCTTTATGCGATGGGGCTGATTTTGGCAGGGGTCGGGGTCAGCCAGTACGGGGCGCTGCGCAGGTTGTTCGGCACACGCCCCTGAACCGGCAGATTAATTCACCGCCTGTTCAACCGCTGCCACGACACTGTCGACGACCTGCTCCATAAAGCTTGCGTCCTCGTGTTCTGCCATTACTCGCACCAAAGGTTCGGTGCCGGACTTGCGGATCAACAGACGCCCGCCCCCTGACAAATCAGCCTCGGCCTGCTTGATCGCGGCAAGCACCTGCGCATCTTCAAGTGGCAGCTGCCCCGCATCAAAGCGCACGTTCTTCAGCAGTTGCGGCACTTTTTCGAATTGGTTCAACAGAGTGGATGCCGGTTTCTGCGCGCGCACCATTTCCGCCAGAAACTGCAACCCCGCCATAAGCCCGTCACCGGTTGTGGCGTGATCGGTCATCACGATATGGCCCGATTGTTCACCGCCAAGGTTAAAGCCGCCCTGCCGCATCCGTTCCACCACATAGCGGTCGCCCACATTGGTACGTTCCAGACGCAATCCGCGCCCGTTCAGGAAATTCTCCAACCCGAGGTTGCTCATCACCGTAGCAACCAGCGCACCGCCCTTGAGCCGGTCCTCTTCGGCCCAACGCGCCGCCATCAACGCCATAAACTGATCGCCGTCCCCGACTTTACCGTTCTCGTCGATTAGGATCACGCGGTCAGCATCGCCATCCAGACAGATGCCCACATCCGCCCCGTGCGCCACTACCATTTCGGCAGCGGACTGCGGATGGGTTGAACCACAGCCCTCGTTGATGTTGTTGCCGTTTGGCGCAATCCCCATCGGGATCACGTCCGCGCCCAATTCCCATAGGGCATCCGGCGCCACGCGGTGCGCCGCGCCATTCGCGCAATCAAGCACGACCTTCAACCCGTCCAGACGCATCCGGCGCGGGAACGTCGATTTGACCCGCTCGACATAACGATAGCGCCCGTCGTCAATGCGCTTTGCACGACCGATTTCCGCAGCAGGGGCCGGATCAACACCAGACGCAACCAGCGCTTCGATCTCGGCTTCTACGCTATCGGACAATTTGAACCCGTCAGGTCCGAAAAACTTGATCCCGTTGTCATGCGCCGGATTATGGCTGGCGGAAATCATCACCCCCAGATCCGCCCGCATCGAGCGCGTTAGCAAGCCCACCGCTGGGGTCGGCACCGGCCCGAGCAGCAACACATTCATGCCGGTGCTGGTCAGACCGGCAGTCAGCGCATTTTCAAACATATAGCCCGACAGGCGCGTGTCCTTGCCGATCACCACCCGGTGCACGGAAGAGCCGTCATTGCGAAAATACCGCCCCACGGCCGCGCCGATGCGCAGCGCCATCTCGGGGGTCATCGGGTGAATATTGGCCGTGCCACGCACGCCGTCTGTACCAAAAAGTTTGCTCATGTCTGTCTTCCTGCCATGGCGGATCGCCAAAGCGCTATTGCCTGAATCGTCTCCGCCACATCATGCACCCGCAGAATTTGCGTGCCATGGGAAAGCGCGGCCAATGCGACCCCTAAACTTCCCGCCATCCGCGCATCTGCTTTCGCTTCACCACCTATAGTGCCAACAAACCGTTTACGCGAGGCCCCCAGCAGGACAGGCACGCCAAGGCTGTGAAACAGGCTGAGGCGCGCGAGGATCGTCAGATTGTGCTCAAGGGTTTTTCCAAAGCCGATGCCCGGATCCGCGATGATCCTGCCCCGCGCGATCCCGCCTTGCACCAAAGCGTCGATCTGCACGTCAAGGAAATCGTAAACATCCAGCAAAACATCATCATATTGTGGATCAACCTGCATTGTCGCGGGATCCCCCAGCGCGTGCATCACACAGACCGGCACGTCCTGTTGCGCGGCCAGCGGGGACAATGCCGCGTCGAACGTAAAACCGGATACATCGTTGATCAGCCCTGCACCCGCCTCCAGCGCCGCCTGCGCCACGGCGGCTTTGCGGGTATCTACGGAAATCAGCGTTTTCACACCCGCGCGGCGCAATCCGCTGATCACTGGCACAACGCGGCCAATTTCGGCGTCAATCGCCACGGTTTCGGCCCCCGGACGGGTGGATTCGCCGCCAACATCCAGCAGATCAACACCGGCATCGCGCATCGCCTGCCCCGCGCGCACCGCGTCATCAGCCGCAGCATGCCGCCCGCCGTCAGAAAAACTGTCAGGTGTCGCGTTCAAAATCCCCATCACACGTGGCGACGACATGGAGAGACCGCCGATATCCGCGCGAGGGGCCGCCAGACGGTCGATGACCTCAGACGGGGCCTCGGTCAGCGGGATCACCTTTGGAATGCGCCCGCGGGCCAGAACTTCTAGGTGGGTGAACCAGCCCCACCCGCCTGCCAAGGCCACAGCCCCAGCCGGACGGATCGGCCCGGTTTGCACAAGCGGGCGGAAATAATCAGACGAACCGCTCACAGCTGCGCCTGTTCAACATCCATAGCGCGCAGAGGCACCGAACTGTCGGCAGGCATATCTGCCCCGACAACCAGCATCTCCTGTGCATCAAAGCTGGCCGCGAACCACGCTGCCAAAGCCACGGCATCACGCGGCTGCGCCGACGGCGTATCGACCGCATCGAGCACAATCTTGGACGGGGCCCACACACAGGTCTGGCCGTTTTTCATCGCCCAATCCAGCTCGGTTCGGGTTTCGACCACCACACAACGGTCATCCTTTGACGCCAAAACCCACGCATTCTGTTCAATCGCCAATAGATCAATGCGCCGCTGCGCCATTTTATGGGGGACTTGGGGCGCAGTGGCCTCGGCCGCACCAACACAAAGGATCAGCGGGCGGCCCAGTTTTTCCAACTGATCCAGCCAGCCCTTAAGGTGGGGCGACGTGATGGCTGCGTTGCTGAGATACACCAGCTCCGGTTGGGGCGTGCCCTCTGCGACCAACTCGCCAGCGGCCTCTTCTGCCCGTGTGCGGACAATTTCCACACCCAAGGCCCCCGGACCGCGGTCCAGCTTTTCGATCCGCACAAAAGCCCGCACCGCTTGCGGTTCCAGCAGAATACGTTCCGCCACCCGTTCAGCCAAGGTTTCCAGCAGCGCCAAGCGTTCAACCGCCAGCTCGGCCGCAATCGCCTCGGTGACGCGATCATAGCTCAGGATGCGATCAACATCGTCGTCAATCGGGCCGGTCAAGGGACGCACTTCGACCACTACGTTGAAACAAATACGCTGGGTGACACCGCGTTCCGCCTGAAAGGCACCGATTTCGACCTCTACAGTGTGGTCGCGTAGGGAAATCCGGTCAAGCGGGTCGCCTTCGGGCAGCGTTTCGGACATCGCATCAGCGCGTTCGGACGGATGGGCAAAGGCCAGTCGGACTTCGTTCGGCATAGGAGCACCCCTTGGTGATGGAACTGTTTACCCCTCTACCGATCCTGTCGTCAAAGGAACAGTCCGGTTTCCGGCAGACCAAGGCCGCAAAACGTCAGTTGGATGCGGTACGCCATGTGTGACGGTAAAACAGATGCACCCCGATCTTGGCCGTGCGGGTATAGACGCGCGCCCACCGCGGGTTTACGGCTGTGGTGTGGTAATGCGTGGCCCCTTCGGTCAGGGCGGGCACCTTGCCGTCCATCATCAACCGGGCAATTTTGCCCACACGGGCAAAGGCCTGCGGCTCGGCAATCACTTCGGCATGGCCATCACAGGTATAGGTGAATTGGCACTGGTATTTCTTGCCCGTGCCCTGATTGATTACCGCGCAAAGCGATCCGGGGAAACGCGCACTTTTGACGCGGTTCGAGATGACCTCTGCCACGGCAAACTGGCCTTTGACCGTCTCGCCACGTGCCTCGAAATACAGTGCTTCGGCCAGACAACGCCACTGGGCGGAACCGGTGGCTTTGGGCTGCGCATCGATCCAGCTGCGCGAGAATTTCACACTGCCCTTCGCAGCCGCCGGTTGTACCAGCAATTCATTCAGTCGGTTTTCGCCGGTCGATTTAAGACCTTTTTGTTCAACGCGGGCCAGATCCTTGGCTTTGTCGGATGACGCATCTGCCCCCATAGGAACAAGGGTCATTGTGCCCAACATCAGGGCGATGAACATGTGGCGAATCGGAAACATCAAGGATCTCATAGGTCATTTCAATTGGGTCTGCGCTTAGCACAAATCCCAAAATGGTAAAGCGCAGCGCCCCCGATGCGCACGCAAACCCGCTATGCGCCACACTCCGTGGCGAAATCCCGCCGGTTCCCTACCCGATCTTGTGTTTGATCGCCAACTGCGCCGCTGCCAATCTTGCAACCGGAACGCGAAATGGCGAACAGGAAACGTAGTCAAACCCCGCATCGCGGCAAAAAGCGATTGATTCGGGGTTGCCGCCATGCTCGCCACAAAGCGAAATCGTGATGCCCGGTTGCGCTGCGCGCCCGCGTTCCGCCCCCAGCTTCAGCAGCTCTCCGACGCCCTGCGTATCAAGCATGTGAAACGGGTCTTCGGCGAACACCCCCTGCTGCACGTAGTCCGACATGAACCGCCCCGCATCATCGCGCGACAAGCCGTAAGTCATCTGCGTCAAATCGTTGGTGCCAAAACTAAGGAAGGCACAATGCGGCGCAATTTCGCCCGCCATCAAAGCCGCACGCGGGGTTTCGACCATGATGCCCAGACGATATTCAAAACTGCTGTCCTGTTCCGTGCGCACGGCTGCGGCAACCGCGTCGATGGCGGTTTTAACCAACTCGACCTCGCGGCGCGCCGACACCAGCGGTATCATGATCTCGGGCACGACCGGATCGCCGTCGCGGCTGACCTCTACGGTTGCTTCAAAGATCGCGCGCGCCTGCATTTCGTAGATTTCCGGCACCGTCACCCCAAGGCGCACGCCGCGCAGACCCAACATCGGGTTATATTCCGACATCGCTTCGATCCGACGTGTCACATCCGACAAGGGCAGGTTCAGCGCATCGGCCAATTCGCGCTGGCCCGCTTTATGCATCGGCAGGAATTCATGCAGCGGGGGGTCAAACAAGCGGATACAGACCGATTGCCCCTGCATGATGCGAAACAGCTCTTTGAAATCATCGCGCTGCATCGGCAGCAGGCGTTCCAGCACCGCGCGCCGGTCCTCGCCGGTTTCGGCAAAGATCATTTCGCGCATCACCGTCAGACGCCCAGGTTCAAAGAACATGTGTTCCGTGCGGCATAGCCCGATACCATGGGCGTTGAAGTTGCGCGCAGTCTGCGCATCCGCCGGCGTGTCCGCATTGGCCCGCACACCAATGTCTGCAACATCTTCGGCCCAGCCCATCAATCGCGTGAAATTTTCGTCCAGCGCGGCTTCGATCATCTGGGCAGAGCCGGCAAGGACAGCGCCGCTGGACCCGTCCACGGTGATCTCATCACCTTCACCAAAAACGCGGCCATCTTTTGTGGTCATCTGTTTTTTGATCAGATTGAACTTGATATCCGATACCCCCACCACGCAGGGCAAGCCAAGGCCACGCCCGATGACTGCCGCGTGACTGGTCACACCGCCGCGTTCGGTCAGAACGCCGGCTGCGGCATGCATGCCGCGAATGTCCTCGGGGGATGTCTCGCGCCGGATCAGGATACAGGCCTCGCCACGTGCCGCCAGCGCCTGTGCCTCGGTCGCCGAAAACACGATCCGCCCTGTCGCCGCACCGGGGCTTGCGGCAATGCCCCGACCGATCACGTCACGGGTAAAGCGCGGATCAATCTGGCGGTGCAGCAATTCCGTCAAGGTGCGCGGCTCGACCCGCATCAGGGCTTCTTCACGCGGAATGATGCCCTCGTCCGCCAAAGCCACGGCAATCTTGACCGAAGCCCGCGAGGAGCGGGCCACAACCACACCGTCCAGAATATGCAGCTTGCCGTCTTCGATCACAAATTCGACCTGCATTTCGGCCCGCAGCTTGCGGCGCATCAGGGCCGCATGTTCGGTCAGTTCTTTAAAGGCCTCGGGGGCGAGTTCCTCCAAGGAGGGACCGCGCGCATCCCGTGTCAGATAAAGACTGCCCGCGCCCGAGGCCAAGGCGTCCCGCCCCTGCGACTGGCTGAGATAGCGACCGGTGATCTGGCGCAACCCCGTATCGGAATCCACCAGTTGCAACACACCGGAGCCACATTGACCGTTGCCCACACCAAAGGCCATTTCCTGCACGACCAACCCCAGACCCGCATCCGCCGGCGCGCCCTTGGCCTGACGCAACAACCGCGCCGAGGTCCCGTTCCACGCCCGCGCCATGGAGCGCAATACACCGGTCAGCTGCACTTCGGGATCTTGGGGGAATTGCTCTTCTGTTTCAATCTCATAGGCGCGCAAGGACTGGGTCAGCGCGGCGCGCCCCTGCCCCGACACATCGTCAAACATATCCGGGTCCAGACGGGCCACATTGATCGAATAGCCTTGCACAAAGCGCGTATAAAGCCGCGCGGCGGCTTCTTCGCCGATGCTGTCGCACAGCTCTTCGAAACGGGTGTCGTTGATACCGATGTTAAGCACAGCGCCCGGACCGCCCCAATCGGGGTCCTGACTGGACGGGCGCACACACATCAGCGCCCCGTCGGGCATGGCCGCGACCACGCTGGCCACATCGGGCATTTCGCCCTTGGCAATCTTGTGCACTGCGTCAAAGGACAGGGCGACCGTGCGCGGCACCGGCAAATCCAGCCGCACCAGACGTTGCAAGCATTTCGCCCGCCCGCCGTGGGTCACATTTGCGATCGGGCCGGTCGCTGTGACCAGCGTTGTATCGGGATCATTCTGCACTGCAGCACCTTTGGCTTTCGGGTGCAGCATAGGGTTTATCGCCTGTCTGACAAGGGCGCGCGGTGCCCTTTGTCATTCCAGCGTTACAAAGGTGGTTAACCATCCACCTTTGTCAAATCGGCAACCGAGGTACAGAGCGTGCGGATGCGGCTGAGCAGGTTCAGACGGTTGCGCCGCACGGCCCCGTTGTCGCTGTTCACCTGCACCGCATCAAAGAACGCATCGACCGGCGCACGCAGCGTGGCCATTGCGGACATGGCGGTGGTGAAATCTTGCGACGCCATCGCAGGGGTGATCACCGCCTCGGCCTCATCAAGCGCCTTGAACAAGGCGCGCTCTTCGTCGGTTTCGCTGAACTTCACATCCGCGCCGTAGGAGTATTCGACGCCGTCGGCCTCTTCCGCTTGAGTGAGGATGTTATTGGCGCGTTTGAAACCCTGGATCAGGTTTTCGCCGTCATCGGTTTTGAGGGTTTCGGAAAGCGCTTTGGCACGTTTGACGAGGAGGGTCAGGTCGTCGTTACCTTCCATCGCGATGCAGGCGTCGATGATGTCGTGACGGACGCCTTGGTCCTTGAGGTAGACTTTGAGGCGGTCGTGGAGAAATGCGAGAAGGTCGTCAACATCGGCCGCATCATTGGCGCTCTGTACTGGCTCGGAAATTCGAAGGGAAACATCGTTCTCGATGAGGATACGAATAACCCCCAAAGCAGCCCGCCGCAGCGCAAAGGGATCCTTCGACCCAGTAGGCTTCTCGTCGATCGCCCAGAAACCGGTCAGTTTGTCGATCTTCTCTGCCAGCGCCACGGCCACGGACACGGGCGCGGTTGGCACATCATCGGACGGCCCCAAAGGGGCGTAGTGTTCCTGCGCTGCCGCAGCAACCGCATCGGACTTGCCCGCCGCAGAGGCATAGTAGCGCCCCATCAAGCCCTGCAATTCGGGGAATTCATAGACCATTTCGGACGACAAATCGGCCTTGGCCACACGCGCCGCCGCTTCGGCCTCATCCGCATCGGCACCCACCATCGGGGCCAGTTCGCGGGCCAGCACGGCCATGCGTTCGATCAGCTCGGCCTGTGTGCCCAGCTTGTTGTGGAAGGTGACGTTCTCCAACGCTTTGACCCACGTGGCCATTCCGGTGTCCGATTGCGCGACGCGCAGATCGTTTTCCCAAAAAAACTTGGCATCCGACAAACGCGCCGACAGCACCTTTTCATTGCCGGCCAGAATTGTCGCGCCATTGTCCGCCGTGGTGCGGTTGGCAACGGTGATGAATTTCTCGATCCGCCCCGTCTTTGGATTGCGTACGGAGAAAAACTTCTGGTGCTCTTTCATCGAGGTTTGCAGCACCTCGGGCGGCAGGCCAAGGAAATCGTCGGCAATATTGCCCATCAACACGACCGGCCATTCGACCAGCCCTGCGACTTCGGCCAGCAAACCGGCGTCCTCGACCACTTCCATGCCAGAGGCGAAAGCCACATTCGTCGCATCGTTCCAGATTGTTTCGGCCCGTGCATCGGCGCGCAGCACCACATTGGCGCGCGCGAGTTTGGCCTCGTAGTCTTCGAAAGACGTGACCTTGATCGCGTCGGGCGCAAGGAAGCGGTGGCCAAAGGTGGTGTCACCGGACGTGATGCCGTCCACATCCATCGGCACCACTTCGGCACCGTCTTCGGCAGAAAGGATGCAGATGATCGAATGCAACGGACGCACCCATTTCAAGGCACCCGCGCCCCAGCGCATGGATTTGGGCCATGGGAAGTTGCGGATCGTCTGTTCCAGCACTTCCGCGACGATCTTTGCCGCGGGACGGCCCGGTTTGTCGATTTTGGCGAACAGGATTTTGCCCTTGGGCGTGTCGCGTTCCTCAAGCTGGTCGCGCGTCACCCCTGCCCCGCGCAGAAACCCCTCGATGGCTTTCTCCGGCGCGTCGGCCTTGGGGCCTTTGCGCTCTTCGACCACGGACGGGCTTTCGGCCAGCATCCCCTCAAGCGTCAGGGTCAGACGGCGCGGCGTGCTGAATGCGGCAGCGGAGGCATAGGTCAATCCGGCATCGACCAGACCGTTCGTCACCAGCTTTTGCAAATCCTGCGCAGCACGCGTTTGCATACGGGCGGGGATTTCTTCGGAGAAGAGTTCGATCAGCAGGTCGGGCACGGCAGGTATCCTTGGATGAAACGCAAATGATGCGGCAGTGTTTGCCGCCTGATACCGATACCGCGCGGGCGGGTCCAGCCCTAGGTCAACCGTTGCGCGGCGCGGCGCATGGTTTCTACATCCGGCCCGTCAATGGTTGGCACGATCCGCCAGACCGCTTCGGCAAGGTTATAAAGCGCGAATGCAATAAGCCCAAGGCCCGCAAACCCCAGCAGCACGCGGCCAAACGCCAGATCACGCAGGCTTTGCAAGGCCTGTCCCAGACCGCCCGACTGCGCGGCCTCGCCGTTCCACGCCGCAAACCCGAAAGAGACGGCCACCAGCACCAGCAATCCGCCATAAATGATCAGCCCGTATTTCAACAGCGGATCAATCCGCGACAGTAAATGGGCCGAGGCAAGGTGATCCTGATATTCCGAAAACGCACCTTTCTTGACATAATACACCCCTGCCCCCGCCAGAACCAGCGCGCCGGTTGCAACAATCGGGCGCCCGCCGGGCAGATCCAGCAGGGCCTGAATCCACGCGATTTGGCTGTTTTGCCCGTCGCGGGCACTGCCAATGGCCAATGCCATGACCCATAGGCCAATTCCGCCGTGAATGACCCCTGTAACGATTTGCCCCGCTCTGGCGAAGATGCCCTTGGCCCCGCGCCCGTGTTCTTCGACATCCGCGATACCCGCAACGATGCGCCATATCATGTATGCAAAAAGACCGATGGCGATAAAGGACAGCATCGCAATACCAAGGGGGGCCGCCCGCAATTGGGAGAGTGCGTCCTTGGTCCCTTCCGGTTGGGACGGGCTGAAAGCGGCCCAAAACGCCAGACTGCCAACAAGGACGTAAATCACGCCACGTGCGGCATACCCCGCCCGCATCGTCCATTTTAGTGCTTCATGAGATGCGGATACCATTTGTGCCCCTTTGCCAATCTAAGTCGGCACAGGGGCAATTGGTTCCCTTTCACAATGTCTTTGCTGCGTCGGCTTACTGGGTTGCCTCTGGCAAAACGGGGCATTCTTCGCCCACCACCGTGCCGTCATAGGCTTTTTCACCACAATCGTTCAGCTCGTGCCAGACATATCCGCGCCCGTCATCGGTGATGGCAACAATGCGGTCGACGCCGTAATGGACGTTTTTCGCGCCCATAAATGTCAGCGCGGTGCCGGCGGTGATTTCGGCCCCGATGGCGGCGGCATCGAAACAGTCAAACCAGTCGGGCGCATTGCGCGGTTCGGCACCGTCGATCAACACATAGCTTTCGGTCAGAAAGGCAAGGCTTTGCGTGGTGGTGAAACAGGCGCGATAGCGGATCGGCGAGCTTTCCGCGTCGATCGCTTGGAAGCTGTCGAACAGGATCGGTTCGGGCGCGTCCGTGTTCAGTGACACAAGGGTGACTTCTTCTTCGGCCACGGCTTCGTAAAAGCCGTAGATTTGCAGGTAATACAGCCCCGCGCCGGCGATGAGTGCTGATATCAAGATCACGACCCCTACGATTTTGCCATTCATGACTGCAGGCCCGCCCTTACGGGACGTTTGGCCGATGACTGGCACGCGGCCCTGTTCATGCTGCGTCCTCGGACCAGCCGCCCGCGCGGGTCTGTACAAAGGCATCCGCGCACATCTTGGACAGGGTGCGCACCCGCCCGATATAGGCCTGGCGTTCGGTCACGGAAATCACGCCCCGCGCGTCCAGCAGGTTGAACATATGGCTGGCCTTGATGCATTGGTCATAGGCCGGATGCGCCATGATGATGCGCTTGCCGGTCTTGGGGTCCTGGGCAGGCTCTTCAAGGATGGCCTTGCAATGGGCCTCTGCCTCTTCAAACTGGCGGAGCAGTACCTCGGTGTTGGCCGTGTCGAAATTCCAGCGCGCGTATTCTTCTTCGGTCTGTTTGAACACGTCGGCATAGGTCAGCGGGATCAGCGCATCGGGATCGTTGAACGGCATGTCCATCACGTGATCAACACCGAGCACATACATCGCCAGACGTTCCAGACCATAGGTCAACTCGCCGCTGACCGGATGGCAGTCGTGCCCGCCGACCTGCTGGAAATAGGTGAACTGGCTGACTTCCATACCGTCACACCAGACTTCCCAGCCCAAGCCCCACGCGCCGAGTGTCGGGCTTTCCCAATCGTCCTCGACAAAACGGATGTCGTGCAGATCCATGTTAATGCCGATGGCCTCAAGGCTGCCAAGATACAGTTCTTGCAGGTTCGGCGGGCTGGGTTTGATCAAGACCTGATACTGGTAATAATGCTGCAACCGGTTGGGGTTCTCCCCATAGCGCCCGTCTGTAGGACGGCGCGAGGGCTGCACGTAGGCGGCGGCCCAAGGTTGCGTGCCAAGCGAGCGCAGCGTGGTTGCGGGGTGGAACGTCCCTGCCCCGACTTCCATGTCATAGGGCTGCAACACAGCGCAGCCTTTGGAGGCCCAATAGTTCTGCAACGCCAGTATGATCGCCTGAAACGATTGCGGTTTTGCGCGGCTTTGGGTGTTCTCGGGGGTCTGGGACATCTCATTTGCCTCTCATTGGCTTTGCCGTCTACCTACGGTCCACGCCCTTGGGCGTCAATTGCATCACACCTACAAAATCGCGTGGCAAAATCACTCATGCCACCATGGCATTTCCATCGGTTTCCTGCTTAATCTCCGCAACCCGTGATTTAAGTGAGAAACTTCCCCTATGACGCGTATTTTTTCGGCTTTGTTGGCTGCGGTGTTCACCCTGTCCGTTCTTTCGGCGTCAACCGCAGGGGCACAATCCCCGGATGACGTGGTCTGGGTCCAGATTGAAGCGCAGCCGCAACTGTCAGAGGCGACAGCCCGCGCACGCGATTATGCGGACCTTGTCGAAGATGTGAACGGCTTCTCGCTGGGCGGGGGCTGGTACGCAATTGCAGTGGGCCCCTACCGCCGTGCAGATGCCGAACAGGTCTTGCGCCAATATGTGCGCAGCCGCATCGTGCCGCGCGACAGCTTTATCCAGCTTTCCGAAAACTTCCGCCAGCAATTCTGGCCAGTCGGAGCAAATGTTCTGAACCGCGATGTGATCGCCGCACCCGGCGCTGTCGATATTGCGACCGCCCCCGCTGAACCGGCTGACACCGCACCAGAACCTGCCGTCCCTGACGTTCCTGTACTGGAACCCACGGACGAGACCCTTGCACAAGCGCGGCGCAGTGAACGCAGCTTAAGTGCGCAGGACCGCAAGGATCTGCAAATTGCGTTGCAATGGGCAGGCTTTTACAACGCGGCAATTGACGGGTCTTACGGGCGCGGCACCCGCAATTCGATGGCCGCGTGGCAAGAGGCCAATAATTTCGAGGTCACTGGCGTTTTGACCACCCAGCAACGCGCCGCCTTGCTCAAGCAATATAACGCAGTCCTCGACGGGCTGGGATTGCAAATGGTGCGTGACGATCAGGCGGGAATCGAAATGGTGATGCCAACGGCAGAAGTCGGTTTTGCCAAATACGAAGCGCCCTTTGCGCAGTACGACAGCACCGGCGATATCGGCGCACGTATCTTATTGATCTCGCAGGCCGGTGACCAGAACACGCTGTTCGGCCTCTACGATATTATGCAAACGCTCGAGATTGTACCGTTGAACGGGCCGCGGGAACGCAACAAATCCTCCTTCACACTGGTGGGTGAAAACGACCGGATCATCAGCGAAACCCGCGCCTCTTTGCAAGACGGGCAGGTCAAGGGCTTTACCCTGATCTGGCCGGCAAATGACGAAGCACGGCGCAGCCGCGTGATGGACGAGTTGGTCAAAAGCTTTACCCGCCTGCCCGGCGCGCTGGACCCCGCAGCGGGTGGCGATGCCGAGCAAGCGATTGATCTCGTGTCGGGCCTTCAGGTCCGTCAGGCCAAACTGGCGCGCTCGGGCTTTTTCGTCGATGGCAGCGGCACCGTGGTCACCACCGCCGAGGCTGTGGCGTCCTGTGGGCGGTTGACCGTGGACGGCGATACCGATGCGGATGTGCTGGCGCAGGACGCCGACACCGGCCTTGCGATCCTGAAACCCCGCAGCGCCCTTGCCCCTTTAGCGGTTGCGGCCTTTGATCTCGGCACGCCGCGTCTGCAATCGGAAATCTCTGTTGCGGGCTTCTCTTACGAGGGCGTTCTGTCGGCCGCGACCCTGACCTTTGGCAAGGTCGCCGATGTGCGCGGACTGGCAGGTGAGGAAAACCTCAACCGCCTGTCCCTCAAAGCACAGGCCGGTGATGCGGGCGGACCAGTGTTTGATGCCAGCGGCAATGTCGTGGGGATGTTACTGCCCAAACCCACAGGGGCACAGGAACTGCCCGAAGACGTCAGCTTTGCGCTGGACGGCGATTCCATTGCGACACTGGCGACACAGGCCGGCGTGCAACTGACGGCCTCTGATCGCACCGGCAGCGTCGCACCGCGCGATTTGCGGCTTGCCGCGCAAGGCATGACCGTGCTGGTCAGTTGCTGGGAGTAACGCACAGGGTAAGACTTTTACAAAAGTCTTACCCTGTCCTGTTCTTAAAAGACGGACGTGGCTTGCGGCGCGGACTTTTAAAGTAAACGCCTACCCCAGAATCGCTGGCGTCAGGTAGATCAGGGTCGGCCCCTCCGCCGCGAAAGCTTCGGTCACAGCGTCTTGCATCTGCGACAGGTCTGCCGGTGCCACAGCCCGCGCGCCAAACGCTTCGGCCAGCTTCACAAAATCAGGGTTGCGGGCCACCACCGCATTCGGCGCGATTTGCGCACGCACCATGCTGTCCTCGATCTCGCCCAGCTTGCCATTGTCCCACAGGATGATCGGCACGCTCAGCCCTAGTTCCACCGCCACGCCCAGTTCCTGCATGGTGTAGTGAAAGCCGTAATCCCCGATGATCGCCATCGTCGGTTTGCCCTGCCGTGCCACAGCCCCGCCAATGGCCGCAGGGGTCGCATAGCCCAGTGTGCCAAAGCCATAGGGGTGATGCCAATGCCCCGGCCGGTCCATGTCCCAGACTTCCTTGGCGACATAGGCGAATTGGGTCATGTCGGAATAGATCATCGTATCGGGTGGCGTGACCTCGCGCAGGGCATCGCAGACCGGCACGATGCCGGGGCGCTCTGCGTCCGTCTCGGACCGCCAGCGTGCGCGGGTTGCCGCGACCACATCTGCGCGCCATTCTGTTTGACCTGCGTCTTGTGGCAGCGCCGCCGCCAATGCGGTCAGAAAGGCACCGGCCTCGGCTTGCATAGGATGGCTGGCGCGCTGGGGGTCGGACAGCACTTCGGGATCAAGATCAATGCGTACCAGATCACCAGTATGCCCCAGATGTGGGCGCCAAAGGTCAACCTCTGCCAGCTCGGTGCCAATGGCGATGACCAGATCGGCCTGCCCCACAACATTTGCACTGTCGCCCCGTGCCAGACAGGAACCGAAATTCAGCGATGCATCACCTGCGATGATACCGCGCCCCGCATAGGTCGACATGCTGGCCGCACCACAAGCGGCCACAACCTGCCGCGCGGCTTCTGACGCATGTGCTGCACCGCCGCCAAAGACGAACAGCGGTTTTTGCGCATCCCCCAACATGCTGACCAGTTGCGCCACATCTGCGGCGCGGTACCCTGCCGGTGTGACAGGGGTCAGCTTTGCCGGTGCCGGATTTGCCAACCCTTCGAGCTGTGCAATCGGCACCTGAATATGTTTCGAACGCGGACGTGCGCCGGTGAATTCGGCAAAAGCACGATCAACCAGCCCATAGGCGGCATCCGCCCCCACCGCGACCTCGGACCAGTCACAGACCGTAGCGGCAGCCGTCTGCTGGTCTTTCATCTGGTGCAATTGGCCACGCCGCGCCGCGACTTCGTCCAGACACGAAGAGATCACCAGCATCGGCACGGAATCCGAATAGGCCTGCCCCATTGGCGTCATCACATTGCACAACCCCGGTCCGGTGATCACATAGGCCACCCCCGGTTTGCCCGTTGCGCGCGCATAGCCGTCAGCCATGAACCCCGCGCCCTGTTCGTGACGGGCCAGCACATGCTGGATGCCCGCCTCTTCGATGCCGCGGTACATTTCCTGATTGTGCACACCGGGGATGCCGAAAATCACATCCACCCCGCGTTCTTTCAACATATGTGAAATTTGCGCACCCAGTGGTTTTGCATCATGGGCCAGTGTGTGATCCGCCATTAGGCTCTCCAGAATTTAACGGTAAGAATGACATAGACGGCCAGCAGTTCCAGCCGGCCAATCAGCATGGCGACGGTCAGGATCCACTTGGCGGTGTCGTTGAGGCTGGCAAAGTTGCCGGCTGGCCCGATGATCGGCCCCAAGCCGGGCCCGATATTGGCCAAAGCTGCTGCCGCACCAGACACGGATGTGATGAAATCGAGTCCCGTCAGGCTAAGCGCCACTGCCACCAGCCCCAGCGTCACGATAAAGAACATGAAAAACGACATCACCGAGGACAGCACATCGGGGCCGACGGGGCGTCCTTCGTATCGGGGGGTAAAGATGCCGTGGGGCGAACGGATGCGGCGCAACTGGGCGCGGATGGAGGCGAACAACAGCTGATAGCGGAAGATCTTGATTGAACAGGCGGTAGATCCCGCACAACCGCCAATCAGACCGATAAAGAAGAAAAGGGTAACCGCAAAGCCGCCCCATTGCATATAATCGACCGAGGCATATCCGGTGCCCGAAATGATCGACGTGATGTTGAACAGCGCCTCGCGAAAGTTTTTTTCCCACGCATGCGGAAAAACCTGATGCAGGACGATGATCGTCACCCCGACCAGCGCAAGCAACGTCATCATAAAGCCGCGCACCTGCGGATCACGGTGCAGCGCCATTGTATTGCCGTTCAGCAATTGCACGTAGCGTACAAATGGCAAGGCCGCGAGGATCATAAACAGCGATGCTACATATTCCGCGTTGCCCGAAAACGCCCCGAACGACGCATCATAATTGGCAAACCCGCCTGTCGAGATGGTCGTCAAAGAATGCACTGTCGCGTCAAAAATGCTCATGCCGACTGTTACATAGCACAGCACACAAGCAAGCGTCAGCCAGAGGTAGATGACCGAAATCTGGGTGGCAATCTGACCGGCGCGTGGCAGAATTTTCCCAAAGGTGTCAAAGCCTTCGGACTTAAAGATCTGCATGCCGCCGACTTTGAGTTCGGGCAGGAACACCATCGCGACAACAATGATGCCGACGCCCCCGAGCCATTGCAGAATACCGCGCCACAACAGCAAACCTTTGGGCAGTGTCTCAAGCCCGCTCAGCACGGTCGAACCGGTGGTGGTCAGCCCCGACATCGCCTCGAAAAACGCATCCGTGAACCCCGAACCGGTGGCCCCCAACATAAAGGGAAGCGCCCCGAACAGCGGCAACATCAGCCAGACGCCCGTGGTCAGCAGAAAGGTTTGCTGAATGGTTAACCCTTCGCGCACACCGTTGGCACAGGCCAATGCAATCATGCCTCCGGCCAGCGTGGTGATCAGTGCGGATTCAGCAAAGACACGCCAATGTCCGCGCCCTTCGGCCACATCCACCAGCATTGGCAGGATCATGGCCACACCCAGCACGGCCACCAACAAGCCGACAACATATCCAACAGGGCGCAAATCCAACATAGGCGCAGCGTTGGCGCGGGGGCTGTGAAGTGTCAAGCGATCACCGATCTGTAAAAACGAAAATGGCCCGCCCTTCCCCGAAAATCAGGGGCAGGAACGGACCATTTACCGGATTGAACTGCGGCGCAGCTTCAGAGGTAATACAGATCGCGGAATACGTAGTTGACGATCTCGTCGCGCTTGATGCCCATCTCGGCAAGCTGCGCGTCTGATTTTGACTGCAGATAGTGAACTTGATCCACACGGCGCTGGCCGGTCGAGGCCATTGCGAGCGTGTTGATGAAACCTTCGAATTTTGCCCCGAGGCGGGCAAAGAAGTTGCGGGTCGCTGTGATCTCGTTGCTCAGGATCGCGGAGGCATCAGCAGCGTTGGTCGCGAAGTCGTTGTAAGCCATGATATGTGCTTCTTTATTGTGTGTTACTTTTCATCCATCAAGATAGGGACATGCTGCATCGCAGAAAACACACAATACTGCATAGCCGCTGCCTGTGAAACGCATGCCGCGACGCAGCGTAAAGCAAAACGGCGCGCCCGAAGGCACGCCGTTTGAAATTTTTCCGGTTGGCTCAAAACGTCGCATTACACCGCGATCAGCCTTATTCTTTGGAAGATCAGGACACGGATGCCCTAGCCGACATGGAACAGGGTATTGAACAGCTTGGGATCAATGCTTTGCATTTCGAAGGTGGGTCCTTCGGTCAGGACAGAGATCGCGTCGTGGCTGTGCAGGCTTTCCTGATGGCTGGCGATCACGCGAAAATCGCCGATGCGGGGCTCTGCCTGCAATTGTTCGCAAAACAGACGCGCCGCATCTTCAACAAAAATCGGATTGGCCGCGTTAAGTTCGGCAAAGGCTTGTTCGTCCTCGCGTTTGACCATCACTTGGGTTTCCGTTGGCACCGCGCGGCGGCACGCATCGATCAGGTCCTCGAACCACAGGCAACTGTCGTCCTCATTGATCACCGCAGACACCCGCGCAACCGAGCGCTGCGAGTGCGGCGTGGCAAGCTGCCCCCGCGTCGCGCGGGCATGTTCGGACAGCTCCAGCGAACAGGGACAGGTGCTGGAATAGACGTAATCAAGGTGGATCATTTTACGCCGCACCCCGTCTTTTTCCACCAACTCCAGCGCGACATCGTAATACTGATAGCCCGACAGACCGGAGCGCAGGCTTTCGATTCTCATCGGAAAACTGAACCGCATCTGAATGCGCGCATCCATGCTTTCCAGATCCGCCTTGTAATCGTCCAACGCCGCTTCGATCACTTCAAAGCTGAACGTGCGCTCAGCATGTTTGTAAAAGCTGCGCATGATGCGGGACATATTGATGCCCTTCTTGTCCGCCTCAAGGCTGACCGATCCTGTCACCGAGGTTTCCAGCGTCAGATCGCCGTTATCACGGGTGTGGAAGCCGATGGGCAAACGGAAGTTCGATATGCCCACATGCTGGATTTGCTGCTTTGCGCCGCGGATCAGACTAGAGGGACCGTTTTGCAGATCCGGCAGGCTGGCGTGATAGGTATCACCGACGGCAAAATCATCAGGATAGACCCGGTTGAATTCGGGATAAGCACCGGTCTGCGACAGCAGCCGGGTGACGGCGGGATCAAGTGCGTCGATCTCGGCCGCAGTGGCGCTTGTCGCCCATGCCTTGAGCGTGGCAAGCGCCTGCTCTGCCTGCGCCCGTTCGGGAGCCTTTTCAACAGACGTTATGACATTCATCGGCTTCGCCCCCTCTGGCCGCTACACCATCCATACTTAGGACGTCGTACCAGGATTACCAACACCGATGTAACATAGGCGGTTCAACGGGGGATAAGCCCCCGTAAAACCGACATAATCAGTGCGAAAGCGCCGCCATGAAATCTGCGATCAGATCATCAGGGTCTTCCAGACCAATCGAAATACGCACCAAACCCGGTGTGATCCCCAACGCGTCCTTCTGATCCTGCGGCAAGCGCTGGTGGGTGGTAAAGGCCGGCGGCGTAAGGATGGTTTTCGCATCCCCAAGGTTGTTGGAGATGATACCGATCTTGCAGGCATTCAGGAACCGGTAGGACGCTTCCTTGCCGCCTTTCACTTCGATGGCAAGCATGGTGCCCCCTGCCCCCATCTGCGACATGGCCAAGGCGTGCTGTGGATGGCTGTCCAGACCGGGATAGATGACCTTGCTCAGCTGCGCATGCCCCTGCAACGCCTGCGCAACCTGTGCTGCTGCTGCGGTCTGCGCCTTGACCCGCAGCGCCATGGTTTCCAGCCCCTTCAACATGATCCACGCGGTAAACGGGCTCATCGAGCCGCCCGTGTGCTTCATGAAAGGTTCAACCGTTTTACGGATTAATTCACGGCTGCCCAGGATCACCCCGCCAAGGGCGCGGCCCTGTCCGTCAATGTGTTTCGTGGCAGAATAGATCACCAGATCAACGCCCTGCGCGATGGCATTCGAATAGACCGGTGTGGCAAAAACATTGTCGCAGACCACCAGTGCCCCGTTTTCATGGGCCAGTTCTGCTACCGCTTTGATATCAACCAGCTCCAACGCCGGATTCGACAGGGATTCAAAAAACACGGCCCGCGTGTCAGGGCGGATCGCCGCCTCCCACTGGGCCAGATCGCCGCCGTCGACCAATGTCACCTCGACGCCGAAACGCGGCAGGATTTCCTCGGCAATGTACAGGCACGATCCAAACAATGCGCGCGCCGACACAACATGATCGCCCGCCTTGAGGATCGACATCAAAGCGCCGTTAACCGCCGCCATGCCGGACGCCGTGGCAAAGGCATCTTCGGCCCCTTCCAGCGCTGCAATGCGTTCTTCGAACATTGCCACCGTCGGGTTGCCGTAGCGCGCATAGATGAATTCATCCGGCCCGATGCTTTCAAAACGCGCTTCTGCCTGTTCGGCCGTGTCATACACAAAGCCCTGCGTCATGAAGATCGCCTCGGACACCTCGCCGTACTGGCTGCGTCTTGTACCGGCGTGCACGGCCTTGGTGGCCTTGTTCCATGTATTTCGGGTGTCGTCGCTCATGTGCTTATCCTTCCGTCCCGACCAAGCGGGCAATAAAAAACCCCAGACGCGGTCAAGCGAAAGGGGGCTTTCATCCTGACCTTTTAGCAGATTGTTTAACGTGGCCCGCAATCCGGTAACAAATCACCACAGCGTTCAGTTACGCCTGTCACGCGGTTTCGTCAATCCGCGACCTGACACAGCGGTACGATTTCGCCGCCCCATGCCAAAAGCGCGTGCCGATTGAGGAACAGGCGAAACGCGCAAGACCGCAGCATGTTTTCTTTGAAAGAAAACGGGCGGAAATTTTAAAAATTTCCGGCTACTCCGCCTCGTCTGTTTCGGTAAAGCGCTCAAGGGCGACGATCTGCGTCCAGAGAAACACGAACATCAACAGTGGAAATCCGAAGGTTTCGATCTTGACCCAGGCATCTGTCGACATCGTTCGCCAGACCACTTCGTTCGCAACGGCCAGAGCGATAAAGAACACCGTCAAGCGGCGCGTCAGCAGCATCCAGCCCTCATGTTTCATCGGGATCATTTCCGACATGACATAGGCCAGATAGCTTTGCCCCCGGATCAGCCCGATCGACAGGATCGCTGCAAAAAACGCATAAACAATCGTGGTTTTCATTTTGAAAAACCGTTCGTCATTGAACCAGGCCGTCAACCCGCCAAAGAAGATCACCATAAAGGCTGTGAAAATCTGCATCCGGCTAAGTTGCCCTGTCAGCATCCATAGTACTGCCATCGACACCAGCAGGATGGGCACAAACACCAGTGTCGCAACGATAAATCCGCTATATTCTGTGCCGCCAAAGGTGAACAGATCGTCGCGGATGCGCAGGTAGATCACAAAGAACAGCAAGGGCGGGCCCAGCTCAAGCACCTGTTTCAGGATCGGATTAATCGTCTTTGGTTCACTCATGACTGCTCTCTTTTTACGTTTCCGGAAAACCCGCAGCGCGGTTGCCGCGCAAGCGGTGTCGCCGCGCCGAGGGCGCAATGCGCCGTTTTGCGGGGTTTTCCAATACGCTTTATCCGCCCATCTCCACTATCACAGCGCCCAGCGCAATCAATGCCATCAGCGCGACACGGCGCGGGCCGACGGTTTCTTTCAAAAACACCACCCCAATGACGGCGGCAAACACCGTTGATGTTTCGCGCAAAACAGCCGCTTCGCCGACCTTATCCAGCCGCGTCGCCATCATGATCGCGCCAAAGCTGAGGAACGCGATGATACCGCCGGCAAATCCGCGCGTCATCAGCGGCCAAAGCGCCGGTGCGTCCGGCATCCGCCGCCAACGGCGCACCGCGATGAACGGCATGACCAGCCCGTCAATCATGAAAAACCATGCGAGGAACGTGAAAGGGTTCTGTGTCGCGCGGATGCCGTAGGCGTCAAACGTGGTGTAAAGGGCGACGAACAGCCCTGTCAGCACCGCAATCCCGAGGGCCGCGTTCAGCGTATCCCGCTCGGCCACCAGATTGCGCATGTTATAAAGCGCAAGACCGAAGATGCCCGCCAACAACACGCCAACCCCCAACCATTGCGTACCGGTAAAGCGTTCCTCAAAGATCAGATAGGCACCAATCACAGCGAACAGCGGTCCCGTGCCGCGCACCACCGGATAGACCACCGTATAGGCCCCTTTGGTATAGGCCCAAGCCTGCAAGCACTTGTAAATAATATGAATAACGAAGGCCCCGAAAAAGACCGCCCACATGTGAGGCTCGGGCCAGGGCACAACGAACAGGGCAAAAGGCGCAGCCATGATGCAATAGGAAAAATCAATCGCGCCGCGCGTCAGCCACGGATCATGACGCCCCTTTTGCAGCGCACCAAAGACGGCGTGCAGGATCGCCGCCATGATGGCGAGGAACAGCGCAACAGTATGACCGGTTTCGGTCCCTTCAATGGAAAGCAGCCAGTCGGTCATCAGGGTGCATTCACCGCTCGTACCCGACCAGCGCGTCGGCAAATTCCTGAGGATCGAACGGCGACAGATCATCAATCTGTTCGCCCACACCAATCGCATGGATCGGCAGGCCGAATTTATCTGCCAGTGCCACCAGTACGCCACCTTTGGCCGTGCCATCCAGCTTGGTCATCACCAAACCGGACACATCCGAAATATCCTGAAACACCTTTACCTGATTAAGCGCGTTCTGACCGGTCGTGGCATCCAGCACCAACAGGGTGTTATGCGGCGCGGTTTCGTCTTTCTTACGAATAACCCGCACGATCTTGGCCAGTTCTTCCATCAGATCGCTGCGGTTTTGCAACCGCCCTGCCGTGTCGATCAGCAACAAATCGGCCCCTTCCGCTTCGGCCTGTGCCATCGCATCAAAGGCAAGGCTGGCGGGGTCCGACCCCTGCGCCGCCGTCAACACCGGCACGCCTGCGCGTTCGCCCCAGACCTGCAATTGTTCCACCGCAGCGGCGCGAAACGTGTCACCGGCAGCAATCACCACGGATTTGCCCGCGGCCTTGAACTGGCTGGCCAGCTTTCCGATCGTTGTCGTTTTGCCCGATCCGTTGACACCCACGACCAGAACCACCTGCGGCGTCTTGGGATAGAGAGGTAAGGGGCGCGCCACGGGGTCCATGATCCGCGCGATTTCATCTGCCATCAGGGCTTTGATCTCTGACACCGACAGCTTTTTACCGAAACGCCCTTCGGCCATGTTCGCCGTGACCCGCAGAGCGGTGTCCACCCCCATGTCGGCGGCGATCAACAGCTCTTCGAGCTGCTCAAGCATGTCGTCATCCAAGACGCGGCGCACCACCGTTTTCGGAGCGGCGCGACCCATAAGGCGCCCCAGCAGTCCGCGTTTGTCAGCGGGGGTGGATGCGGTGTCGCTCAGGTCGGAGGCGAGATCAGGCGCTACGGGTGTGAGTGTGGTCTTCAACGGTTCGGGTGGTGTCGGCGCGGCCTGCGCTGCCGCGTCTTTCGCCGCTTCAGCCTCACGCTGTATCTGCTCCGCTGCTGCCTCTGCTTCAGCCGCGCGCTGTTTCTGCTCCGCTGCCGCCTGCTCTGCCGCCTCGCGCCGGGACTGCTCTTGTGACTTGCGTGCTTCCTCTTGCTGGCGCGCGGTAATTTCCTCTTGAGCCGCTTGCGCGGCGCGGCGCTGCTCTTCGGCCTGTCGCGCGACCTCGGCCAAGGCTTCTTCCTCGCGCAAACGCGCCGCCTCTGCCTCACCGGCGGCATCCTCTTCCGCCTGCTTGGCCGCTGCATCTGCGGCTTCGCGAATTTTCTGCGCCTGCGCGGCGCGCTCCAGCTCTGCCGCTTGAACACGTGCTGCCGCTTGTGCCGCCGCGCGCGCCTCCTCCTGTGCCAACTCCTCTGCCGCCAGCCGCGCCTCTCGCTGCGCCGCTTCTACCTCGGCAGCCACGC
Source organism: Sulfitobacter geojensis (assembly GCF_000622325.1). Lineage (NCBI taxonomy): Bacteria > Pseudomonadati > Pseudomonadota > Alphaproteobacteria > Rhodobacterales > Roseobacteraceae > Sulfitobacter > Sulfitobacter geojensis. The sequence continues at coordinate 2,779,699 of NZ_JASE01000005.1, forward strand.
GGGCGGCTTCCGCTTGCGCCGCCTGCTCTATCAGAACGGCCTCGGCCTCTTCCTTTTCGGCCTGCACTGCCGCATCAGCTGCTTTCGCTTCGGTCTCGATTGATGCTGCGGCCTCTTGCGGTGCCAGCTCTTCGGCCTGCTCCTGAGTGCCGCCATCACCAACAATCGCTTCAAGCCCCTCGTCAATCTTGGACGAGGATTTGAACAAACGGTCTTTTAGTTTCTTGAAAAACGCCAAGGAGGGTCTCCGCATCAGTTTCGTTCAGGCTTACCCGCTCAGCCCGAGGGATGGAAGTGCGCCTGTCGCAATTGACATAGGTGCCCAACCCCCGCAACAACACCCCATGCGATATGCTCTGACCCTTATCACCGCCCTGTTCATCACGGGTTTTGGCCCTGCGGCGCACGCCGATCCCGGTCGCATGTGTTCCTCGCAAAAATGGGGGCATGCGCACTGCATCCGGCCGGCGCATTTCGTTTATGATACCTGCAACGCGATCAGAGAATTCTCGCGACGCCACGGGTTGGACAGCGGTTTCTTTGCGCGGCTGATCTGGCAGGAAAGCCGGTTTGATCCCAACGCCCTAAGCCATGCCAATGCACGAGGGATTGCGCAGTTCATCCCGTCAACCGCGAAACTGCGTGGATTGAAAGACCCTTATAATCCGGCCGACGCGCTCGAACACTCCGCGCAATATCTGGCCGAGATGCTGCGCAAATACGGCAATGAGGGTATGGCTGCGATTGGCTATAACGGGGGCGAACGGCGCGCCGAAGGGTTCTTGAAAGGCAAAGGGCTGGCCCCGGAAACCGTGAACTACGTGCCCGTCATCACAGGTTTGAATGCCGAAGACTGGCGCGATGGTAAACCCAAAGACCAAGATATGCGGCTGTCCAAAACCCAAAGCTTTCTGCCGGCGTGCTATGCAATGGCGCAGAAACGCCGGATCACCCCCTTGGCAAGGCCGAAGCCACCAGCGCCCGCTTTCAAACCTTGGGGTGTGCAAGTCGGGTTTGCCCAATCCAGAAAGGGAGCACAAGCAGCAGCGCGGTCAAAAACCGCCCGTTGTCGGGGGGTCCTGGGACGTGAGAAAGCGGAACTGATTTACAAGCCCCATAAAGTGGCGCGCAAAAAGGGCTATTATTTCGCACGGTTCGGGCGCAACAGCAAAAACGGTGCGCGTCAGCTGTGCAGCGCCATGCGCCGCAGCGGCTGTTCCTGTCGTGTGATGCAGAACTGAGGTTTTGCAGCGGGGTCGGAATTTTTGAAAAATTCCGACCGATATCTTTCAAAGGAATCGCGCCCCCCTAAATCTCGTCCGCAAAATGTTTCATGACCATGCGGATCGGGTTCGGTGCCGCCTGCCCAAGCCCGCAGATCGAGGCATCGACCATCGCGCTCGACAGCTCTTCCAGCAATCCGGTGTCCCAGCTGTCCGCCTGCATCAGCTTGACCGCTTTTTCACAGCCAACCCGACAGGGCGTACACTGCCCACAGCTTTCATCCTCGAAAAACCGCAACATATTCAGCGCAGCCGCGCGTGCAGAATCATCCTCGGACAGAATGACAACCGCCGCAGACCCGATAAATGTGCCATGCGGTTGCAAGGTATCGAAATCCAGTGGCACATCGTCCATGCTTGCCGGCAACAACCCCGAGGACGGCCCGCCCGGTTGATAGGCCTTGAACACCTGCCCCTCGGCCATACCACCCGCCGCCGCAATGACGTCCGTGATCGTTGATCCCGCCGCCAGCAGATACACCCCCGGATGCGCCACCCGTCCCGAAACAGAATAGGACCGCAAGCCCTTGCGCCCGTTCAGCTCTGTCCCCGACAGAACCTCCGGCCCTTCGCGGCAAATGCGCGTCACCCAATGCAGGGTTTCGACGTTATGCACCAATGTCGGCTGTCCGAATATTCCGACCTGCGCCACAAACGGCGGTCGGTGACGCGGCAAGCCGCGCTTGCCCTCGATGCTTTCGATCATCGCGGATTCCTCACCGCAGATATAGGCCCCCGCGCCGCGCCGCAGGTCGATATAGCCCGCCTCGACAATACCCGCGTTTTCCAAGGCCTTGATCTCGCGCGCCAAAATCTCCAGCACCGCCGGATATTCATCGCGCATGTAGATAAACACTTTTTCCGCCTCGACTGCCCAAGCGGCGATCAACATGCCCTCAAGAAACAAATGCGGCACACGCTCGAGGTAATGGCGATCCTTGAACGTGCCGGGTTCGCCCTCGTCGCCGTTCACGGCCATGTAACGCGGCCCCTCATTGGCCCGCACAAATCCCCATTTCTTGCCCGACGGGAACCCCGCCCCGCCAAGCCCGCGCAGCCCAGATGACAACACCTTGTCCTGCACGGCTTCCCAATCGCCATCCTTGCGCAGCTCTTTCAGCGTTTCATAGCCGCCTGCCGCCGCATAGGCATCAAAGCCTTCGTATTCCGGCATATGCGCATGGGTATGGCCGGCTTTGATCGCAGCCTCGACCTTCTCGACGGTCGCGTGATCAATATGATGATGCCCCAGCTCCAGCACCGGCGCGGTATCACAACGCCCCATGCAGGGCGCGCGCAGCACACGCACTTCACTGGCATCCAGCCCATCCTCCAGCGCGGCCTTCAGCGCCTGCGCACCCGCCAGTTCACACGAAAGGGAATCACAGACACGGATCGTCAAGGCAGGCGGTGGCGCCTCCCCCTCCTTGACCACATCGAAATGCGCATAAAAGGTCGCAACCTCATAAACCTCGGCCATCGACATGCGCATCTCTTCGGCCAATGCGCGCAAATGCGCCGCAGAAAGGCAACCATACTTGTCCTGAATGAGATGCAGAAACTCGATCAACAAATCTGCGCGGCGCGGCTGTTCGCCCAAAAGCGCACGCACCTCTTCCCAAGGACCATCAACCAGCTGGCGCCCCTTGGTGTGATGGCGCCCTTTGCCCTTGCCGGACTTCCAAACGCCCTTTTCAGGGCCTTTGCCCGCCGCTTTGTCGTGCTGATCCAGCGCCATGTCGCGTTCCTCTCATCCGATGTTCCTGCCCTTCTATCAAAAACCCTGCCTGTGCCGCGATCCGAAAACGACAATTCCCTAACGCTTTGCGCGTAGATTCTCCCCCGGCACAGGCCCGATTTCTCCTTTGACGCGCCGGATTTCGCCTATAAGAAACAGACCTGATCTGAGGAAAGACACAGATGCTCTGGTATGCCATCGCCAGCCTGACCCCCGCCGCCCTGCTCGGACTTGCTGCGCTGTTTGGCGGGCCCTTCCCGCTGCTTGGCCTCATGTCGATCACCGTGCTGGTGTTCTTCATGGACAAGCTGACGCGCCAGCTTCCCGACACGACCTCAACAGGCCGCCGCCTCAGCTTGGTGCTCGCTGCGGTGCATTTCCCGCTCTTGGTCCTTGGTGTCTGGGCCTTGGGCGCACATACCGCCCTTACCCTGATCGACAAGCTGCTGATTTTCACCGGTCTCGGCCTCTATTTCGGACAGGTCTCCAACTCGAACGCGCACGAGCTGATCCACGCCAGCGCCCGCCTGCCCCGCCGCATCGGCATCGCAATCTACATCTCGCTGCTGCACGGGCATCATGTTTCCGCCCATCTGCGCGTCCACCACATTTTTGCCGCGACAGACGCCGATCCCAATTCCGCCCGCGCGGGCGAAGGGTTCTGGGCCTTTGCCCTACGCGCGCTGCGCGGTGAATTTGTCGCGGGCTGGCATGCAGACAGCCGACATCGCAGCCGCACACCAGCGCGCTCCCCGCTGTCCCACCCTTATGTCGCCTATATCGCCGGTGGCATATTGATGCTGATCTGCGCTTTGCTGATCGGCGGTTTCAAAGGCCTCATCCTTTATCTCTGCCTCGCGCTATATGCCCAACTACAGCTGCTGCTCTCGGATTATGTGCAGCACTACGGCTTGCGCCGCGCCCCCCAATCCAACGGCAAACCCGAACCTATGGGCTCGCAGCACAGCTGGAATGCCCCCAAATGGTACTCCAACGCCATGATGCTGAACGCACCCCGACATTCCGATCACCACATGCACCCTGCCCGCGCGTTTCCGGCTCTGCGCATCCAACCCAACCACATGCCGATGCTACCCCACTCCCTGCCGGTGATGGCCGTCCTTGCCTTGTTCCCACCGCTCTGGCGGCGCGTCATGGACCGCCGACTCGCAAAATGGCAAAATCCCGCCTGAGCCTCTGGCCGCGCGCTGCAATTTCTGCCAGTCTCCCCCTATGAAAACGCTCGCTCTTCTCCTCGCCCTCTGTGCTGCCCCCCTTGCCGCACAACAGACCATGACGGCCGATGAATTTGACGCCTATACCAAAGGCAAAACCCTGTTCTACGGCAAAACAGGTCAGGCCTACGGCGCTGAAATATATCATGAAAACCGCCGCGTTGAGTGGTCTTTTCTGGATGGCGATTGCAAAGAAGGCGAATGGTACGAAGCGGACGGGCTGATCTGCTTTGTCTACGAAAACAACCCGAACCCGCAGTGCTGGAGCTTTATCAAAGGGGCCAACGGGCTGATCGCAAGGTTCGAAAACCGCCCCGACACCACCGAACTATATGAAGCAAACGAAGGGGCTGAGAAAATGCTCTGCCTCGGCCCCAAAGTCGGCGTCTAACATCACCGCCTGAACGCTGCCTCTCCCCTCTTTTTGGCCTTATATACTGTCCGCACTATCAACCGACACCGCCCGCTGCGGCACCCACATCCTTACAACAATGACCCCTGCTCGGGCGGGGTTTCAACCGGCTTTTTGCGCGGTGCCGTCTTCCCACCCACACTCATCCGCCCGTCCGCAAATTCGATCTCCAACGCCGCGGCCTGTTTCGCCGAATTGGTATCGGTCACCACCGCGCCATCCCCGCGCACCACCGCATACCCCCGCGCCAGTGTCGCCTTGTAACTCATCGTTTCGCGCAACCGCTCAAGCCCCGCGAGCCGCTCGCGCCATCCGCGCGTTTGCCGTGTGCCGGCATCCGACAGGCGCACCGACAATTTGCCAAAGGCCTCGGCCTTAGCCGACCGCTCCCGCGCCAAAGCAGACGGCCTAAACCCCTGCGCGCGGCTTTCGTAGCGGTCGCGTTTCGCGGCCACACCACGGGCCAACGCAGGCGCAAGCCGCACCGACAAGGCGTCCAGCCGCCGCCGGTCATTGGCGATCCGCTGGCGCAACGTTGCCGGCCGCAAAGACCCCGACGCATCAGCCAATCGCACGCGACGGCGCTGCACACCGGCAATCAACGCCGGCCCCAGCTGTTCGCCCGCACGATCCAGCCGCTGACGCGGCCCGTCCAGCAAGGTGTCCGCACGCGGCAAAGCCCGCGCCATATCGCGCAGGCGTTGTCCCCGCGCGCTCAGGCCATTGCTCACCAACTGCCCCATCCGCGCCGATTGTCCCTCTAGCCAAGCCGCCAGTTCGTGACGCACGGGCACCGCCAGTTCAGCCGCCGCCGTCGGCGTTGGCGCGCGCATGTCCGAGACAAAGTCAATCAGGGTCGTATCCGTCTCATGCCCCACCGCAGAAATCAGCGGAATCGCACTTGCCGCCGCTGCTCGCGCGACGACTTCTTCGTTAAATCCCCATAGATCCTCAACCGACCCGCCGCCCCGCGCCACGATCAACAAATCCGGACGGGGCAGCGCCCCACCGGGCGTCATCGCGTTGAACCCGTCAATCGCGCGGGCCACTTCGGGCGCGCATTTTGCGCCTTGCACCGCTACCGGCCAGATCAGCACCTTGCGCGGAAACCGGTCGCGCAACCGGTGCAGGATGTCACGGATCACCGCCCCCGAGGGCGAGGTCACCACCCCGATGACCTCCGGCAGGTAGGGAAGAGGCCGCTTGCGCGCCGGATCAAACAAGCCTTCCGCCGCCAGCAGTTTCTTGCGTTTCTCAAGCAGCGCCATCAACGCGCCCATGCCCGCCGGTTTTATGTCTTCAATCACGATCTGATACTTTGACTGCCCGCCAAAGGTCGTTATCCGCCCCGTGGCAATCACCTCCATGCCCTCTTCGGGCTGGGTCTCAAGCCGCGACGACACGCCTTTCCAGATGACACCGGAGATTACCGATTTGTCGTCTTTCAGATCCAGATAGATATGCCCCGAACGCGGTCGGCTGACGCGCCCGACCTCGCCCTTGATGCGCACATGGGAAAACTCGCCCTCGATCACCCGCTTGATCGCGCCGGACAGTTCTGTGACCGAAAACTCGGGGCTGTTCTGCCCGGGCTCCACGCCCTCTGGTGTATCGTCAAACATGTCCATCAGATCGCCTCGCCTCTCCGCCGACCCTTCGATAGCTTGCCCGAGCGTCACCGCGCCTGGGACATTGTCGATATGGGTCGGTTCTATCAAACGGCGCAGGGCCTAGATTGCCTTGCCCCTCGCCGCCCCACAGCTTAGAACGCCCGCAATCAAAGGCCAAGGGAGCACGCCCATGAATATCCTCATCTTAGGCAGCGGCGGACGCGAACACAGCCTTGCTTGGGCGACTTTGCAGAACCCCAAATGTGACAAGCTGATTGTCGCACCGGGCAATGCAGGCATCGCGAAAATTGCCGATTGCGCCAAGATCGACATCATGGATGGCCCCGAAGTCATCAATTTTTGCGAAGAAAACAGCATCGATTTTGTCATCGTCGGACCCGAAGCGCCCCTTGCAGCGGGTGTGGCCGATGATCTGCGCGGTGCGGGGTTTCTGGTGTTCGGCCCCTCCAAGGCCGCGGCACAGTTGGAAGCCTCCAAAGCCTTTACCAAAGAGATCTGCGCGGCCAGCAATGCGCCCACCGCCGGTTATGCACATTTCACCGACCACGCCAGCGCCAGCGCCTATGTCACCCAAACGCCTGCCCCCTTGGTGATCAAAGCAGACGGTCTGGCCGCGGGCAAGGGCGTGATCATCGCCATGACCGACGCCGAAGCCGCCGCAGCGGTGGACGAAATGTTCGACGGTGCCTTTGGCGATGCGGGTGCCGAGGTGGTGATCGAAGAATTCATGGAAGGCGAAGAGGCCTCGTTTTTTGTCCTGTGCGACGGCGAAAACGTCCTGCCTATCGGCACTGCACAGGATCACAAACGTGTTGGCGACGGCGACACGGGTCCCAATACCGGCGGCATGGGGGCCTATTCCCCGGCACCTGTGCTGTCGGATGAAATTGCGCAAAAGGCGCTCGATGAAATCATCCGCCCCACCATGGCCGAAATGGCAAAACGCGGCATGCCCTATCAGGGTGTGCTTTATGCCGGTCTGATGATTAAAGACGGCCAGCCCCGTCTGGTGGAATACAACGCACGTTTTGGCGACCCTGAATGTCAGGTCCTGATGATGCGACTTGGCGCACAGGCGTTTGATCTGATCCATGCCGCCTCCGAAAGCCGTTTGTCGGACATGCGGGTGAACTGGGCCGCCGATCACGCCATCACGGTGGTGATGGCGGCCAAGGGATACCCCGCAGCCTATGAAAAAGGGTCTGTGATCAAAGGGCTGAACGAAATGTCCGAGGACAGCAGCAATATGGTGTTCCATGCGGGCACGACGGCCAAGGACGGTGCCATCACCGCCACCGGCGGGCGCGTATTGAACGTCACAGCCCGTGGTGCCAGCCTGCAAGAAGCCCGCAACCGCGCCTATGATATGGTCAGCCGGATCGACTGGCCCGAAGGGTTCAACCGCAGTGACATCGGCTGGCGGGCGTTGGATTAAACAGCAAATACGGCACGGGCTGAACTGGCATTCCCTGCGCAACGTGCGGCGCAAGAATGGCCGTTAAAGGTAATCAGCTCTAGTCGCAGGTCAGCGCCGCAGCAAAGCTTGCGCGCCCCCTGTGCGGCCCGATGTCCCTGACGCGGAACCCTTGCGCCGCGAAACGCACCGCCGCCAGCCGCGTCCAATCCGCCGTAGCAACAATCATTTCCGGCGCGCCGTTGCAGTGCCGTATCCCGCCTGCAATGTCACTCTCGCCGATCTTGTGATTGGTATAGCCCGGCACATCCGCCACATGGGTCAACGCACCCTGATCAAACCGCCAGACGCGCAGCACTTTGGCAAGATGAGGCCGGTCGATATAGGCGATCTCAATCTTGCCATCCCCGTCCAGATCCGCAGCACCAATGGGAGCCAACCAACGATTGCTGCGCCCGATATGCGGCGTTTCAGCGATCTTTCCTTCCGCCCCGTAGACAGCAAGAGCAGCGCCGTTCGCCATGTCCGTCTCGATCACCACCACCTCCGGCTGGCCATCGCCGGTGACATCCCACAGACGCGGGGCGACGTCCTCGAAAACATGATCCTGCGGCAGATTTAGGCTGACGCGCCCCCGCCCTGCCACGTCCATTTGCAGGCTGCCCCACTCGATTGCATCGCCCAGAATACCGTGGGCATAGCGCGGCGTCGGATCCGTGAACGCCGCCGAGGTAATCTGTTGGGCACCCGCCGGCAGCGCACAAAGCGCGCCCAATACAGCGCCCAACAGCTGCATCAAATCTGCTTTGCCGGCATTTTAACCCGCAGGCCGTCCAGCTCATCGGTCACCTTGATCTGACAGGTCAACCGCGAGGTCGCCGCATCAGGTTCGAACGCGAAGTCCAACATGTCCTCTTCCATGTCGTCCTTGGCCGGCACCTTGTCTACCCAGGCCGCATCCACATAGACGTGGCACGTCGAGCAGGCGCAGGCCCCGCCGCAATCTGCCTCGATACCGGGAATGTTATTGTCGCGCGCGCCTTCCATGACTGTCAGCCCGTTGGCCACATCGACCACATGCTCTTTGCCGCCATGCTCTACGTAGGTAATTTTCGCCATGTCCGCTTTCCTGTCTTTAAAGTTTCGATTGTTTCTAGCGGCGCCAGTCGCGCTCTGCCAGCCCCTTTTCACCCCTGCGCCCCTGCGCCTACCCCATCTATGCAGCCCCCTAAAAACAGGTTAATGTCCGCGCAAAACCAGACCCAAAGGCAGCGGGCGATGAGACAGGCAAATTTGCGAAACACGAACGCGTGGCGTCTTGCGCTGACCGCTGTGGCCTGCATGGCACTTGCAGGCTGTGACAGTGTCGCCACCGCGCCTGCGGCCGAGCCCCCCGAACCTGGTGTGCTCGAGGCGACGCGCAACGGTCCCGCCAACGCGCCAGAGGGCAGCTGTTGGGGCAAGACTGTCAGCCCCGCAGTGGTGGAGCGTGTCACCGAACAGGTCCAGATCAAACCGGCGTCGGTGAACCCCGATGGCACCATCGGCAGCCTGCCGGTTTACCGGACCGAAGAACGACAGGTCATCGTCACCCCGCGCCGCGACAACTGGTTCGAAACCCCCTGCCCCGATGTGTTGAATGTCGAATTTGTCTCATCATTGCAGCGCGCCCTGTTGGCGCGCGGGGGCTATAGCGGGACCATCACCGGCAAACTCGACACCAAGACCCGCGCCGCCGTCGAACAGTTTCAACGCGCCGAAGGCCTTGACAGTGCCGTCTTGTCCCTAAGCACTGCGCGCACCTTGGGCCTGATCGCCGTCCCCCGCGAACCGGCCGAATAACGCAAAAGGGCACCCGCAAAGGTGCCCTTTGTTCATTCCGGTTTCTTCGGGATCAGTCGCCCAAGGTCAGCGCCACAAACCGTGGATCACCCGCACGCCGCACCAGCAACAACAAGGACTTGCGCCCCGCGTCTTTTGCCGCTGCAACCCGCTTTTCCAGATCCGCGATATCCGCAACCTTCTGCTGGCCGGCTTCGGTAATAACGTCCCCCGTGCGCAGTCCCTTTTCGAAGGCCTCCGAGGTTTCATCAATGCCTGTCACGGCCAGACCGGCCATGTCGCCCTCGATGCCCAACTCCTTGCGGATGGCATCGTTCAACGGTGACAGGGTCAACCCCAACAGATCCTTGGTCTCCGGCTCTGCCTCGGCTTCCGGGGTACCTGCACCGGGTGTTTCGCCGTTGGCATCCTCGCGCCGGCCCAACACAACCTTGATCGTCTGGCTCTTGCCCTCGCGCATCACGGTCACCCGCACGGCGGCCCCGACTGCGCTGTTACCGACCTGACGGACCAACCCCCGCGTATCAGCGACCTCGACACCATCAAAGGACAGGATCACATCACCGGTCATCAATCCCGCTTCTTTAGCGGGGCCGTCAGGCACGTCGGTGATCAGGGCGCCGGTCGCCTTGGCCAACCCCATCGCATCCGCCACATCTTCGGTCACATCCTGAATGCGCACACCCAACCAGCCGCGCCGCGTCTCGCCGAATTCTTTCAACTGATCAACCACCCGTGTCACCACGTTGGACGCCATCGAAAAACCGATACCGATCGAGCCACCGTTCGGCGACAGGATCGCCGTGTTCACGCCAATCACGCCACCATCCATATTGAACAACGGCCCGCCCGAATTGCCCCGGTTGATCGCAGCATCGGTCTGGATGTAGTCGTCATAGGTGCCCGACAGCGCGCGGTTGCGCGCCGATACGATGCCCGCAGAGACCGAAAATCCCTGTCCCAACGGGTTGCCCATGGCAATCACCCAATCACCCACGCGCGCCGCATCGCTATCGCCGAAACTGACAAAGGGCAGCGGTTCACTTGCTTCGACCTTCAGCAGCGCGATGTCCGTGTTGGGATCCGTGCCGATCACCTTGGCCTTCAACTCACGCCCCGAGAAAAACTCGATGGTGATCTCGTCCGCGCCTTCAATCACATGATTGTTGGTCACAACATAACCGTCTTCGGAGATCACAAAACCTGACCCCAACGCAGACGACCGGCGCGGCTTTGGCCCCTCGCCGTCGCCGCCATTGTTACGATCCTGAAACTCGCGAAAGAAATCTTCAAACGGAGAACCTTCCGGCACGATGCCGCGCGGGCCGGTGCGCCCCTCAACCACAGTCGAGGTCGTGATGTTCACCACCGACGGGCTGATCTTTTCTGCCAAAGGTGCCAAGCTCTCCGGCTTGGCAAACGCGACCAAAGCCTGCGCCAGAACCAATACAAAAGCCAGCACCGTCAGCATCATCGCCTTGAATGCGAACCCTTCTTGCATCCGCTTTGCCTGCACCTTGACCTGCGCATCGCTACGCTGCCGCGAATTGGCCTGTGATTGCATCCGTGTTCTCCTGCTGTAATCTATTGGAGCGCGCGCGCCCGGAAATCTATTGCAAACAGACTGCAACGCCCTTGCCCCTGCCGCAATATGAAAGATGTGGCTTATCACAGGGAATTCAACAGCCCTCGCAGCCCCAATCTCGCGCGACGCTGCAACACGCCCCTCTTTTTGGCCTTAAATGCTGCGGGGGGTCATCTTTGATGACGGGGCAGAGCCCCTAAATAAATAGCATGCAGGCGTGCCTGCACCTTTGGATCACACCCCGATTTGAAACGCGACCCAAACAAAAATCAAGCCACCAACAATCACCAGAAATCCAATCTGGCGCACGGCCGCTTCGGGAATCTGGCGCAGCGCTTCCAACATGCGCTCCAAAAGCGAAGGGGCCAGTGCGTACACCAGCCCCTCGAAAATCATTACCAACCCGAGGGCCAGAAGGATTAAGCTCAATTGCGCTCTCCCTCAACCGACCGGCTGCCCTGATCGGAACGCAGGTAGTTGAAGAACTCGCTGTCCGGCGACAACACCATGGTCGAGTTGTTGCCTTTCAGCGCCTCCTCATAGGCAGTCAGCGAGCGGTAGAATTCAAAGAACTCCTGATCCTTGCCGTAAGCTTGGGCAAAGATCTTGTTGCGCTCCGCATCCGCTTCACCTTCGATGATGCGCGCGTCACGGCGGGCTTCCGACAGGATCTCTTCATAGGTACGATCCGCCAAAGCAGTGACCCGCTGCGCCGCTTCGCGACCGCGTGCCCGTTCGTCCGTGGCTTCACGGTCCCGTTCGGCGATCATCCGCTGCAATGTCGCGGCAAAGTTCTGTTCCGGCAGGTTGGTCTGACGCAGGCGCACATCCACAACCGCAAGGCCCAGCGCATCGGCACGCGCGTCTGCACGCTCGCGGATCTGCTCCATCAGCGACGAACGTTCTGGCGACAGAATGGTGTTCGACGTCACCCCTTGCGCACCAAGCACGGCACGGATTTGCGATTCCATGATACCGCTCAGGTCGTTGATCGCCTGACGTTCGCCGCCCGCACCAATCGCCTTGCGATATTGTTCGATGTCATCAATCCGGTAAAGGACGAAAGCGTCGATCTCAAGACGCCGGTCATCCGCTGGCGTGACTTCGATCAGCTCGGTTTCCAAGGACAAGATACGGTCCTCGAACCGCACCACCTCGTCCAGCAACGGCACTTTGAAACCGATGCCCGGCTCCGTCACCACCTGCTTGATCTGGCCAAAGCGCAGCACCAATGCTTTTTCGCGTTCGTCCACAACAAAAATCGAGGAAAGTACCGCGACAATTGCAACCACCACAACCGGCAGCAATAAACCCAAACGACCCATTAGTTTGATCCTCCGCTGCGGCGCAGTTCGTTCAAGGGCAGATACGGCACAACGCCCTGCCCGCCGGAACCGCCGGTGTTGTTCTCAAGGATGATCTTGTCGACATCCCCCAGCACCTTTTCCATTGTTTCGATGTAAAGACGTTTGCGTGTCACATCCGGTGCCGCCGCATATTCGGTCAGAACCGCCTCAAAACGGCTGGCCTCACCCACAGCATCGTTCACGACGCGCGCGCGATACCCTTCGGCAGCTTCCAGAAGCTGTGCTGATTCACCGCGGGCTTCGGCCGTTTTACGGTTGGCATAAGCATCCGCCTGCCGCTCGACGCGGTCGCGTTCCTGTTCAGCAGCCTGAACGTCGCGGAAGGCATCCACAACCGACCCTTGGGTGGTTGTGCCATCGGCGTTGGTGATGATGACATTCTGGCTGGGCGGATCGACCTTGTTCAGGTTGACGCGCAGCACGTTGATGCCGGTTTGGCGGTTGTCCAATGTCGACTGGATCAACACTTTGACCTGGTCGGCAACCGCACCACGATCGCGGCTCAGGATCGGGGCCAGTTCGGATTGCGCAATCACTTCGCGCATCGCAGATTCAGAAATTGCACGGACCGAAGATTCCGGATCACGCAGTGAGAATTTGAAATCCTTCGGGTTCTTGATGTTCCAGACCACTTGGAAATCGATATCCACGATGTTCTCGTCCGTGGTCAGCATCAAACCGTCATTGCCGCCGCCGCCGCGCCGCACACCCAGTTCTTCGGTGCGGTTGGTGGTCACGTCAAACACTTCTGCCGTCACAACCGGCCAAGGCGCAAAATTCAGACCCTCGGTGCCGACTGCGGAAAACTTACCCAGAAACAACTCGATCGACTGCTGTTCGGGACGTACGGTATAAAAACTGGCAAAGCTCCAGGCGACAACAGCCGCCACAATGCCCAAACCAACTGTGCCGCGTGTCAAAACCGGACCCGAGCCATTGCCACCGCCGCCGGTGCCATTGGAGCGCTCGCGACCACCGCCGCCGCCCATCAGGACACGCAATTGTTCCTGACCCTTTTTGACCAGCTCGTCGATCTCGGGGATCTGCGGTTTGTTATCGCCCGGGCCACGCCCGCCGCCACCGCCGCCGTTTTTAATGCCACGGTTTTCGGGTTCATCGCCCCGTCCACCGCCGCCTGAATTTCCGCCGCCGCCCCAAGGGCCGCCGTTGTTACCAGCCATGTATTCGCTTTCCCCTCATTCTGCCGCACCTTTGCGACCGTCGTATTACGTCTTGATGTGGTTGTTAAACCGCCAATTTCAAGCACAGCGCTTTCGCTGCGCGGTTCAATCGCACCCCGTCAGGCGGTGCGCAATGGCGCACGCATCGTCACCAGCTCCTCGGACATGGTCGGGTGAACCGCACAGGTGGCGTCAAACTGCTCTTTTGTAAGCTTTGCCTTGACCGCAATCCCGACCATCTGGATCAACTCACCCGCGTTGGGTGCGACGATGTGACAGCCCAGCACGACGCGGCTTTCCTTGCTCACGATCAGCTTCATCATAACACGGTTCGACTTGCCCGCGAACGAGGTCTGCATCGGTTTGAACGACGTGCAGTATACCTCGATTTCTTCCTGATCCTGCGCCTGCTCTTCGCTCAGTCCCACTGTACCCATCTCTGGTTGGGTAAAGATCGCACTGGGGATCAAGTCGTGATCGACAGGTGTCGGATCAGAACCGAACACCGTCTGCACAAAGGCCATGCCTTCTCGGATCGCTACAGGTGTCAGGTTTACACGGTCGGTGACGTCACCGATGGCGTAGATCGACGGCACGCCAGTCTGGCTGTACTCATCAACCTCGATTTCGCCCTTGCGGCCAAGTTTGACGCCCACGTCCTCCAGACCCATGTCATTGGTTGATGGCATCCGGCCTGTTGCAAACAGAACCATATCGAAAACCTTTTCGGTACCGGTGCTGGCCTTGACCCAGATCGGTCCCTGCTGCCCTGCCACGGCACCGTCTTTCTCGGTGCGCATCGCTTCGGCTTCTTTATCCGACATGCCCATAGACGCATCAGATGCCGTCGGCTGCGGGCCATCGTGTTTGTCTTTGGCAAGGCACATCTCGACGATGTCGCTGCCGACATGCAGATCAACGCCGCTTTCTTTCATGCTTTCCGCAACCAGACCGCGTGCCTCGTCATCAAAGCCGCGCAGGATTTGTGCGCCACGGTAATACTGCGTTACCTCGACGCCCAAGCCATTCAAGATGCAAGCGAATTCACAAGCGATATAGCCACCGCCAATGATCAGGATCGACTTGGGCAGTTTTTCCAGCTGGAAGATATCATCAGACACAATGCCCAGATCGGCATTGGGGATATCGGGCCGCACAGGATAGCCACCGGTCGCGACCAGAATATGCTTGGCCGATTTCGTCGTGCCGTCCGCCAGTTCCACCGTATGCGCATCCTTGACCTTTGCGCGCTGGTCGAATGTTGCGACATCCGCACCCGACAGCAGGTTGCGGTAGATCCCTTCAAGCCGGTCCAGCTCCCCGTTCAACCGTTCGCGGAACCCGTGCCAGTTGAACGTCCCGGCATGCATATCGTCCCACCCGTAGGCCGCGGCCTCTTCGGGTACGCTCGAATACTCGGACGCAAAAACCATCAGTTTCTTTGGCACACAGCCGCGAATAACGCAGGTCCCGCCATAACGGTCACCTTCGGCAAGGCCCACCTTTGCACCATATTCACCGGCTGCAACACGTGCAGCACGCACCCCGCCAGAGCCCCCGCCGATTACAAAGAGGTCGAAATCAAAGCTGTCAGCCATTCTATAGGTCCTTAACTTAATCAGAGAGGTCGGAGAAAAGATTGTCCGACTCGACAAAATCCAGCCGCTCGGTGGCGACTGTTCCGTCATTTATGTCGCGCACCTCCACACGGCCATCCCCATAGCCGATCACAACTGCGTCACAAATATCGATGAACAAGCCGTTTTCGACCACGCCCGGCATCTGGTTGATCACCAGTGCCAGTTGGCGCGCGTTGCCAATGCGGTTCAGATGCAGGTCCAGAATGTGGTTCCCTTCATCCGTGATATAGGGCACGTCGCCGTTCATCCGCAGCGTCGATGTGCGCCCCAGAACATCCATCGAGATCAGCGTTTCTTCGATCAGCGCTTGTGTGGTTTGCCAGCCAAAGGGGATCACCTCGACCGGCAAGGGGAAAGCACCAAGGCTTTCAACCTCTTTACCGATATCGGCAATCACCACCATCTGGTCACTGGCAGTTGCGACGATTTTTTCCTGCAACAGGGCACCGCCGCCGCCCTTGATCAGGTTTAAACTGCCGTCGAATTCATCCGCCCCGTCAATGGTCATGTCCAGCCATTTGGCCTCGTCCAGCGATATCACTTCGATCCCGACACCGCGCGCCAGTTCAGCTGTACGCGAGGATGTCGGCACCCCCTTGATCCGCAACCCGTCATCGCGCACCATCTCGCCGAGACAGCGCACCAGCCACGCCGCCGTTGATCCGGTGCCCAATCCCACGCGCATGCCATCCTCGACAAATTGCGCCGCACGTTTGGCGGCGACAAACTTCGCCTTGTCGATGGGGGACAGTTCTCCGGCCATGGGCAGCTCCGATACAGGTGAAGTGCAGATCGTGTTTCAGCCCTTATAGGTAGATTCCCCTGTGGGCGCGAGGGTGCGATACCGCTTTTTTGCCTGCCCGCCAAATTGCTGCGCGCGCTAATTGCGCGAATGAACGGTATCGTTCCGAAACGCACTGCAAGAGGTCGCTTTCATCGGGGCACCTCGGATTGAAACGCCTACCAACACCACATGAGCTATATTCTGCATTACGCCCCTGACAACGCGTCGCTGATCATCCGCGCAACCCTCGAGCTGCGCGGCCTGCCCTATACCGTGCAGCTGGTCGATCGCAGCACAGGGGAGCAAACCTCTGCCCCTTACCGTGCGCTTAATCCCAATGGATTGATCCCCGTATTGGAAACCCCGCATGGGCCGATCTTTGAAACCGGCGCAATTCTGTTGTGGCTGGCAGACACCCACGGCGGCCTTGGTCCTGCGCCGGATGATCCGGCGCGCGCCGATTTTCTGAAGTGGCTGTTTTTTATCTCCAACACGATCCACCCTGCGTTGCGGATGATGTTTTACCCAGAGAAGTTTATTGCGCCAGCGCAGACGGCCGCCCTGCGCCGGGGCCTGTGCCAAACCCTGCACCAAAGTTTCACCACGTTGGATCAGGCCGCGGCCGCCGATCCCGCCTTGTTCGCCGGCACCAGCCCTACGGTTCTGGAACCCTATATCGCCGCGTTGTTGCGATGGTCTGCGCTCTATCCTGCCGATCATGACAAGACGTGGTTTTCTCTTGCCAGCTATCCTGCCCTGCACCGTCTGTGCGCGCGCCTTGAGACCCTGCCGCTGACGCAATGCTTGCACATCACCGAAGGCTTGGGCACACATCCTTTCACCGATCCACATCTTCCAACCCCTCCGATAGGCAGCGCCACCTGATGTTCCTTTCCGTCTTCGACATGTTCAAAGTAGGCATCGGCCCTTCGTCATCGCACACCATGGGCCCGATGGTTGCCGCCGCACGCTTCCTTGATGCGATGCGCGCCTCGCCGTTCAAGTTTGCAGGTTTGCGCGCCTCCCTGCACGGATCGCTGGCGTTTACCGGTGTGGGTCATGCCACCGACCGCGCGACGATTCTTGGCCTCGCGGGGTTCACGCCCGAAAGCTATGATGCGGATAAAGCCGACGCCACGCTGCAGGCCATCACCACCGAACACCAGATCACCGTCGACGGCCTGCCCCCCCTTACCTTCGACCCCAAAACCGACCTGATTTTTGACTACGACACGAAACTGGATGGCCATGCCAACGGTATGATGCTGATGGCCACAGACGGCCAAGGGGACGTGACCCTGCGCGAAACATATTATTCCATCGGGGGCGGCTTTGTCATGACGGAGGCCGAATTGGCCGCAGGCAAAGACACCGACGAGGGCGCGCCGATCCCTTTCCCCTTCAAATCCGCCACTGAAATGCTGGAGATGTCCAAGACCTCCGGTAAAACCATCGCCCAAATGAAACGTGCCAACGAAGTGTCGCGCAACGGCGAAATCCATCTGCGCACCGGTACCAAACGCTTGTGGCAGGTGATGAATGACTGCATCGATCGGGGGCTGAGCACCGAAGGCACCCTTCCCGGCGGTCTTGCCGTGAAACGCCGCGCGAAAGGTATCCATGACGCTTTGTTGGCGGAGCGCGGGCTGAACCAGCCTGCCCCACACACCATCAACGACTGGATGAGCGCCTACGCCATGGCAGTGAACGAAGAGAACGCCGCCGGCGGACAGGTCGTGACCGCCCCGACCAACGGGGCCGCAGGGGTCTTGCCCGCCACCATCCGCTATTACCTCGACCATGTGCCGGGGGCCTCCGAAACCCATATCGAAGATTTCCTGCTGACCGCCGCCGCCATCGGCGGACTGGTCAAATTCAACGCCTCGATTTCAGGGGCCGAAGCGGGCTGTCAGGCCGAAGTCGGCTCTGCCGCGGCCATGTCCGCCGCTGGGCTCTGTGCCGTGATGGGCGGCACACCGGAACAGGTTGAAAACGCTGCTGAAATCGCACTCGAACACCACCTCGGCATGACTTGTGATCCGGTCAAGGGTCTGGTGCAGGTCCCCTGCATCGAACGCAACGGCCTTGGCACCATCAAAGCCGTGTCCGCCGCCTCACTCGCCCTGCGCGGGGATGGCACACACCTTGTCCCGCTCGACGCCTGTATCGAAACCATGCGCCAGACCGGCGCGGACATGTCCGAGAAATACAAAGAAACCTCACTTGGTGGCCTCGCCGTCAACGTCCCCAACTGCTGAGCATCGCCCCCGCCGGTGACTTGAGACAACATTTTCCCCATGTCTTGCCGCTGCGCCCGCGGCACAACGGTCCCCATAAAAAGCAAAAGGGACAGACTGATGAACAAACTATTAGCCGAACTCATCGGCACTTTCACACTCGTATTTCTAGGCTGCGGCTCTGCTGTGATGGCCACAACAAACCCCGACCTTGGCCCCGGCCTCGTCGGCATCTCGATGGCCTTCGGTCTCGCGCTGATCGGCATGGCGTATGGAATAGGCGCGGTTTCGGGGTGTCATATCAACCCGGCTGTTTCGCTGGGTGCCATGCTCGCAGGCCGCATGCCACAAGACGAAATGCTCCGCTACTGGGGGGCACAGATCATCGGGGCAACGCTTGGCGCATTGGCGATCTTACTGATCATGCAAGGCAAGCTGGGCGGCTATGAAGGCGGCTATGGCGCCAATGGCTGGGGTACCGGGTACCTTGGTGAATTCAACATGATGTCCGCGCTGCTCTTCGAAATCATCGCGACCTTCCTGTTTGTGGTGGTTATCCTTGGCGCCACCGGAAAGGGGGCGGCCTCCGCGATTGCCGGGCTTGGTATTGGCCTGACCCTCATTGTGATCCACATTGTTGGCATCAATATCACTGGCGTTTCGGTCAATCCCGCGCGCTCCTTCGGTCCTGCCCTGTTTTCAGGGGGCACCGCGCTGGCGCAACTCTGGCTCTTCATGCTCGCACCGATGATAGGTGGTGCCGCCGCAGGTATGCTGTTTCGTACAGGGCTGCTGGACGCCGATACCCCAAAAACCAATGTTCAAGTCGACGCCAGCGCCTGACAAATCGTGATTCTGCGCGGGGTCAAGGATGCCGCAGGCACCAATCTTTGATTGGCTTGTCCTTTACGCCGCGCAGAATCGCACCCAGCCTCGAACAGGTGACTTGAGGATCAAACTGATCCCTCAAGCACCTCTCAGCAAACCCGCCAAACCTTCCAACACCCGCGACCTCACGTTCTGCGAGAACGCCCGCGCCGCACGCCAAACATGTCGTCGCGCATCAGCGTGTCCTTTGGATCACGCGCGTCCGCGCACCGGCACTTCGTACCCGCGCTCTTCGGGTTCATCATCCACCAGCTCGCTCGGAAATCCCGGTGCCGTAATGCTCAATCCCGTAGCGTTTTCCAACCGCTCGATCATACGGTCCGATTGTGCCTTTTCGCCATAGCGCGCCTGCCCGTCCGTCAGCATCGAAATCATCAAAGGCGACAGTTCAAGCGGCACATCATGATCATCCGCTAACTTCTGGAAAAGCCCCACATCTTTCTGCACCAGATCCAGCGTAAAGTTGACGTCCCGTGCGCCCGACAGGATCAACTGGCTTTCAGTTTCGTGCACAAAACTATTGCCCGACGATGCCGCAATCGCCTCATAGGTTACCCCCAAATCCATGCCGGCCGCCTTCATGACCGTCATCGCCTCGCAGAGGGACAAAAGATTGATCGTTGCCAGATAGTTGGTCATTACTTTTAACGTGCTCGAAACGCCCACATCACCCACATGCAAAATACGTCGCCCCATATGGGTCAGCACGGGCAACACCCGCTCGAATGTGTCGCGCGTGCAGCCCGCATAGATCGAAATATTGCCGGTGTCCGCGCGGTGACACCCGCCCGAAACCGGACAATCTACCGCCTCTCCACCAGCCGCAATCACCGCCGCCGCATGATCCTTGATTTGCTGGGCATCGGTGGTCGACATCTCCATCCAGATTTTGCCAGCCCCCACATGCGGCAACATTTCCGCCACCACAGCCGCACAGGCTGCAGGACTAGGCAGACAGGTGATCACCGCATCGCAGTCTTGCATCAACGCAGCGGCTGATCCGCCGTCTCGCGCCCCCCGCGCCACAAAATCCGCGACTGATCCGGCGTTCAAATCGTACACCGCCAGATCGACGCCATTGCGCAACAAGGACCCCGCCAGCTTGCCACCTACATTGCCCAGGCCGATAAACCCAACTTTCATATCGTTCTCCAAATTCTGGTCGCCCCATCAACGTGTCCAAAGAACGACATGTCGCGCTCGCCTGCGACCCGATGCGCACCCTTTGCCATATCTTCGGGGCTTTCTATCGGGTCGCCATGGCATCCCCGCCAATCCGCTGCATGCGCGAAGAGACTGGGCGCGCAGCCACCCAGCTTTACAAACTGTTTGTCGATACCGCTGTTTGTTTGTTGATACCGCTGTCCCTACGGCCAAACCCGCAACCGAGTCAGTCGCACACCCCGGGGAGGACAAGGCCAGACGGTTACGCCCCGACCGCCTTACGCACCATGTCCCAATATTGCGCCACCACTTCTTCCAGTGACAATCGCCCGCCCTGCCGGAACCATGTATTCACACCTGTCAGCATGGCGATGATCGCCAGCGTGACGATCTTGCTGTCCGCCACCTCGAACACCCCGGCCTCTGCACCGTCGCGCAAAATCTGTTCCAGACGGTCCTCATAGCGGCGGCGCAGGGCTTCGATCTCGGCAAAGTTATCCGGCTCAAGGTTGCGCAGCTCCATATAGGCGATGAACACCTCGTCGGGCCGGTCCGCGTGAAACCGGATGTGAAACGCGACAAACTGCTGCAATCGCGCAAGTGGCCCACCATCGACGGGCACGGCGGCTTCCAGCAGCCCTTCCAGATGGGTACGCATCAGGTCGACCAGCAAGGATTGCTTGTCCGGCGTATAATTATAAAGCGCACCGGCCTGCACGCCGACCTCTGCCGCAATGCTGCGCATCGACACCGCCGCATAGCCGCGTTGCGCAAACAGACGCAGCGCCGCCTGGCGAATTTTGGGGCCGGTGATTCCGGCGTGTGATCCTGTGGTACGTGCCATGCGGCTAAATTAATGAACATCCGTTCAAAAGCAAAGCCCGCTTGCGCGGTCAACGACACTGGTGCAAGAACAGGGAATGAAACGCGCCCTGCCTCTTTGCCTGACCGCTGCCCTGTTGACCGGCTGCACCCAGTTTCCCGAACTGGATCGCACCCAAAGCGCCACGCTTGAGGCCGCCGACTATCCGGCACTTGTCCCGATCGAACCGCTTTTGGCCCGCGCCGCCGCTACCACCACCGATCCTGTGCAGACCGAAGGCAATCTTAACAGCCGTCTGGCGGGGCTGCGCGCGCGCGCGAATGCCATGCGCGGGGCCGTTTTATCGGATGCGGAAAAACGCCGGCTGGAAAGCGGGCGCCGATAGGGCGATCTTCAACAAGCCCACCGCAACAGGACGGCACGCTTAAGGTTTGTCGCGTTGCATGGCCCGCGCGAAACAGCTACATCGCCACGCAACACAGGTTTGATCCCTCCTCCCCCTTTTGAAAAGGACTCGTCGCATGTCTGATCCCCTTCGCCTTGGTATTGCTGGTCTGGGCACTGTTGGTGTCGGTGTGGTGCGCATTATTCGCCAGCAGGCTGCCCTGCTAGAGGCACGCACAGGGCGCAAGATCACGATTTCGGCGGTATCTGCCCGTACCAAGGGCCGTGACCGCGGCGTGGCACTGGACAGCTACGCATGGGAGGACGATCCGGTGGCGTTGGCCACCCGCGATGACGTGGATGTCTTTGTCGAATTGATGGGCGGCGAAGACGGCCCCGCCAAAGATGCCACCGAAGCGGCGTTGAAAGCGGGCAAACACGTTGTGACCGCAAATAAGGCAATGCTAGCGATCCACGGCCAGGCACTTGCGGAACAGGCCGAAGCCAAGGGTCTTGCCCTGCGCTATGAAGCGGCAGTTGCGGGCGGTATTCCGGTGGTCAAGACGTTGATGGAAGGTCTTGCAGGAAACGAGATCACCCGCGTGATGGGGGTGATGAATGGATCGTGCAATTACATCCTGACACGGATGGAGAACTCCGGCGCGACCTATCAGGAGATTTTCGCCGAAGCGGATGGTCTGGGTTATCTCGAAGCCGATCCACAGCTTGACGTGGGCGGGATCGACGCGGCGCATAAACTCGCGATTCTGTCGGCAATTGCCTTTGGCACCCGCGTCGATTTTGACGGTATCCAGCTGGAAGGCATCGAACGTGTCTCGATCGAAGACATCCGCGCTGCTGCCGACATGGGGTACAAGATCAAACTGTTGGGCGTGGCGCAAAAGACCGGTCGCGGGCTGGAACAGCGTATGCAGCCCTGCCTTGTGCCGGACAGCTCGCCGTTGGCGCAGCTGGATGGCGGCACCAATATGGTCGTTCTCGAAGGCGACGCCGTTGGTCAGATCGTCTTGCGCGGTGCCGGTGCGGGCGAAGGCCCCACAGCCAGCGCCGTGATGGCCGATATCTGCGATATCGCACGCGGTTTGCGCGGACCGGTGTTCGGCCAGCCTGCCGTCGGTCTTGTGAACTCCACCGCTGCGCTGACAAAGCTGCCCGCCCCCTATTACCTGCGTCTGGCATTGGTCGACAAACCCGGTGCCTTGGCCAAAATCGCCACCGTTCTGGGCGAAGCAGGCGTCAGCATTGATCGCATGCGCCAGTATGGCCATGACAACAGCTCTGCACCGGTGCTGATTGTCACCCACAAGACCACTCAATCCGATATCGAAACGGCCCTTGCCGCGATGGACGATACGGGCGTGATGGCCGGCCCACCGGTCGCATTGCGCATCGAAGAGGTCTGAGGCCGCAGGCCTAGGCGCGCCCGATGATTGCCTACGCGGGCCTCTTCGCCTCGGCACTAGTGGCCGCGACCCTGTTGCCGATGCAATCAGAAGCTGTGTTGGTCGCGCTTATCGTGCAGGGGGATCATCCCGTTGCCCTGCTGTTGATTGTGGCAACGGTTGGTAATGTGTTGGGCTCTGTGATCAACTGGGCACTCGGGCGGTTTTTGCTGCGGTTCAAGCACAAGCGCTGGTTTCCCGCGTCGGACAGGCAACTGGCGCAAGCGCAAGGCTGGTATCAACGCTACGGGCGCTGGTCATTGCTGGGCAGCTGGTTGCCGGTCATTGGCGATCCGATCACCGTTGTTGCCGGTATCATGCGCGAACCGCTGCTGTCGTTTGTTTTTCTGGTCACGTTGGCCAAGGGCCTCCGCTATCTGTTTTTGGCCCAACTGACGCTCGCGTGGATTTGACAGGCTTGCCGTAAACCGCCCCTATCGCTAGACGAGAAGCAACTAAACACCATCAAGGACAGATTTCCGATGACATCCAAAGCTGATTTCCAAGACCGCATGTTATCTTTGGGCCTTGCCCGTGTTTCCGAAGCCGCCGCGCTTGCCTCTGCCAAGCTGGTGGGCAAAGGCGACGAAAAGGCCGCGGATCAGGCCGCGGTGAATGCGATGCGCGAGCAGTTGAACCTGCTTGATATCGCCGGTGTTGTGGTCATTGGCGAAGGCGAACGCGACGAGGCCCCGATGCTGTTCATCGGCGAAGAGGTCGGCACCGGCGACGGCCCCGGTGTGGACATTGCGCTGGACCCGCTGGAAGGCACGACCCTGACCGCCAAGGACATGCCGAACGCGCTGACGGTGATTGCGATGGGGCCACGCGGTTCGATGCTGCATGCGCCCGACACTTACATGGACAAGCTGGCCATCGGACCGGGGTATCCTGTGGACGTTGTTACGCTTGATATGTCGCCCGGAGAACGTGTTGCAGCACTGGCCGCCGCCAAAGGGTGCGCCGCGTCTGATATCACCGTCTGTATTCTCGAACGCCCGCGCCATGAAGAGATGATCGCAGAGGTCCGTGCCAAGGGCGCCGCGATCCGGCTGATCACCGACGGCGATGTGGCCGGTGTGATGCATTGTGCCGATCCCGAAACCGGCATCGACATGTATATGGGATCCGGTGGTGCGCCCGAAGGCGTGCTGGCAGCCGCGGCGTTGAAATGCATGGGCGGACAGATGTACACCCGTCTGGTGTTCCGCAATGACGACGAAAAAGCCCGTGCCAGCAAGGCAGGGATCACCGATTTCGACCGTATTTACACCCGCGATGAAATGGTCACCGAAGATGTGATTTTTGCCGCCACCGGTGTCACTGATGGTGCGTTGCTGCCAGGTGTGAAGCGGGAAATGGGGTGGATGACGACCGAGACGTTGATCATGCGCTCCAAGACAGGATCGGTGCGGCGGATCAATTATCGCACGCCGGTCGAAAACGACTAAGGATTGCGATGTGGTGCGGGATGTTTCGAGGCGATGCGTTTCGCAACGTGAGATCCGCACTCGGGTGATGGTTCGCGATTGAGTTTAACTGGCAAGATAGAGATGGGGAACGCGCATGAGTTTTCTGGGCGTTGAGGCATCCCTGACGGGGCGGACATGGGTTGGCCCCGGTGTAGAAGTGGAGCGGGCGGCGGAATTGCTGGTGCAGCGCACCGCCCTGCCCCAAGCGGTGTGTCAGGTCTTGGCGCGGCGCGGGGTTGCGCCCGAGGACGCCGAAGGGTTTCTTGCCCCGTCGCTGCGCGATCTGATGCCAGACCCACGCAGCCTGAAAGATATGGAAAAAGCCGCGACGCGATTTTTGGAAGCTGTCGCAAAACGCCAGAAAATCGCGGTTTTTGCGGATTATGACGTGGATGGCGGCAGCTCGGCGGCGTTGTTGCTGGTTTGGTTGCGCGAGATGGGCTGTGGTGCGACGCTTTACGTGCCCGACCGCATTGACGAGGGCTATGGCCCCAATGACGAAGCGATGGCCGCCTTGGCCGCCGATCACGACCTGATTGTCTGCGTGGATTGCGGAACATTGTCGCATGGCCCGATCGCAGCGGCAAAGGCCGCGGATGTGATCGTGTTGGATCACCATCTGGGCGGTGAGGTTTTGCCGGATGCGATGGCGGTGGTAAACCCCAACCGGCAGGACGAAGACGGGGCCTGCGGGCATCTGTGTGCCGCCGGTGTGGTGTTCCTGATGCTGGTCGAGGCGGGCCGCCAACTGCGCGCGGATAAACGCAAGGGGCCGGACCTGATGGCCCTGCTGGATCTGGTTGCCTTGGCGACAGTGGCCGACGTGGCCCCGTTGATCGGTGTGAACCGTGCCTTCGTGCGCCAGGGCTTGCGCGTGATGGCACGGCGCGAACGCGTCGGGCTGACGGCACTGGCCGATGTGGCGCGGATGGAAACTGCGCCCACGGCCTATCACCTCGGGTTCCTGCTGGGCCCGCGCATCAACGCCGGTGGGCGCATCGGACAGGCTGATCTGGGGGCGCGGCTCTTGGCCTCCAACGATCCGCATGAAACCACGGCCTTGGCCGAAAGGTTGGACACATTGAACACAGAACGGCGCGATGTCGAAGCCAGCGTGCGCGCCGCCGCGATGGCGCAGGCCGAAGAGCGCGGGTTTGATGCGCCACTGGCCTGGGCCTCCGGTCCCGGTTGGCATCCCGGTGTGGTGGGGATTGTCGCATCCCGCCTGAAAGAAGCGTCAAACCGGCCGTCTATCGTTATCGGCGTCGAGGATGGCATCGGCAAAGGATCAGGGCGGTCAGTGTCGGGAATCGACCTTGGTGCGCCGATCCAGCGGTTGGCGGCCGAAGGTTTGCTGATCAAGGGCGGCGGGCACAAGATGGCCGCTGGGCTGACCGTTGCCGAGGACAAGATCGAAGCGGCAATGGCGCGACTGTCCGAACTGATGGCGAAACAGGGTGCCCATCTGGGCGGACCTGCGGATCTGAACGTAACCGGCCTGCTGATGCCCGCGGCGGCAACGGTGGAACTGGCCGAAATGGTCGAGCAGGCGGGCCCCTTCGGTGCGGCCGCCCCTGCCCCGCGCTATGTCTTTGCCGATATGCAGATTCTGTTTGCCAAACGGGTCGGCGACAACCACCTCAAGATCAGTTTTGGCGACGGGTTGGGCGGCAAGCTCGATGCGATTGCTTTTGGGGCCTACGATACGGCCCTTGGCCCCGCGCTTGAGGCTCATGGCGGTGCGCGCTTCCATCTTGCGGGCCGTCTGGACATCAACGACTGGCGCGGTCGCCGGTCTGTTCAGCTGCGCCTTGAGGACGCTGCCGCCGCGTAAGGCATTTTTTCGCAAACAGAGGCGAATTTTCTCTTGCGCGTCGCCGCTACAGACCTTAGTGAAGCGCTCACAAGATAGTGGCCCGTTCGTCTATCGGTTAGGACGTCAGGTTTTCAACCTGAAAAGAGGGGTTCGACTCCCCTACGGGCTGCCATCTTGTTAATCCCCCTCCCTCTCAGAACGTTTTTCATCGGTTGCGCCCTGCGCAAATAGGTCCGGTAATCGGTTGCGACGTCCTTCCCGATTCAAGTACCATCACGCCAGACAATTCTCCCCCCTTGGGTCAAACGCATTGGATCAAATATGAAAGCCGTTCGTCGCCCCATGTTCTGGTACGGCCTTGCAATGTGGGTGTTGTCAGTTGTGATCTCTACCTTGCTGATCCAGCTGGGCGCGTTGATCATGTCCGATGTGCCGACAGCCGGTAAACGGATTGCGCAGAACGATTTCCTCAATACCACCGAGCTGGCGGCGATAGACACAGCGATTGTGCAAACCGAAAGGCTGCTTGCTGATAAAACCCATGAAATTGAAGACGCGAGATTTGTTCTTCGCTCGTGGACGCTGGACTATCAGAATCAACGTGCAAGCTTTGAAAATTGGGTAAAAACCCGCTCTGCAACAGGTGCTGACGACCAGAACAGCGAAGTTGTTGAACGGGTTAGGGCAATCGAACTGCTCAAGCAGGAAGAGCGCAACGCCGGACGGTTGGTCGAGGACCTGCAACAGGAAGTCATCGCGGCCAAACGCGAATTGCAGGATTTGCGCGGTGAGCGCAGTGCGATTCTAACGGCGGCAAACGCCCCCTATCAAAAGGCGCAGAAACGTGAGGTTCTAAAGGTCTTTTTGTTCCGGCTGGTCCTGACCCTGCCCTTGTTGTTGATTGCGGGCTGGCTGGCCATGAAGAAACGTCAGTCAAGCTATTGGCCGGTGTATCGCGGGTTCATCATCTTTGCCCTGTTTGCGTTTTTCGTCGAACTGGTGCCCTACCTGCCATCCTACGGGGGCTATGTCAGATATATCGTCGGCATCCTGTTAGCCTTGATTCTCGCGCATTTTGCGACCAGAGGCATGGCGCGATATTTGCAGAAGAAGCAGAGCGAAGAACAGCGCCCCGAAACCGAAAAGCGCAAGCTGATCGAATATGAAACCGCGATCAAGAAAATCTCGGACGGTGTTTGCCCCAGTTGCGATCGCCAATTTGGCGCGCAGAATTCGCGGAAAGCTGACAGCACGCCCGCCTCGAACGTCGACTTTTGCGTTCACTGCGGGTTCTGCCTTTACAACTCATGCGACAACTGCGGCCAGCGTGAAAATTCCTTTTACAAATTCTGCGGAGCGTGCGGCGTTCCAGCGCAAAAGGTGACACCCTGACAAGCAAGCCGGTGATGACCCTTTGAACGAGGCCAGATTTCTGCGCCCGCAGGTCAATCCGGTAAAGACTGTCCATACAATCGCTGGTATGGGTATGCGGCGTTTGTAGGAGGTAAACCCAGTCGTGGATCAGGCCAGTTTCTTTCTGGAAACCTCTCAAGAATTGCGCCGGCTGTTCGACAAAGCCTTTGTTTCCCGTAAACTTAAGGCGGGCGAAACCCTGTTTGAACAGGACGAACACGACGATCGTCTCTATGTTCTGGACGAAGGGCTGCTTGAGGTCAGCGTTTATTCTGCAGGTGGGCGCAAACATGCCCTGAACCTGCTGCGCCCTGAAAGCGTCTTTGGCGAGATCGCGATGTTTGACCCCGGCCCGCGCACCGCGCGGATCGAAGCCGTCGAAAACTGCAAGCTGCGCTATATCCGTCAGGCCGCGCTGATCGCTGAAATCGCCAGAGAACCACATCTGGCAGCGGAGCTGCTGAGCCTTGCCGGTAAACGCATGCGCTGGATGAGCAAGCAGATGGAAGAACAGGTGTTCCTGCCCCCTGCCCCCCGACTGGCCGCCAAGGTCCTGTATCTGGCTGGCGAGGACGGCAAAATCGCGATGTCGCAAGCGCAGATGGCCGATTACGTCGGCGTCACCCGCGAAGTCGTGTCAAAGATCCTGTCAGAATGGCGACGCGAAGGTTTTGTGAAACTGTCACGCGGGCGGATCGAAGTGACCAATCCTGCGGCGCTCGAAGACATTAAAAACGATACTCCAGAGTAAATACTTAACCTTGTGTGAACGTGTTCGCAGAACCGCGCATCATGTCATGGCACATCTGTTTCACGGTCCAAACGGACCACACCATTGAAACGGGGAGAACAGGGTAAGATTGGCCGGTGCCACACAGCACGCATCACTTTATTGATACGATGGGTCCTGCGGGCACGAGAATTGCGAAGTTTTTTTGCAGTTTTCATAGCGGGCGCTGTCGAACGGGCTTTGTGCCCTCGATTGTGACCATTCCGGTTGAAATTGACCTGCCTCATAAAGAATTTAACCGCCTGCGGCTGGTTGCTTTTGCACCGCTGTCGCGCCGGTAAAAAGGAATGCTCGTCGGGTCATGGCACGGCCCGGTTCTGGAAGAACGACCTGTTACCGGTCACCTGATCTTCTGGAAAACCAGACCCGCAACTTCAGGGTCGTCTGCCCACTATAGTGTGGGAAGGCATTGTGTTCGGGCGCGAAATTAGCGCGTTGCCTTGCGTGACCGCCTTTTTGTCAGGTGGTCGCGGGTTCCGCAAAACGGGCGCAGCTTGTCCGGATTGTGGCGATTGCGATGGATATGGCGTGTATTGTCGCGTTGTCCCCACCGTACAGGCCGCATCTTAGGATGTGGTCAGGAATTCCGGGGCCGATGGCCGCAGTCTTGCGGATCACCAGCGGCTTTGGGGCGAACTTGGTTCGCTGACATTCGCAATTGCCTTTTTGTCAGGCCCTTGCGGTTCTACGGAGGAGCACATGTGTTTCGCCTGTGGAGGGTGCGGTAGTTGTTGCGCGTATTTGGTGCGTTGTGACTGCCGCGTATCCCTGCATTTCAGCGGGGATTCTCAAACGTCACTGTCAAATTTCATGCGCCCAAGGCGGGTTTGCCCCTGCCCGCGACACCGTCACCGCAGCAACCCGCGCGCCCAAGGCCAAGGCCCCCGCAAAATCCTGTGCCGACATGTCGCGCAACGCCGCTTTGCTCAATCGCCCCTCCCGATGCAGATGCCCCAGAACGCCCGCATTAAAGGTATCACCCGCCCCGACCGTATCCACCACAGTAGCCCGCTCTGCCGCCACATGGGCCACCTCACCGTCACACAGGGCCATCGCCCCTTCCGAGCCCCGTGTAACGATCACAAAGCGCGCACCTTTGGCCTGTAACAGGGCCGCCTGATCCTCAAGCGAGCCGGCCCCGCCCGTGATCCACGCCAGATCTTCGTCCGAAACCTTGATGATATCGGCCTGCCCCAGCATCCGGTCCAGACGCGCACGATACGCAGGCGCATCGGTGATAAAAGACGGGCGGATGTTGGGGTCGATCATCACCGGATAATTGCCCGCAGCTGTCGCACAAAGATCGGCGTAAGCATCGGCAGCCGGCAGGCTGACAAGGCTGATTCCCCCGAAATATAGGGCGCTGGTGTCAGCCGGAAGCACGGGCATGTCAGCGACGGTGATCATCCGCCCCGCAGACCCTTCGTCGTAAAACGCATAAGTTGCGTGGCCCTCCACCAGATGCACAATCGCAAGCGTCGTCAAAAGGTCGGAGCGCACAAGCAGATCTGTGCTGACCTTGTTGGCAGCGAGCGTTTCGGCCAGCTGCCCCCCGAACGCATCCCGCGAAATGCCACTGATCATCCCCGCAGGCACGCCCAGACGTCCCAGCGCAACGGCCGTGTTAAAGATCGCACCGCCCGTGTGGGGCACAAATGCGTTCCGACCGTCCGGCTGTGCGACGGGGATCATATCCATCAAGGCTTCGCCGCAGCAAATGATCATCTATCTGGTCCTAGTCTTGCACATAGCGGGTCAATGCCGCCTCTACGCCTTCGCTGTGCAGCATTTCCAGCCATCCGCAAAACGCGTCGGCAAAGGGTTCCGCATCCGCCAGTTCGCCGTAGATATGGCGCATTTCCAGCCAGGCCAGCGGGGTCGCTTTTGCCTTTATCGCAACCTGCTGCAGGTCATCCCACGCAGGATCGTTCGGTGCGACCGTGCTGCCATCCTCGCGCTGGCCCGTGCAATAGCGTGCCCACAAGGCTGAAACCAAGGCCAGCCCCGTCACAGGCGCGCCTGCCGCCAACCCATCGCGGACAGAGGGCAGCAGGAAGCCGGGGTGGCGGCTTGACCCGTCAAAGGCCACGCGGCGCGTGGTGTCCTTGATCTCCGCATTGGCGAAACGGCCGGCGATCAGGTCAAGATAGGCCAAAGCCGTCATGCCGGGCACATCCGCCACATGCGGCGCGATTTCGTCGCGCACAACCTTGTGCAACAAGGCGCTGATCAACGGATGGGCCATGGCTCCCGAAATCGTCTCCACCCCCAGAATTTCGGCGGGGTCCGCGATGATCTGGTGTCCACCATTCAGCACACGCAGTTTCATCGCCTCGAAGTCATGCACCGCGTTCGAGATCGTCGCGCCGGCCTCTTCCCACGGCGGGCGCCCTGCACAGAACGCATCTTCGATCACCCATTGGCGAAAGTTCTCGTGGGTCACGGGGGCCGCGTCGTCGATCCCGAAGCTGCGGGCAAGAGCAATCTCTGAGGGTCCGGTAGCCGGCACGATGCAGTCGACCATCGCGTTGGGAAACGTGCAGTTGGCCGCAATCCAATCCGCCAGATCTGGGTCGGACAGGCGCGCCAGCGACACCAGCGTCTGGCGCAGGATGTCGCCATTGCCTTGCAGGTTGTCACAGCTTTGTCCGGTGAAGGGTCCAGTTCCAGCATCACGACGCAAACGCAGCGCGGCGATCATGGCACCAAAAGCGGTGCGCGGTGTCGCGGGATGTGCTGCGTCATGCCGGATGTCTTCGTGGCGCGCATCAAACCCGCCTGTGGCCGGATCAATGTAATACCCGCCTTCGGTGACCGTCAGCGACACAATGCGGATAGCCGGATCAGCCATTTGCGCAATCAATGCAGCATTGCCTTCCTGCACCGGCAGAAAATCGATCATTGCGCCGGACACTTCCGCCGATTTACCGGAAGGGTCCAGTTCGATCAGCGTGGTCAGGCAATCCTGCGCCAACAGGCGTTCGCGCTGCGCACTGTCCGCCGCGCGCACACCGGCCCCGATGATGGCCCAGTCCAGCGCTTTGCCCTGCTGCATCAAACGGTGCAGATACCACGCCTGATGCGCACGGTGAAAATTGCCAAGACCGATGTGCACGATCCCAGCCGTCAGTGCGCTGCGATCATAAGTCGGGCGCGCGATGCCCTCTGGCAAGTCCGCCAATGTCGCAGCGCCAAGCGCCGTCAGGCCAAGATTTTGTCCACCGTCTGCCATCTGTTTATCCCTGCTCAGCTCATCCATTGACCGCCGTCCACATTATAACATTGGGCGACGACATAGGCCGCCTCCTCACTCGCCAGAAACACCGCCATACCGGTCAAATCCTCGGGCTGCCCCATGCGCCCGAAGGGCACCGCGGCCGCGACTTCGGCTTTCTTCTGGCCCGGTGCCTTGCCTTCGTGTTTGGCAAAAAACGCATCCACCCCGTCCCAATGTTCACCGTCCACCACACCCGGTGCGATGGCGTTGACATTGATGCCGTGTCTGATCAGGTCCAGCCCCGCCGATTGCGTCAGGCTGATCACCGCCGCT
Organism: Sulfitobacter geojensis; assembly: GCF_000622325.1. Taxonomy (NCBI): domain Bacteria; kingdom Pseudomonadati; phylum Pseudomonadota; class Alphaproteobacteria; order Rhodobacterales; family Roseobacteraceae; genus Sulfitobacter; species Sulfitobacter geojensis. The sequence continues at coordinate 2,811,811 of NZ_JASE01000005.1, forward strand.
TTGGTCGCACAATAGACCGCAACCAAGGGTTCGCCCCGCCGGCCTGCCTGACTGGCCATGTTGATGATTTTGCCTTTGACGCCGCACTCGATCATGTGTTTTGCAACGGCCTGCATCGTGAACAACGTGCCTGCGACGTTGATGTTGAACAGCCGGCTGAAGTCGGCGCGGTCAATCTCGATGATCGGTGCCGCCGAAAAGAGAGCAGCGTTGTTGATCAGGATGTCGATCTGCCCGAATGCCCCGACAGTTGCGTTCACGGCGTCATTGATGCTGTTTTGATCGCTCACATCCATTTCAACGGCAATGGCGTTTTCGCCAATCGCGGCAGCGGCGGTGCGGGCAAGGTCGATGTTGATATCGCCGATCGCCACGCGCGCGCCTTCCGCCACATAGGCCTTGGCAAAGCTCAGCCCGATTCCGCGCGCGGCACCGGTGATCAGAGCCGTCTTGCCGTCCAGCCGCTTCATGCGATGCGCAGCCCGTCAGCGCCAAAGCGGTGGATCACGTCATCACGCGGCGTCAGGTGAACGCGGTCGCCATATTTGAACCCGACCTCGCCATCGGCCCGTACGGTGATTGTTTCGGCCAATCCCGTGTCGTGGATGTGAAAGAATGTATCCGACCCAAGGTGTTCGGAGACCCCGACGGTGCCGCTCCACGGTCCTTCATTCGCCGAGATGGCGATGTGTTCGGGGCGCACACCAATTGTGTGACAGCCGTATTTTTGTGCCTCTGCGCCCTCGATCAGGTTCATCTTGGGCGAACCGATGAAACCGGCAACAAACAGGTTGCGCGGCTCACGATACAATTCGAGCGGAGAGCCGACCTGTTCAATATTGCCTGCCCGCAGCACCACGATTTTATCGGCCATGGTCATCGCCTCGACCTGATCATGGGTCACATAGATCATGGTGGTCGCAAGTTTCTTGTGCAGCTCGGAAATTTCCATCCGCATGCCGACACGCAGGGCGGCATCAAGATTTGAGAGCGGTTCGTCAAACAGGAAGGCCGAAGGCTCGCGCACAATCGCACGGCCAATGGCGACCCGCTGGCGCTGACCGCCCGACAATTGCCCCGGCTTGCGATCAATGTAATCGGCAAGGTTCAGCACAGAGGCGGCGTTGTCGACGCGCCGGTCGATTTCGCTTTGCTCCATCTTCGCCATCTTCAGGGGAAAGGCGATGTTCTTGCGCACCGACATATGCGGATAAAGCGCATAAGACTGGAACACCATCGCAAGGCCGCGTTTGGCAGGCGGCAGCTGCGTCGCGTCATTGCCGTCGATGCGGATCTGCCCGCTGGTGGTGTCTTCAAGCCCCGCAATCAGCCGCAGCAGCGTGGATTTACCACAGCCCGAGGGGCCGACGAAAACGGTGAATTCGCCGTCTTCAATGGTCAGATCCAGCGGCGGAATAACTTCGGTTTCGCCAAAAGATTTGGTGACTTTGTCGAGTGTAATGCGTCCCATATCGATAGTCCTTATTTCACCGCGCCAAAGGTCAGGCCGCGTACAAGTTGTTTCTGGCTGAACCAGCCAAGGATGAGGATCGGTGCGATGGCCATGGTGCTGGCCGCGCTGAGTTTTGCGTAAAACAACCCCTCAGGGCTGGAGTAGCTGGCGATGAACGCCGTCAGCGGTGCCGCCTTGGCCGCTGTGAGGTTGAGCGTCCAGAAGGCTTCGTTCCATGCGAGGATAAAGTTCAGAAGCATGGTGGAGGCAATGCCGGGAATGGCCATCGGTGTCAGGATGTGGATGATCTCGGATTTGAGGGTCGCCCCGTCCATCCGCGCCGCCTCAAGGATCTCGCCGGGAATTTCCTTAAAGTAGGTATAGAGCATCCAGACGATGATCGGCAGGTTGATCAGCATCAACACGATGACAAGGCCGGTACGGCTGTCGAGAAGGCCGAATTTGATAAAGATCAGATACATCGGGTAGAGCACCCCAACCGCCGGCAACATCTTGGTGGAGAGCATCCAGAGCAGGATATCTTTGGTGCGGTGCGAGGGCACGAAGGCCATCGACCACGCCGCAGGCACCGCAATGATCACGCCCAAGAGGGTCGACCCACCGGCGATGATGATCGAGTTCCACAGGAACCGCGCATAGTTGGACCGCTCCAACACGGCGCTGTAGTTTTCCAGCGTCCAGTCAAAGGCCAGAAACACCGGTGGATCGGAAATCGCCTGTGCTTCGGTTTTGAAGCTGGTGATGATGGTCCAGAGGATCGGGAAAAAGATCAGCAGACCGATGGCCCAAGCAAAGGCGGTATTGATCGCCTTACGTTGTGGAGTGACGGAACGTGCCATTATGCGGTCCTCTCGGTTGGCGTTTCACAGGGCGGCAAATCAATGCCGCAGTACGCGGATGCGGGGTGTGTCAGATCAGTTATCAAGGTTCTTCCCCACAATGCGCATCAGGAAGATGGCGACGATGTTGGCAAGGATGATGGCATAGACACCGCCCGCAGACCCAAGGCCGACGTTCTGGCTTTCCAGCACCCGCTGGAAGATCAGATAGGTCAGCGTCTTGGTGCCAAAGGCCCCGCCGGTGGTCACAAAGATTTCCGCAAAGATCGACAGCAGAAAGATCGTCTGGATCAGCACAACAATGGTAATGGCGCGGCTGAGGTGGGGCAGCACGATGAACCAGAAGCGTTTGAGGTGTGGCGCGCCGTCCATCTCGGCAGCTTCCAGCTGCTCGCTGTCCAGTGACTGGATCGCGGTCAGCAGGATCAGTGTGGCAAAGGGCAGCCATTGCCAGCTGACGATCAGGATGATCGAGGGCATGGACGCTTCGGACATCCACGACACCGGATCAGCGCCAAAGAACTTCCACAGATGCGCAAACAGCCCGTTGTTGGGATCCATAAAGATGTTCTTCCAGACCAGCGCGGAAACAGTGGGCATGACAAAGAACGGGGCGATCACAAGGATACGCACAACCCCCTGCCCCCACATCGGCTGGTCCAGCAGCATCGCCAGCAAGATCCCAAGACAGACCGTGATGATCAGAACAGAGCCCACGATCAGCAAGGTTGTCATCACCGAGGGCCAGAAGGCGCTTGAGCCGACGAAACGGGTGTAGTTGTCAAAACCGGCCCATCCCAGATCGCCACCGCGCAGTGGCAGATACTTACGGAACGAGAACCAGAGTGTCATGGTGAGCGGCACCAGCATCCAGCCCAAGAGCAGGATCACTGCGGGGGCCATCATCACGCGTGCGGCTGATCTGGATGCTTTGGTCGCCATTTGGAGTCACCTTTCCCGGGGACAGGCCAGCCACTATGGCATCGGCCGTCTGAGATTTCGGATTATGAATGAAATGGTAGGGGTGTGAAGGGCGGCAGCGCGCGGCCGCCGCCCTTCGGTACTTTTAGAAACTCGTTACAGGGTACGAGAGTGCCGCTTACTTGTAGCCTGCGGCTTCCATCGCGTCGTTGGTCAACGCCTGTGCTTTGGCCAAAGCTTCCTCAACAGTCTGCTGACCGGCATACGCGGCAGAGAACTCCTGGCTGACTTCGGAGGCGATACCGGCGAACTCGGGGATCGCGGCGAACTGCACACCAACATAGGGGCTTTCTTCAACGGTAGAGTTGTTCGGATCAGCTGACAGGATGGAGTCCAATGTCATCTGCGCGAAAGGCACCTTCTGGTACTCAGGGTTCTCGTACAGGGATGTACGCGCACCTGGAGGAACATTTGCCCAGCCTTCGTTGGCCGCAACCAGTTCGATGTATCCGGTGCCTGTTGCCCATTCGATGAACTCTTTGGCAGCGGCCTCTTTTTGTGTGCCGGCTGGGATGGCCAGCGCCCAAGCCCAGAGCCAGTTGGAGCGTTTGCCCAAACCGTTGTCAGGTGCCAGTGCGAAACCAACGTGATCCGCAACGGTAGAATCTTTGCCCGTTACAAAAGATGCCGCAACCGTGGCGTCGATCCACATGCCGCATTTGCCCTGATTGAACAGTGACAGGTTTTCGTTGAAACCGTTGGTCGCGTAACCGGCAGGACCGGATGCATCCATGGTGTCTTTGAAGAAGTTGACCGTGTTGGCCCATGCTTCTGTGTCAAACTGTGCGTTCCAGTCCATGTCGAACCAGCGTGCACCGAAAGAGTTGGACATCGCGGTGATGAATGCACCACCCTCGCCCCAACCGGCCTTGCCGCGCAGGCAGATGCCGTTGATTTCGTTCTCACGGTCGGTCATTGCGGCGGCAGCCTCGGCAATGAATTCCCATGTTGGCGCTTTCGGCATTTCCAGACCGGCTTTTTCCATCAGGTCCGTGCGGTACATGACCATGGAGCTTTCGCCGTAGAACGGTGAGGCGTAAAGCGTGCCGTCATAGGACAGGCCACCGGCCATCGCGGGCAGAATGTCTGCGGCGTTGTATTCTGCGGACAAGTCATCCAGCGGGATCAACCAGCCGTTTTTGCCCCAGATCGGTGTTTCGTACATGCCGATTGTCATGATATCGAAAGACCCACCTTTGGTGGTGATGTCTGTTGTCACACGCTGGCGCAGCACGTTTTCTTCCAGAGTGACCCACTCGACTTCGTGGCCCGTTTTCTCGGTGAAATCAGCGGTCAGACCCTGCATGCGGATCATGTCACCGTTGTTTACAGTTGCGATTGTAAGTGTTTCGGCAAATGCGCCGCTTGCAGTGATCAGCGTAACCGCCGTCGCCGCACCAAGTGCGTTTCTCACAGACATCCGAATCCTCCCTAAAGTTAGATGTTATGTGCCCTAAGGTTAATCGAAAACAAAACGCGCCGTCAAATAAAAATTTACGCGCGGAAAGTTTTGAGGAAAATCAAAAGCTCCGCATGCGGACAAACAGACAGGGCTGCGTTATGCCGACTGGCGCATGATCAGTTTGCCTTCGTAAAGCACGGTTTCACGGGCGCGCGACTGATCACCCGATTCGACCACATCAAACAACGTCTGCACCGCGCGGCGCGACACTGCGTCATAATCCTGTGCAATCGTCGTGAGCGGCGGACAGGTAAACCGCGAAAACGGGTGGTCATCCTGACCGGCAATGCGCAGATCACTGCCCGCATCGCGCCCGACGCGCAGCCCCTTTTCATAGCAGGCCGTCAGCAATCCGATGGCAAGGCGGTCATTGCTGCACAGTATCGTATTCGTCGCAAAGCCCCCCGCCTCGAGCGTCCGGATACCACCCGCGCGGCCGATTTCTTCGAATGACCATCCCTGCCCTTCAACCTTCACAATCGACGGCTCAAAGCCCAGTTGCGTCATGGCATCCAGATATCCCTGCCGCCGCTTGTTGGCATTGGGATTGGCTGGGTCTTTCATTTCAAAGAAACAAGGCGGTTCGCCGGTGCGACACAGGTATTCCACCATCAACATCGAAAATTGCGGATTGTCCGACCCGATAAAGGCGAGCCCCATATCGGGCAGGTTGCTGTCAAACAAAACGGTCGGCACTTCGTCACAGAACGACGACACTGCCGCGCTGTCAGAAATCCGGCCCAAGGGCGCAATCAAGGCCCCTGCCGGTTTGAGCGCGCGCAGGTTCTCCAGTATCTCGACTTCCAGATCCGGGTTGCCGTGCGAGCTGAACAAAGTGGGGCTGTATCCTGCATCAATACAGCGCTGTTCGATGTTGCGCGCAATCTCGGCAAAGAACGGGTCGGCCAGATAGGGCACCATAATGCCGACGTTCTTGGTCAGCTTGCGGTTCTGGTTCATTGCGAAAATATTCGGCCGGTAGTCATACTTTTCCAAAGCCGCCTCGATCCGAGCCCGTGTGGTGGCACGTACCGAACCCGGATCATGGAAATACTTCGACACAGTGGGCCGCGACAATCCGCTGATGGAGGCGAATTCTTCCATGTTTCTGATTTTGACAGGTACCATTGGCTAAACAAATTCCTGAAGGCGTATGAAGGGCGATTCAGGAAAACTTTACGACAGGATTTCAAAATTGTCGCGCGGAAAATTCGGTATGTCAAAAAACCTGTTCAAAGTGATTCTACAGGTGCCCTCCGCCGAATGTGCCTCTTTATCGCCATAAAGTAATCTTGTATTTTCCCGCATGACGGGAGAGCGCGGTAAAAACCGAACCCGTTTCGTGGACAATCCTTCTGAGACCAGCTCAATGTTCCCCAAACCTGCCCGAAACAGACTGTTTCCCTAGGTTTTCATCAAATGCGGCGAAAATGAGTTATAGCTGCGGTGAGAATATTGCGTCTGCTTGTTCCTGACCGAAAGTTGGCAAAACCGCGCCCTAAACAGGGTGCGGATGTGTGCAAAACAGGACGGGATTGTCGGTGGAGGAAAAATGGATATGGCGTTTGCGGCCAACCTTTCCCCTTCCCGACAGTGCAACGGCGCGATATTCGGGCGCTTGAAAAGGTGCTTGGATTTTTTTGAGTACGTATTTGACCCTGGGGGGTTAGAATGAAAGATAACGCAACAAATTCTGCCGAATTCGGTTTGTTCCCTTTTGCAAACGGAACTTCCTTTGGCAACTCTGCGCTGGCGCAAAACAGCCGCGTCTGGGATGCCGCATTGGCTGCCAAAAGCGGGCCGGTCTATTTGTACCGCCACATTGGCAAACGCATTTTGGACATTTTGTTTGTGCTGCTTACCCTGCCCTTTTCACTGCCGATCATCGGTTTTGCCGCGCTGGCCCTGTGGTTCAGCGGTGGCAGCCCGTTCTATACACAGGACCGTCTGGGCGCCGGGGGCAAGCGGTTTTCGATCCTGAAGCTGCGCACAATGGTGCCCAACGCCGAACAGGTTCTGGAAGAGTATTTGGCAAAAGACCCCGAAATGCGCCGGGAATGGGACGAGATCCAGAAGCTGCGCAATGACCCGCGCATCACACCCTTAGGTCACCTGCTGCGCAAAACATCCATGGATGAATTGCCACAGCTGTTTAACGTGCTGTTCGGGGACATGAGCCTTGTGGGTCCGCGTCCGATGATGCCCGAACAGCTGGAAATGTACGGCAATGCGGCACATTACAACGCGGTCAAACCCGGCATCACCGGCCTGTGGCAAGTGTCCGCGCGCAACAATGAACGGTTTACCTACCGCAATGAAGTAGACAGCGCCTATGTGCGGTCCCTGACGCTTAAAATGGACCTGACCATCCTTTTCAAAACCATCGGCGTGGTTTTGCGTCCGACGGGGCACTAAGTATGGGACAGATTTTCGCGATGGCACAAAAAGGTGTAGACAGGTCTTATGGCCAAACCCCCGAAGGAGATTACGATGCGTGATTTACATGCCGCTGAAGACCTCCAGGCTGAAATGATCAAAACCCCTGTCGTTTTGCCGAAAGCCGGCATGCGCCACAGCATCCGTCCGCGCCGCGCGCTGATCGAGGCGATGGACGCGCAGGATATCGTTCAGCAGGACACCGCACGGGTCCTGCCAGCACGGGTCAAGCCGCAGCCCTCCGACATCCGCCAACCGGCGCTGCCCAAAAGCTATGCGCCCGACACCAACCTGCCGCGCTGGCATGAGCTGGATCACATTGAACCGGGCACAAGCCGCAAGGATGATACAGCGTTGCCGGTTGTGGACGCCTCCCGTGACAGCGCATCGGTGCGCGCCTTTGACCAGCTGCGCACAAGATTGCGACAGATCACGCAGGAACACGGCTGGACCAACATCGGCATCACCACCCCCACGTCGGGGTGCGGGAATACCTTCACCGCAATGAACCTTGCGCTGAGCCTGTCGCGGGTTAAAGGGTCGCGGACCGTCCTGATGGATTTCAACCTGCGCCGCCCCGGCATTGCCAAGGCTTTCGACATTACGCCGCGCGGGTCTATGCGGGACTTTCTGATGGGCCATGCACCGATCGGCGATCACATGATCAAAGTCAGTGAAACGCTGGCCTTGGGACTGAACAACTGCGCGGACCCCGAAGCGGCGGAAACGCTACAGTCCCCCGAAACGGCGCATACAATGGAACGGATGCGCGCCGCATTGCAGCCCGAGATCGTCCTATACGATATGCCTGCTATGCTGACCCATGACGACGTATCCGCCTATCTGCCGCAACTTGATGGTGTGCTGCTGGTGTCGGATGGGACCCAGACGATGGCCCGCGAGTTGATGGAATGCGAACGCATGTTGAACGATCAGGTGCCCCTGCTCGGTGTCGTGCTGAACCGCGCCCGTGCGGATTCAATCCAGCGCTACAGCTAACGCCACACCCTTTTTTCTGGCGACATCACCCCAAAGGCAGTCTTTTGAAGGCTGCCTTTTTTACCCCTCATCTTCTGATTGTTTTTGCCCTATTATGGACAGAATGTTCTGAATATTAGGCGTACCGCCCAATCGTAAAAGACATTGGCGGCGACCAAGAACTGGGAAACGTTAGGACCGATGGGACCGATTTTTACACTGGCCGACTTTCTGGACATGCTGCGCAGACGCGTCGGTGTGATTTCGGCTGTGATCATCGCTGGCTGTTTCGGCTCGCTTATCTGGGCCATGACCACGCCGCACATGTATCAGTCTGCCGAAGTGATCCAGATCGAGCAGCCGCAAATCTCGGACGAATTGGCCCGCTCTACCGTTGAAAGTTCTGCCGCACGCCGGTTGCAGCTGATCGAACAGCAACTGATGGCGCATGACAATCTTGTTAAGGTTATCAATCAGTTCAACCTGTATGGTGGCGACACCGAAACGGGTATTACCGAAAAGGTCGCCTTGCTGCGTCAGGCCATCACCATCACCGGTGTGGCGGCCGTGCGCGAAGGGTTTGCCGATGACGGTGCAATTTCGATCCTGACAATCTCTGCCGAAATGGACAGCGCCGAAAACGCACAGGCCATCGCCCATTTGTTTGCCGACCAGACCCGCGCCCTTGCCACGTCACAACGCCAGATGCAGACAACCGAAACCCTCGCCTTTTTCGAAGAGCAGGAAAAGAACCTGTTGGCCGAGATCGCAACGCTGGAGGCCAGTTTGGCCGAGTTTCGCAGCGCCAACGACATCTCGGTCGAAGGGTCGCTGGATTTCAGCCGTTCGGAATTGGGCAGCCTGAATGATGCGCTGCTGACACTCGACCGTGAAATCATCACCGCCGAACTGGCCCGCGAAAATCTGGACCGCAGCGGCAATACCCGTGCGGCCACGATCAAGCGCGAAGAGGAAGAACTGGACCGTCTGCTCGCCAGTTTGAGCACCCAGCGCCAGCTTTTGCTCGACCGCCGCGCCGCGTTGAGTGCCAGCATCGAAACCCGCCCCGAAGTGGAACGCACGCTGGCGGAATTCGAACGCCGCACAACGCAGCTTCAGGACCGGCTGGAAGTCATCGCAACACGCCGCAGCGAGGCCGAGGTCGGCTTTACCCTTGAAAACGCCGCCCGCGGCGAACGGTTCACCACACTTGAAGAAGCGCGGGTGCCGGAACAACCCATCTCCATGAGCCGCAAAAAGCGGATGCTGCTGGGCGTTGTGGCTGCAACGGGTCTTGGATTGATGCTGGCCTTCCTACTGGAACTGCGCCGCCCCGTGATCCGCACCGCCCGCCAGATGCAACGCGAAACCGGATTGCTGCCGGTTGTGTCGATCCCTGAAACGCGCTCCCCCAAAGAGCGCAAAGGCATCGCCAAGCTGTGGCAGGACCGCAGCGAGGCCGGTTTGCAAGGGCGTGCAGCCCGACAGGCGCGCCATCCCGCAAACAGATAGGCGGCAAACCCCTGTGAAAATCGCATATATTCTAAATACTTATCCGCAACCCTCGCAAAGCTTTATCCGCCGTGAAATCCGCGCGCTGGAGGCCACGGGCCATGACGTGTTTCGCATGGCCATGCGGCCCGGCGACACCCCGCTGGTTGATCCTCAGGACCGCTACGAAGCAGAGCGCACCGAATATGTGCTTTCCGAGGACAAGAAACACCTGCTGGGCGCAAGCTGGCGCGCAGCGAAACGTGATTTGGCGCAGTTCTGGCAAGCCGTAAAGACCGCGGTCACGATTGGCCGTGTGTCCGAAGTCGGGGTGCTACGCCATCTGATTTATCTCGCCGAAGCCGCCTTTGTCGCGGAACGCTGTCGCGCCGAGGGCGTCACCCATGCCCATGCGCATTTCGGCACCAATTCCGCTGCCGTTGCGATGTTCAGCGCCCTGCTGGACGGCCCGAAATACAGTTTCACCGTACACGGCCCCGAGGAATACGACGCGCCCCGTGCCCTGTCCTTGGGCACCAAAATTGCGCATTCGGATTTTACCGTCGCCATCACCCAGTTCGGCCGCTCGCAACTGTGCCGCTGGGCAGCGCCGCAGGATTGGGACAAGATCAAAGTGGTGCACTGCGGGATCGAACCGCAGAAATTTGCAGACCCTGCCCCGATGACAGATGGCCCGCGCCGCATTGTCGCTATCGGACGGCTGGTGGAACAAAAGGGCCAGCTCGCGGTGATCAAAGCGCTGGCCCAAGTCCAAAGCGATGTGCACCTGACCCTGATCGGCGATGGCGAAATGCGCGCGATGATCGAGGCGTCGATCGCAGAGCACAAGTTGCAGGATCGCGTCACCCTGACCGGCTGGCTTGACGAGGCCGGCGTGAACCGCGAACTCGCGGCCGCCCATGCGCTGGTCATGCCCAGCTTTGCCGAAGGGCTGCCGATGGTCGTGATGGAAGCCATGGCCACCGCCCGCCCTGTCATCGCCACCTATATCGCGGGTACGCCGGAACTGGTGCAGGATGGCACACACGGTTGGCTGGTGCCGGCCGGTGATGTTGACGCTTTGGCGGATGCGATAGAAACCTTTGCCAAAACACCGCTAAAGAAGCTATCCACCATGGGCGACAAGGCCCGCCAACGGGTGCTGGAACGCCACGACATCACCACCGAAGCCGCCAAACTGGCCGCCCATATCAGCGGCTCTTAACGTCCCCGCGCCCATCGGTTGGTGCTGCGCAGGATCGGCAAACGGATGGCAAGGCGCACCGCTGCAAAAGCGACGAAAGCCACCGGATCCTTCACCGCGCGTTTCCACAACGGGACAGTGCGATCATGGGGGTCATCATTGACCATCAGCTCGGGATAGCCGGTTTCAATCTCTGCCACGCCGATGTCCTGCCGGCGGCGTACCTGAACCAGACGGGTGAACCCCTCGATCATCGGCCAGTCATATTGCGCGGGCACGCTCAGCCGTTCGGAAGGGGCAAAGTTCAACCGCGCAAAGGTATCGTCCGAAATAATATCAGGCCACGCGCCCCACCGCGCACGGCCCGCCCGGTTCATCGCAAACACACCGAAACCGGGCACACCGTGCACCATGAACGGCGTGGTCAGCCAGAACCGCGTGTAATGCCGCGTCAGCGCATCGTCACCACTCAGCGTCACATTCGCCCGCCCGCTGGCATAACGCGGTGCTTTTACATCCAAGGCATCGCTGATCTGTCCAACCACCTGCGGGGTTACGATCACATCGGCATCAAGGTAGATCAACACATCGCCCGTTGCCGAGTCCTCACCTTTGTTCCAAGCGTTCAACTTGCCGCCCTGCGCAAGATCCAGCACCGTCCAGTGCCAGCCTTTAGCCTCTGCTTGCGACGCGAAACCGAGCGCAATCTCGGCAGTGTTATCGGTGCAGCCATTGGCGATCACCACAACCTGCACGCCACCTGCAACAGGATCGGAGGCCAGCAGCGCGTTCAGACAGGCCGGCAGGTAATCCGCTTCGTTATGGGCGGGGATCAGAACCGAGGTTTTCATTGAAAATCCACCAATGCATCCCAACGCGGGTTGCTGTCATCCAGATGGCGCAGCGCCCCCCATGATCCCCATTTCGTCGGCGCGTAAACATCCGAATAGGCATTGAACAATTGCCCGCCAACGGCTTTCCATCCGTTCAGTAACACCGCGTACAAACGCCCCATTTCGGCAGAGTAATTCAGGTGGTGCATGAACGCGGTCAAGGCCGTATCCTCGACCAATCCGCCAATTCCGACAATATGGGTGCCCCCCTCGTACATCACCAGATCAAGACCCTGCGCGCGGGCCACCTGCGCGTGATGCGGCCACACCCGCCCGATCAGGTCCTGCAAGGTATCCGCAGCATTGCCGCTGACGCTGCCGTCCGTCAATTCGCGTTCGGCCAATGCGGTGGCGTGGTCAAACCGGTGCGCGGCAATATAGGTTTCCAGCGCCTTGCCCTTCAGCCCCTGCGCTTCACCCTTCCCACGTGCCTTGGCCGCACTTTCAGCCAGCCAAGTTTTCACCATTTCCTGCCGATCCTCCAGCCCCAGCACACCACCGAAATATCCCGTGACCGCATAGGCATCAAAGGCATCAACCGGCCGTTCCATGCCTTCGGCCACGGCCAGCGGGGCGGTGAATGCTTCGGTTTCCAGCCCCAACCAACCGGTCTGCGACGAAATAACATTGACCAGCCGTTCCTCAGCCTCGCCGGCAAAAACATCCGACCAGATCCGCGCCACTTCGGCGGCGCGCAGCCCGTAAAGCTGCATCCACTTGTCCTTTTGCCCCCAGCGCGCCAAAGCGACCTCATCCGCCCAAACCGCTTGGGAAAACTGCCAGTTCCAGACCTCGTTCGAGAACTCGACATAGGCAGTCAAGGCAGGGTCCAGCCTGTCGCGCACCATCTCTGCATAGGCCCGCACAAAGGCATCGTCCGCCAGATGCGGGATGTTGAACCAAGCGTCGTTTTCCAACTCATTGGCCAGATCAATCATCACTTCGACTGGCACCCCGTCGGCATAGGTGACATCGCCCACTTGCGGACGCTCGGACCAATCCGACAGCTGGCTGTTGTTGGTTTCTGCCCAGTCCATGAAGCGCAGCGCGCGGAACTGGCCGATGCGGGCGGTCCATGCGGGATTGAAAACTGCGCCACGGTCAAAACGGCGGGCGTGATCCATGTGCACCACACTGATGTTGCGCGGCGGGTTGGTCGTGTTGATCCGTTGGATGCGAATGTCGACGCTGCCCGGACCAGGGGCATAATCAAAGGTCACCTCATTCTTGCCATAGCGCACCTTTTCAGCGCGACCCGACACCTCGATCACCCCTTTGCCGTCAAATTTCAGCCGGTACCGCCCCTTTAGCGATGTCGCTGCTTCGGGCATATCGGTCAGGATCAACGTGCCGATACTGCCCAGACTGCGCGGCATTTTCAGCGGCCAGCCCGCAGCGTCCAGAAACCCCTCCGAACGCAGCTGCGCCCGCTCCATACCGCCCCACTGCCCCGCTTTATGCCCGATCCAGGGCCGCGCGGTTTTCATCAGGTCAAGAAAAGGCACCTGCGTGCTCCAATCCGTCACCGAGGCCAGCCCAATCGCCACATCTGTGCTGCCCTGCACGGCCCCTTCCGGCGGCAGGGAAAGGTCTTGGGGCGGTCCGGTTGGCGCAGCCGGGGCCATGCTGGCGCGCGCTGCGGTGACCAAAGGCACCGGCGTCACGGGCGCGCTGCCATAGGCCTGCACCGCGTCCCAGGCAATCCGTTGCAGAATGCGCGCCAGATCCTCGTCCGGTGTGTCGAAGGCATTGCCGAACCTGTCCTTGAAATCCACCGGCAGGCCCAGCGGTGGATGCCCCGTCAGCGTGGCATATTGCACCATCGCGACAAAGTAATGCCCCGCGTCATTCAGATGGATGTCGTCGTCAAAAAAGCTGGTGATGTCTGTCACACCGTCGACCTGCCCCGCGGCAATTTCGTCATGCAGCCGCGCCATCGCCTGTCCTGCGGGGATCAGTGAAACAGTGCCGCGATCCTCGCGCATCCCCGCTGCGATCTGTGCGACGATGTTTTCCCAGACCGGTAGATCCTGATCCAAGCGGGTGCGCCACGTGATATCGGCCTTCGCGTCATGTTCCACCACTTGGCCGGTGCCGCTTTTCAGACTGTGCCACGTCTCTTGCACATAGATATGCGCATCCGGATTGGCCGCCGTCGCCAAACCGGCAAAGGCCTGCGCATAGACATCCGTTTCCGAGAATTGCGTGTGGTTTTCCAGCGGCACTGCTTCGGTCAGGATTAAATGGGTGGTCCCGCCAAGGGGCAATACGGCGCGCGCATCGACCCCTTCGGCGCTGTCGGATTTGTCCCAGTTATAGCGCAGCGGGGCCCCGTTGATGATCTGCGCCTGAACGCGAGCATCCCCTGTGCCTGCCAGTAGCGCCTGTTCCAGCATGCTTGGCCCCGTCTGGCCGAACAGGCTGTGGCCGACCATCAGAACCGAAAAGAGCGTGGCCAGACCGCTCATGCCGCTACTCCCGTTTGCGCGTGCCGCCCAACCACATCCCAGACCGTGCGCTGCATCAACGCAGCCAACGCCGCAGACGGCGCATCGGCCGGCGTGCCATCCGCACGGTTCAATTGATGCGCCAGCCCCAGCGGCGAACTCTGATACAGCACCGCGTAATGTGTTAACGCCACCAGATAGGCCCCCAGATCGTTGAAATGGATGGTGTCGGGCGTGCCATCCGCGTTCCGCGCCATCAGATCATCCACGCCTGTCACCCCGTCCAGTCCGCCCTGTGCCGTGATCGCGCGGACGCATGCCGCCATGACCTGACCGGCAGGGATCAGGTAGATCGGTGCATCGGTTTTGCCCAAAGCCGGATAGAGGACACGTTCGAGCCAACGCTCTGAAAAATCATCGTCAATCCGCGCCAGCCAGCCTGCCGGATCATTGGTATGGTGCCATGTCTCGTAAAGGTAAATGCGCGCCTGCGGGTTGCCCTCCCGTGCCAGCCCCGCCCAATGCGCCAGATAGGTCGCACTGTCATGATAGCGGATTGCGTCCTTGATCTCGACCATTTCGGTAAGCACCACCGCGTCATAATCCCCTGACGCAAGCGCCTCTTGCGCGCCCCGAAACCTTGGATGGTCGTTTTCAACGTCAAACCCGTTCACCGGCTGATCCGGTTCCCAGTGCTGCATCAGCGAGGTGCCCCAGCCGAGTTGGCTGTCATACCCATGGCCGCTGCCCGCCAGCTGCGCCAGCATCGCAGGCATGTCGCGCCCGACCAGTGAATGCCCCAGATGATAGACCTGCAACGGCCCCGACGGTGCAGGCAAGGCGCGCGCATAAAGCGCCTTGGCCCGTTTTGCCCCGCGCTGGCGACGCGCATAGCTGTATGCCCCGACGCCAAGCGCCAGCGTCAAAAAGCCAAGGACGGCACGGCGGGTCAATGACGGCATGGGCTCAGGCTCCTTTAACCGGAGATTTATCAGCCCATGCCGCCGTGACAAGGTGGCCGTCGATCTGATCAAACCGCCCCAGCAGCATATCGCCCGCAACAAAATCACCCGCCGGTTTCAAAAAGGTCGCGGTGAACCGCCCCGCAGATCTGTCCAGCGCGATGTCGATGTGATCAAAGCCGAACAGCATTTTAGTCAACGGATACTGCGCCTTATAGGTCGCTTCCTTGGCGCAAAAGACCAGCTTGGCCAGCCAAAGCTGGTCCGGCCCTGCGATACCGGCCTGTTCAGCGTCCGAACAGATGGTCGACAACAGATCCTGTGAAAGCGGCGTATTCTCTTCGATATCAAGGCCCAGACATGGCCCGTCGGTTCGAAGCACCGCGGCGCATAGGGACGTTGTATGGGAAATACTACCCGAGATACCTTTGGGCCACACCGGCGCGCGATCAGGGGACGCAGGGACCGGCACCGGCGGCATCCCAAGTTGCGCCATCGCGATCCGTGCAGCGGCACGCCCTGCGGCGAATTCCCGCCGTCGGGCGGGTATCGCCTGGGCCAGATGCGCCGCCTCATCGCCCATCGCTGGCGGTTGAGGCACGCGCGGATCGGTGACACCCACCGCAACAGGCCCGTCAAACAGTGCCGCAATCACCGCTTGCGTCCGGGTCATCCTGTCCATCGCCTGCACCGCTGTCATGCGCCGGCTTTGCTGCGCCCTGCCCGCATCGCGCGTCTTTTCGAAATCGCCTCGGTGGCGGCAGGTTGCGTAGGGGCGGCCGGCGCGGGTGTCGCGCCACCGGTGCCTTTGTCGATATGACCGGCAAGGCCGGCAAGCGTGGGGAAGCGGAAGATGTCCGTGATCGACAGGCTGTCGTTGTTCAGCGCGGCCTTGATGTCACGGTGCGCCTGCACAGCCAGCAGGGAATGCCCGCCAAGCCCGAAAAAGTTATCTTCGCCGCGAATGTCGCTCACGCCCAGCAGCTTTGACCAGACCTCGCTGATTATCCCTTGCGTTGCGTTGGCCGGTGCGCGCGGGGTTTCGTCGCGCGGTTTCAAACGGCGTTCCGGCAGGGGCAGCGCCTTGCGGTCGATTTTCTTGTTCGGCGTCAGCGGCATGGCATCCAGCGTGACGTAGTATGTCGGCACCATGATGGCAGGCAGAACAGCGGAAAGCGCCGTCTTCGTCTTGTCAGGATCCAGCGGCGTTTGCGCGGTGACGTAACCCACCAGATGCGCGCTGCCAAAGGCCTCGACCGTGGTGACAACTGCTTGGCTCACGCCGGGCAATTCGGCCAGCCGCGCCTCGATCTCGCCCAGCTCGATCCGATGGCCGCGGACCTTCACCTGCGCATCGGCGCGGCCTGCGAAATGCAAGACACCTTGCGCATCCCATGTCGCCAGATCGCCGGTGCGATACAGCTTGCCCGCGCCAAATGGGTTCGCCACAAAACGTTCGTCGCTCAGTTCGGGACGTTGCCAGTAGCCCTCCGTGACACCATCACCTCCAATCCACAATTCCCCTTCAACACCAATCGGTTGCGGACGCATCTTATCATCAAGGATGAAGGTTTGCGTGTTGGCAATCGGCGTACCAATCGGGACCGTTGCATCCGCCGCATCCGTAACCATTTGCGTGGTGGACCAGATCGTCGTTTCCGTGGGGCCGTACATGTTTTGCAGGCTGGCCCGCGTGGCAGATTGCAGCGCGCCGACCAATGATCCGGGCAAAGCTTCGCCCCCCACCATCAGATGTTGCACCCGCCCCAAAGCGGCGCGCGCGCCGTCATTGGTCACCAGCATCTGCGCCATCGACGGGGTGCATTGCAGGTGGGTCACATCGTGGCGAATGATCTGTGCCGCAAGCGAGAAATCATCCGCTTCCAGAACCGTGCCCTGGTTGGACAGCTGCAAAACTTCGGCCAGCGGTTTCAGCCCTTCCATAACCAGAGCCGGATCAATGCCGTAATCGATCAGACAGGCGACTTCGTCCACGCCAATCGCTTTCAGCTGTTCAACCCGTGCCACACCATCGGCCACAGTGCCAAACATGCCGCTGTCGTTGAAATAGCGTTGGAAAGCGAATTCAAGGATCGCATCAAGTTCTTCGTCACTGACCCCTTCAAGGTCCAGATCAAAGGCGTTGGACGTCCCTTCGGGCCGTTTGAACGCTGGAAACGCCCAAGCGTATTGTTTGATCAGCGCGGCGGCGGAGCGCAGGTAGTCCTTCATCGGGCCGCGCGCGACTTCTTCGGCCGCCTCACGGGTGTCCGCCAGATAGCTGTGCAGCATCAAGGTCACGGTGAAATCAGCCGGATCATGGCCCGCATCACGCAGGGCCTGATGGTAAAGCTTGATCTTACCGCCGACTTCTTCAACCGATTGACCCAACAAGTGTGTCAGCACATTCGCGCCAATCTCGCCCGCTTCTTTCCACGTTTGCGGGTTTCCCGCGGTGGTCACCCAGACCGGCAGTTCTTTCGACACAGGGCGCGGTTGGGTCACAACCGCATGCATGCTGCCGTCCTGTTTGGGAAACTCCACCGGTTCGCCGCGCCACATCTGGCGCAGTTGTTTGATCGCCGCATACATCGCAGGCTTGTTGGCGGGCGGCGTGTTTTCGGGGCGCAACACGAAATCATCGGGCTGCCAGCCGCTGGCGATGGCAAGGCCGACACGTCCGTTGGTCAGATTGTCGATCACCGCCCATTCTTCGGCAATCCGCGCCGGATGGTGCAAGGGGGCTACGCAGGACCCTGCCCGCACGGCGAGGTTTTGCGTCACTGCCGCGACGGCTGCGCCGGTGACCGACGGGTTCGGATAAGGTCCGCCAAAGGCGTGGAAATGGCGTTCGGGCGTCCAGACAGCGTTAAACCCGTTGGCATCCGCAAATTTCGCGCCTTCCAGCAGCAATTCGTATTTCTTGGGGCCGACGCCGTCGTCATTGCCCCAATACATCAGGTTGAAATCAATCTTGCGATCGGATGCGGCAATAGGTCCGTTCGACACCATCGTGCGCGATTCATCCCCTGCCAGCACCAGTTTAAAGCCGCGTGCGAGGGTCCAGAACAGTTCCAGCACCGAAATATCAAAGCTGAGCGAGGTAACGGCAAGCCAGACCGCGCCTGCGTCATGGTCGATGCGGTCATCCATACCGGCAAAGAAATTCGCGACATTGCCATGGCTGACCATCACCCCTTTGGGCGTGCCGGTAGAGCCGGAAGTATAGATCAGATAAGCCAGATCGTCCGGCGTCGCCGTTGGCTCTGGCGCGGTGTCGGGTGCGCCTGAAATCTGCGGATCACTGTCCAGCACGATGACTTTTGCGTTATGCGCGGGCAGCTGCGCGGCCAAGCCGCTTTGCGTCACGATCAGCGGGGCGGCGCTGTCACTGATGTAATGCGCAATGCGATCGGCCGGATATGCCGGATCAAGCGGCACATAGGCTCCGCCCGCCTTGAGGATCCCTAGCGCCCCGATCAACAGATCAAGGCTGCGAGTGGTGAACAAACCGACCGGTGTACCGCGGCGCGCGCCTTGTGCGCGCAGAACATGGGCCAGTTTGTTGGCGCGGGCATCCAAAGCGGCGTATGACAGCATTTCCCCTTCAAAAACAACCGCTTCGCTGTCCGGCGTCCGTGCCACCTGCGCTTCGAATGCGGCGTGGATCGTCGTGGGGGTATAGGCGCGCGCGGTATCGTTCCAGCCGTCTAGCAGCGCCACTTCGCTTACGGGCATCCGGCGCAGGTCATTGCAGGTCTGCGCGTCGGCAAACGATGCGGCAGCCGCTTCGATACGGGCGCAGATCAGATCGACAGCTACGTCGGAAAGGCGCGTTTTATCATAAGTCAGTTGCGCCACTGCCCCGTCAAGGCACAGGGTCAGCGCAGCGTTTTCGACCGGTATTGCCTCCAGCGAGAACCCGATCAGCGGCTGACCGTTTACCGCACTCACCGGATCGCGGGCCAACAAATCCTGTGCCATGCCAGCGGAGGTTTGCGCGCGGTCCAGATGGCGGGTCACATCGTCCGACACCGATTGCACCGCGGCTTCACCCCCCGCAGAAATATGCAGCGGCACCCAGCCTGCGACCAACGGATGTTCGGGCTTCACCTTCAAGGCAAAAACGCCCTGCGCCGCCTCCTCTCCGTTCAACACGGCCACAGCGCCGGCGGTGACCCCTTGCGCCGCGGAAAGACCGGCTGGCAGCGTCAATGGCCGTATTGCCAGTTCAGGTTCACCCGACCGGGCCGCGATAAATGGCACCTGCGCCGGAGCGGATTTTGTCAAGGCCATGCGCCAGAACGCTTCGTCTTTGGCGTCGAAATCAGGCAGGTTTGGTTGGCCAAGAACGTCGCCAACAGTAGTCAGGCTGCCTGGGGCGATCTTGCCCCCGTCTAATTGACGTAGCCCGCGCAATCTTACGGCTGTGGTGGCTGTTGCAACACTCACCGCCTTGTCGGACACTTCCAGAACCGTACCGGCAGCACCGCTTGCCCCGTCGACAAGGTCAAGCCCGCCAATGCTGTAAAACGCGTCACCAATAGCAATCTTGGCTGTGCCAAGCGGGTTCCAATACTCGCCAAAGTCCAGCCCCCGCACCAGCGCGTCCAACTGCGCCGCCGGTGCCGTGAAATCCAGCACACCCATGTTATCGGGTCGCTGATTACGGGCGAAATAGCTACGCTGGCTTAGGTCTTGCGGCGTGCGTTCCAGAGTTCCGGTTTCAAGCTGCGACAGGACAGCGGCAAAGCTTTCCATGCCAGCGGCGTAACATTTGGAGTTCAGACTGAAGGCCGTTTCATCTGCCGCAATCTCGACGGTCTTTTGCGCCAGAAGGTCGCCCTCGTCCACGCCACCTTCGATCATGTGCCAGCTGACACCGTGTGACGTCTCGCCGTTGATCACCGCCCACGCCGGCGTATTCAGACCCGCATAACGTGGCAAGGGACCGTCATGGAAATTTATCGCACCCTTCGCAGGAACCGCCAGTACATCCGCAGGAATCATTCGCAGGTTGGCAATGGACAGCAGCCAATCCGCCGCAAGGCCAGCCCCGAGGATACCCTTTGCCTCATCGAACACCGACAGCCCCTTGGCTTCGGCCCAGCCGCGCACCGTCGCATCGCGCGTGATCACCGCTGACAGGCGATGCCCGCCTGCCAACATCATATCTCCACAGGCAATGGTCAGGGATTCATCACCCATCAAAATGGCGTCAAAAGCTTGGGGATTGACGGGGACAGTCATGGGTTTTCCTTCGATACGGAACGTCGGAGTAAAGGGGTGTCGCGGCGCAGGGACATGCCAAGACCAAAGCGCAGCAGGTCACGGTTGAAACCGGGCGGGTCTTGCGGCGTTGCACCGGATAATTTGCAGCGCAGATGATGAATGGCACCACCGGCAAGCTTGGCCAGAAGCGCCGCGGCCGCATAGGTGCGGGAGTGGTTTTTTACAAAATAGTGCCGGCGCGAGGCGAACCAGTAGTCGGGAATGCGCCGCCATTCTTTCATCCCAGTCGAGACAGATCCGATGTGCACCACACCGACTTGCGGCAGATACCAGCATTCCCAGCCCGCCACAGCAGCCCGTTTGCACAGGTCGGTTTCCTCAAAGTAGAGAAAGAATGTTTCGTCGAATATGCCGATGTCATCCAGCATCGCGGCGCGCATCAATACACTGGCCCCCGCGACCCAATCCACCGGTGTTGGCGTCTGCGGCAGATCTGGCGCGACGACAGAAGATTTCAGCAATCGGGTAAACGGGCCGGTGCGCGCCGCCCCTTCGAATTCGCCCGCGATGGAGGGAAAGCGAAAGGCCGTTGTATGAGGAAGACCATCCTCACCGCGCACATGGCTGCCGGCCATTCCGGCCTTGGGCGTGGTTTCCAGATGTTTGATCAGCGCGGGCAAGCAGCCCTGATCGGGAAAGGCGTCCGAGTTCAGCACATAGAAGTAATCAGGGCGGCGACCGTCCGACATGCCAGCCTTGAAACCCAGATTGTTGCCCGCACCAAATCCGCCGTTCACATCCGACAGGATCAACCGCACGCGGTTTTGCGCATCCCAGCCGCGCTGCGCAATGGCATTGGCCAGCACGCCAGCCGAACCGTCGCCGGAGGCATTGTCGATGATCACCAGCTCGGCGCCCTCAGGCATATCGGCAAGCGCGGCCTCGGCTGCGCGCAGGGTCATCTCAGCGGTCCGGTAATTCAGCAAGACCACCAGCACACTCGGGGGTGCCAGCACTTTCGGAGTTACATCTGCCATCACTGCGCCGCCGTTGCCTGTTGCCAATCGCCCGTTCCGTCATCCAATGCCCGTGCAATCACCTCGCGCAGCTCCTGCGCCAGAGTGGTGACATTCGGGGCCAGCATCATACTGTCGTGATCGCCCGGCACCTCGATCACCTCAAGCTGCGGCGCATATCGACGCCAGTCGTTGTCCTCGAACACATATTCGCGTTCCTTGCTGACAAACCTGCCGCCCGTCACCGGCCAATGCAGATCAAGCGCCGGACGGAACAAGGTCAGTGGGCCATTCCAGTCAGGGGTCTGGTATTTCCCCACGGCTTCAAGAAAGGCATCCTGGATTTTCAGGTTGTTGAATTCAGCCCCCGCAGGCGCATCCGTGTCCGCAGCGCCGCTGCGGTCACGGGTCTCCCACGCCCAACGGTTCTGCGCCCATTCAACCAGATAGGCCGGTCCTTTGGATTTCAGTTCAGCCAGCTTAATCAACGCCTTATCCGGTCGACTTAGTGAGGGACGCACAGGCAATGGGGTATCAAACATCGCGACCACACCCACGTCCTGCCCCGCGCTGCGCAGCTGTCTTGCCATCTCATAGGCCATGATGCCGCCGCCGGAATATCCCGCAATCAGATAGGGCCCTTCGGGCTGCATCCGCCGCATTTCGTTCAGATAATCACGTGCCGCAGCCTCGACATCGCGGTGCGGTTCCGTGTCTCCGATCAACCCGCGTGCTTGCACACCAAACACCCGCCGTTCCGGCGCGAAAGGCAGCGCGAGGTGGCGCAGGTTCAACACGTTGCCGAACATGCCCGCAACGATAAACAAAGCTGGCGCATCTCGCTGGTCGCTTTGGTTCAGCGGTACAAGGAATTCGTACTTCTCCGGCGCGGCGGATGAGACATCCTCGCCAGAAGCCTCCTCAAGATCACCGGTTTCTGCCGCGATCAGGGCGGCGCATTTGGCGATTGTTGGCGCTTCGAACAGAACCGAAATCGGGAATTCCACCTTGAATTCGCGTTTCACCGACGCAAACAGGCGCACAGCGATCAGCGAATGCCCCCCGAGATCGAAAAAGCTGTCCTCGACGCCGACCGGGCTGACGCCCAGCAGGTTCGACCAGATCTCGGCCAGACGTTCCTCGATCCCGTTGCGCGGGGCCACAAAAGACCCGTCCAGATCGGGCCGTTCAAAACTTTGTCCTGTCGTGGTCTGTTCAAACGCCGGCGCATTGGCACGCTCGATCAACCCTTGCAGGGGCAGAGAGGATACCATGACGTGCGGCTTGCCGAGCGCAAGCGCACGGCGCAAGGCTTCGGGCCCTTCACTGGCGCGGATGCCTTGCGAGACCAGATAGGCCAGTTGTTCCTCGGCGGGGCTGCGGCTGTCATCATTCGCATCGTCATCTGCGAAGCGCACCTCGGCTGCGGTCAGTGGCATGGCCGTCAGCCCGCCTTCCAACCGCTTCATCGCAAAATCGCTGACCTCGACCAGAACGCGGCCCGTATCATCACAAAGCGTCACATCGAAACGGGCAAAATCACCCTGCCCTTCGCGCAGACGCACCCATGAGTGCACATCTGCAGGCAGCGGTGCGTATACGCGGATAGATCCATAGGATACCGGCACCCAAAGGTGGGTTGCGCCGTATCCCGGCACCAGCCCGATGGCCCAGCCGGTGGCAAGGTCCATCAATCCCGGATGCAGCACCGTCGCGTTTTCCGCGTCACGCAGGGACTTTGGCAAGGCCAGTTTCGCCAGACCTTCGCCCGTGCCCATATGTGTCTGCGACAGAACATGCCAGTTGGGACCGAATTTCAGATGTGCCTCTTGGGGTGATTTCAATCGGGCCTCATCAGTGCCCCGTGCAATATCACCACACCGCGCCGTCAGCGCAGCAAGGTCGACCGCCTCCGGTGCTGTCCGGGTCAAAGGTGTCACGCTGGCCTGCGCGTGCAACTGCCAGCCTTCCCTGCCTTGCATCCGGCAATCGCTGCGCATCTCGGCGGCAAATCCTTCGCCGTCAGCGCGCAAACTCACCTGCATTTCGCGGCTGGTGCCGTCCTCGACTGGCATGGCCCGCAGGAAATACAGATCCTTAATGTCGAAAGCACTCATGCCCTGCGCCGTCGCCGTTTCGGCCAGCAGTTCGATATAGCCGGTGCCGGGCAGGATCGCTTGCCCCTCTGCGGTGCGGTGCTGGTCGAGCAGCCAATCATCCGTGGTGAAAGGCGCGGTAAACACCGCATCCCCCGCCGCATCTGCACCCGCGGTTTTAAGAAAGGCCGCATCCAATGGACGCGGTGGTAAAACATCGCTGGCCGCGCCATTCAGCGCTTTAGCCGCCATGCCGACATCCGACCAGATGCCCCAGTTGATCGCGACAACGCGGGTCTTGCCGCCCCGCCGTGCAGCAGCAAAGGCGTTCAACCATGCGTTGGCGGCAACGTAATCTGTCTGTCCGGCAGACCGCGTGGCGGTCGAGGTGGATGAAAACAGCACCATCAGCTCCAGTGTGCCGTCGGGCAGCAGTTGATCAAGCACCCGCAGACCCTGCACCTTGGGCGAGAGCACGGCGTCAATACCAGCGTCTGATTTGGCCAGCAGCGGCGCATCATCCAGTGTACCAGCGGCGTGGATCACCCCCGTTAATCCGCCGTGGCGCGTGGTCAAATCCTGCGTCACACGGCGCATCTGGGCAAGGTTGGCCACATCGCCCTGCGCCACCTCAATGGAGCCGCCCAACGGTTTGGCCAGCTCTTCCAGACGCATCACCGCATGCATCCGCCGCGCGGTGCGGTCGGTCGTGGCGTGTGTTTTGAGGTATCCGTCCCAAGCCTGCCGGTCCGGCATGCCATCACGCGACAAGAGTACGACATGCGCTTTGTGCTGGCCCAGAATATCCGCCGCCAAGGTCAGCCCGATGCCGCCAAATCCGCCGGTGATCAGATAGGTTGCATCATCGCGAAAGGCAGGTGCCTGCGCCGCGGGCAATTTAATGTCGCGGTAGCTTTGCTCGAACCGTTTTTCACCGCGCAGGGCTGCAATGGTATTGGCGGGCTGTGCCATCAGCTCTTCCAGCAGACGGTCCGTCAATGTGTCATCAGCGGTGGTTTCAACAGGTTTGGAGAACCATCCTTTAGACGGGGATACATGGTCCGCCACCGGTTCCAGATCAATTTGCGCACAGGTCACATCCGGCATTTCGCGTGCAAAGACACCAACGGGACCGGCGATCAGCGCCTCCTCCGGGTGGGGCACAGGCTCGTCGCGCACCTGTGCGGCACCGGCGGTAAAGACGCTCAGGTGCAATGGTTTATCAAGACCCGCTTCGGACAGGGCCTGCGCAAGCCATGTCAGGCTCCAGAACCCCTGTTCCAGATTGCGGTCAAATTCGGACGACCCTGCACGGGACGGCAGATGATCATCAGCCAGCCAGAAATGCCCGATCCGGTCCGGCAGCAAATCGCGCTCCCTTAGGTCCGTGACCAGCTGGTCATACCCTTGGCGGCCCTGCTCGGGGGCTAGGGTATATGTCGCCTCATCGCTTTGGGCAAAGGCATCCCCTGCCCGCACCGAGATAACCCTATGACCGGCATCCTTCAGACGTTGAATGGCGGGGGCGGCGGGCCCTGAACCATCCGCGAATATCAACCACGTAAGGGGCACGTCACCCAAATCGGACGTCACATCCATATCCGTATCGGCAAAACGCGGGCGCCATGCGGGGACGGATCCCCAATCTTCGATGGCATCGCTGCGTGTTAACGGCGCAACCGCAGGCGCAACTGCTGCCTGTCCAGCTTCGATAAAATACTTGGCGCGCTGGAATTGATAGGTGGGCAGTATAACACGATTGCGCTTGGCCTCGCCCCAGATCTGGGACCAGTCAGCCTCCAGCCCGCAGGCCCAAAGGCGGCCAATGACCGAGATAAAATACTTGTCGTCCGCAATGTCCTGATCTGGGTGGCGCAGCGTAGACAAGACTTGCGCGGGCGCGACATCAGGGTGCATTTGCGCAAGGGCGGACAGGGCTTTGCCCGGACCCACTTCCAGATAGATACGTTTGCGCGGGGAACTCAGGGTCGTGATGCAATCCACAAAATTGACGGTATTGCGCAACTGGGCGACCCAGTAATCGGGGCTGGTCGCCTGCTCGGCGGTGATCTGCGCACCGCTGCGGTTCGAGACAAAGGGCATGTTCGGCGCTTGCAGGTCAATGCTGGCCAGAAACGCGCGGTAGCGGGCAAGGATCGGTTCCAACATCCGGCTATGCGCCGCGATATCGATGGCGATGCGCTGATATTCGATCTCGGCCTTGTCCAGACGGACCTGCATCGCATCAAGTGCGGCTTGCGGGCCGGACACCGCGATCAGTTCGGGCGCGTTGATCGACGCGATATCAAGGTCATCGCCCAACAGCGGTTCAATCGCCGTCAGGGGAGCTGAGATCGACAACATGCCACCGGCGGGCACTTCGTCAAACAAGCGGCCGCGCAGCAGAACAAGGTCGATCAGGTTTTCGAATGTCATCACACCGGCAAGACAGGCGGCGACGTTTTCACCCATGGAATGGCCCACCATCGCAGCGGGTTGTACCCCCCACGACATCCAGAGTTTTGCCAGCGCATATTCGACGATGGCGATGAGGGGGAGCTGCACGGAGGGCCTCTTCAGCCTCTCTGAGGCCTCATCAGTCTGATCCGCCTCGGGCAGCCAAAGTGCACGGATATCATAGTCCAGCTGCGGCGACAGATGGTCTAAACCGCGGTCCATCCATTCTACAAATTCCGGCTCGGTTTCATATAGATCCCGCGCCATGCCGGCATACTGCGCCCCGCCACCTGGGAACATGAAGACCACCTCGGGGTTTTCGCCCAAGGCATCATGGGTAAATACGCGGCGGGTGTCTGTACCTTCCATCAGCCCGGCAGCTTCGTCATGGGTTTCGGCCACCACCACGCGGCGTTTTTCAAAGGCGCGGCGGCCGTTTTTCAGGGTATGGGCCACATCCGCAAGCGGCTGTTCGGGGTGATCGCGCAGATGCGCCGCAAGGGCCGCGCTGTTGGCATCGAGCGCCGCTTTCGATGCGCCGGAAATCACCAGCGCATGAAACGGCCAATCGCTTTCTTCGGATGGTGCGCGCGCGGGGGCTTCCTCAAGGATCATATGGGCATTGGTGCCGCCCACGCCCAGCGCGTTGATCGCAGCGCGGCGCGGGGTTTCACCAGCGGCCCAGTCGCTGAGGACTGCGTTCACACGAAATGGCGAGCCGTCGAAAGGGATCGCCGGATTGGGGGCTTCAAAGCCCAAAGATGGCGGGATCTGTTTGTTGTGCAGGGCAAGCGTCGCCTTGGCGAGGCCCGCGACACCTGCAGCAGTATCAAGGTGGCCGATGTTGGTTTTCACCGATCCGATGCGACAGAAATCAACGGCATCGGTTTGCGCGCGGTAGGCTTCGGTCAAGGCGGCAACCTCAATCGGGTCGCCCAGATAGGTGCCGGTGCCGTGGCATTCGACCATGCCGATGCTTTGCGCCGCGACACCCGCCGCATCCAATGCGGCCGCGATGGCCTGCGTCTGCCCGTCAACCGAGGGCGCGAGGTAGCCCGCTTTCGCCGCGCCATCATTGTT
The DNA here is from genome assembly GCF_000622325.1 of Sulfitobacter geojensis. Lineage (NCBI taxonomy): Bacteria > Pseudomonadati > Pseudomonadota > Alphaproteobacteria > Rhodobacterales > Roseobacteraceae > Sulfitobacter > Sulfitobacter geojensis. The sequence continues at coordinate 2,838,859 of NZ_JASE01000005.1, forward strand.
GACGGCAGAGCCTTTGATCACAGCCCAGATGTGATCCCCGTCCGCAATGGCATCCGACAGACGGCGCAAGGCGACAGCCCCCGCCCCTGATCCGAAAACCGTACCTTGCGCGCGGTGGTCAAAGGCGTGGCAATGCCCGTCCGGTGACAGGATTTCGTTTTCCTTGAACTCATAGCCGCGCCCATGCGGCAATTCGATGGTCACCCCACCCGCCAGCGCCATGTCAATTTCACCTGCACGCAGCGCCTGACAGGCGTAGTGGATCGCCACCAATGAGGTCGAGCATGCCGTTTGCAGGTTGATTGACGGCCCCTTTAGGTCGAACACATGGCTGACCCGCGTTGACAGGAAGTCCTTGTCGTTGCCCGTGTGGCGCAGCAGAAACATGCCAACATCGTCGACCAGATCGGGGTTCGAGCAGATGTTGAAGTAGAAGTAACTGCCCATACCGCAGCCCGCGTAGACGCCAATCGGGCCGCCCATTGTTTCCGGCGGATGACCCGCCTGCTCCATCGCCTCCCATGCGACCTCAAGAAACTTGCGGTGCTGGGGGTCAAGAATGGCGGCGTCTTTCGGGGAGAAGCCAAAGAAATCCGCATCGAACGTATCAAAGCCGTCGAGCACGGCGGCGGCGGGCACGTAATTCTTGCGCGCAATGGCTTGGGCGCTTTCGCCCGCGTCCAGCAATTCCTGTTCGGACAGGCGGCGGATCGATTCCACACCGTCACGCAGGTTCGCCCAATACGCATCCACACCGGCAGCACCGGGCACGTTGACAGAAAGCCCAACAATAGCAATGTCTTCGTCTGAAAAAGTGCTTTTGACTGATTTGTTCATCGTTCGCAATTTACCCCGCTCCCGACAAAATCCGAGCATGGGCCCCATGGGTTACCTAAGAAATACCCGCATCCTTTATCGCGCAATTCGGGCATTTTTATGCCATTTTTCACGAGCAGGTCCGTCTGGCCTGTATCCTAAGCAATTTCAGGGGCTGATATGCAGGGGAATATCACAACAATTCGCGCATCACAGGACGATTTTCGCCAAGCGCGAAACAATGAAACGGTTTGACCGTCGCAACCGGCCTGTTTCGGCCATAAAGAACAGCCCGACAGCGCCCACCCAAAAAGCGGCATCAAATGACGGTGCGTTTGCCCTTGATCGGTGCGTCACCCTGCATCACCGCCCCGCGCAGCGCAAACCTTGGCTTGCGCGCGCCTTGCGGATTGCGTTTTTCAACGTACCCCAGAATCGCACCGGCGGTCAGCCACGTGAGAGGCGTCAGCGTCGCATTCAACAGCATGTCCATCATGGTAATGCCAAGGATCAGACAAAGCGGCGCAATGAACGGTGACAGTGCCGCATCGGTATCTTTGCGCACGTAGAGCCACATCAGGATCAACGGCAGCGCCAGCAGACCGAATTCACACAGATACCCAAGCCAGCCGAAGGTGCCAAAAACAATGATCCAGCGGCCATCGGGGATCGAGGTGATGACACCGGTTTCAGGATCGCGGATCAGACTGCGCCCCCAACCGCCCCAGCCAAATGCCGGTTTTTCAGCGGCACGTGCCAGCAATTGCTCTTCGTTGAAAAAGCGGTAGCCAAGCGATTGGGCACGGTCCGCGCTGATCGCCTCGGCCTGCGCGAGGATCGCATCAAGCGGGATCAGTTGGAGATTGCGCAGCATCGGGTAAGCCACGGCTACAAAAGCAAAAAGTGCAGCAATCCTGATTTGCCAGCGTACCGGTACAAAAAGCACCAGGGGCGTCAGCACCAGACCATAGGCAAAGGAAGCAAGGCTTTTGCATAGGACCAGCAGCACCGCGATATATCCCACCACCAGCAACAGATTACGCTTCTGTTGGTCGGCCGCATTGCGCGCAAAGGCTGCGGCGGCCAACAGCCCCATACAGACAAACAGCGCCAGCCACAGACTGTGCGGCAGGAACACGATTGGCCTGAAACCGCCCGCGCGCATGGTCTGGGCAAAGGAGTGTTGGAAAAACCCGTAGGTCCAGACGTTCATCTGCGGGCTCAGCCGGATCTCGATCAGCGACGGGATGGAATAAATCAACGTCCCCACCATCAGCGCCAGCATGATTTCGCGCAACGCATCATCCGAGGACAAAAATTGGCGCGCCAACAGAAACGGTACGACCGTCAGGATCTGCGCAATCAGCACCGACCCGATGTCGCGCACCGACTGCCCTGGCAAGGCGTCGACCTGAAACACAATCGGGTCCGCGCCCCGGAGCACCTCAAAAATGATCGGGTCAGTATTGGTCAACACCGTGGGCACCGCACAGAGGATCAGCCCCACAACCAGCACCAAGGCCACGCGGGACTCGGGCCAGAGCTGCACCTTGTGTTTCATCGCAAAGACCATGATCAGCAAGACCGACAAATTCGGGATCGACACCTTGTCCATGCTGGGCACCAACGGCAGGTCATATTCCGTCAGGGGCGGCAGAAACAGATAACCGCCTAGGATCGACCAGATCAGCGCGCGTTCAACCTTTTGGGTGCGAAACAGCACAAGGCAAACCACCGGCCATACAGCCAGCATCAGATGTGCAAGTCCGTTTCCCATGATCGGTTGTGTCTATTGCTCCTTGTGCGCCTTGCAAATTAGCACTTGGCGCAGGGGCTGTCATCCCGCTAGGTTCAGGAACAGAATTGGCCGCGCATCAGGAACAGGGCACTAACACATTGAACTATAATTACTATTTAGGAAATTCACCGTTAGGCTGCGGCCGATCGGCAACAACAACACGGCCCCTGGCGTTTTGAAATTTGGCAGCATTCCCCATCAGGTCGAGGTCAATACCCCGACGAGACCGGCATTGTTTCAGGCCGTGCGCAACCGCCTGCGCGCGCGGGACGGTTTTGCGCTGGCCACCCTTAACCTTGATCATCTGACCAAACTGCCGGTGGATGCCGATTTTCTTGCCGCTTACCGCGCGCATGATCTAGTGGTCGCAGACGGGCGGCCTGTCGTCTGGCTGGCCGCAATGGCGAAACACAAACTGGAACTGATGCCGGGGTCGGATATGATCCTGCCGCTCTGTGCGCTCTGCGCTGAAATGTCGGTGCCCATCGCCTTGGTTGGCAGTTCGGACGCAGCCCTTGAAGGCGCGGCAGCGGCGCTGAAAGAACGGGTAGCGGGACTTAGCATCAGCTACACACATGCCCCCCCTTACGGGTTTGATCCGGCAGGGACACAAGCGAACGCGATTTTCGACGCCCTGACGGCCAGCGGTGCCGGCTTGTGTTTCATTGCCCTCGGTGCCCCGAAACAGGAAGTTTTTGCCGCGCGGGGACGCGAACGGGCACCAACCGTCGGGTTTGCATCGATCGGCGCGGGGTTGGATTTTCTGTCGGGTCATCAGGTACGGGCCCCTAAAATCATGCGGGCACTGGCGCTGGAATGGTTGTGGCGGGCACTGCAAAGCCCCATGCGCATGATCCCGCGATATGCCAAGTGTTTTGCCATATTGCCCGGATTGATGGTGCAGGCGTTGCGGCAACGCTAGGTGCCGGTTTCGGCCTGTTCGATAAACGCGGTATAACGATCCGAGCCAAGCACAAATCCCGCACGGATCAACAACTCGACACGGTTCCACCGCCGCGCCTCCAGCGAAAACAGCGTGACATCAGGGGTTTGCGCCAATACCGCCGCCCGTGCCGCGTCTTCGCCATGCGCCAGATCCCCCGACAAAAGCGACGCCGCATCCCGCGCGGCCGTGTCACCGG